>JAOUOP010000151.1 GCA_029880325.1 Myxococcales bacterium | reverse complement strand
AACACGTGGCCTCCGAGCTGGGGCTGTCCCAGCGCACCCTCAGCCGCCGCCTGCGCGCCCTGGGCACCTCCCATCAGCAGGAACTCGATCAGCTGCGCTGTGAGCTGGCCACCCGCTATCTCCGCCACACCGACATGGAGGTGGCTGAGCTTTCGTTCGGACCGTAGGAACCATTAGCCATCCCCAGTTTCAGCCATATCGGCACCGCATGCCACGCTGCCTACACCGCTGAGGCCCCAAACCCCCACGATTCCGCCGCCCTACAGCACGGCGGACGCTAGCGCAGCAGGCCAATTACGTTCTGTTGGCGACGGACTACTGCTCGGGTTCAGATTCCTGCTCAATCAATTTCATCAATCACATTGCAGCGTCTTTCCTTGCTATTTCTTTTTCCACCGGAGGCGTTGACAGCTCACGCACCTTTACCGGCTTCATTCCTGGCGAGTACGACGCAGACTTCCGCGGCTTGGAAGCTGCCGTGGAGCAGATCAAGCAGGATGTTGCACTGTCCGAAAGGAAGGCACAGAAGAGACACGACGCGGACGCGGCTTTCAAGAAGGAACTGCTGGGCCTGGTAGCAAGACTCACAAGTTGCCCCACGGCGATCGCGCAGGCTCAAGCACAGCGAAACAATCTGCTTTATGAGCTGACGGGCAAAAAGCTGACCTGCGAGGACGATAGTATCTGGAGCGAGGCTGCAATCCCACTTGCGGATTCGGGGAGTGCGCACATTCATCGCACGGGCTTTTGCGAGATGGAGGGGAGCATCCTACTGAGCTGGCCCGTGGAGTCGCTGTTCAAACCATGCGACGCGGAGCTCACTCAGGACCCCGGCAACAAGATTCAGGCCCTCGCGAACTTGCTTGATAGGATCAAGCCCGACGCGGTGGAGATTGTCGGTCACAGTGATCCGCGGCGACCAAGCAACTGGGTCGCCGAGACGGCGGACAAACAATCTTGCCGCCAAAAGTATCCCAACAACTATTCGCTCTCGGGAGCCCGAGCAAAGGCCTTCGAGGAGCAACTACAAGATCTTTCGAGTAACACGCTCCCGATCAAAAGCTACCCTCGTGGGGACTACGAAGCGAAGAGCGACGCGGATGCGGGCAACGACGTATGCCAGAGGCTAGAGAGACCCACTACCCTTGAGAATCGTAGGCTACTCGATGAGTGCTACAAGAAGTATCGACGAGTTGACATTCGGGTCTACGGTGGCCTTGCGCGCTACGATCCCAAATGCATGAGCTCAAAATGACTTTAAGTCAAAGAGCCGAAAGATTCGTCCAGAACACTCCGTCCTAGCGATTCGTCCCACACCGAACAAACCATCTTCGTTCACGCGGGGCATTGATCGGGCAATGCTCGGGTGATCCGAACCGTCCGATGGACCCCGCGCATTGGAGATAGCTCCTCGTGGTGGTCGTCCCGAACCGGATCGGCCATCATGGCCAACGGGCGCCTCAAGCCGTTCGGGAGGCCAAATCCGAGCCAAGTGCCGCGATTTGGAGGCCCGAAGGCCTGTCGCGGACGCACGAACGCGCCGCGAGAGCCGCAATCTCCCGACGCCTGCCCCCGAGGGGCGATGACCTCAGGCAGGAGACTACCACCCGCCTCCCCGACCGACTCGGGGTCCACCTCACGAAAACCTGGGGTTTCCCGCCCCGGCGCGAGGACTCTTCGACTCCGACCAGCAAGCACTCGACAAAGCACCGGAAGCCATCGAGACCGACGGAATCGAGAGATTCGCAAAGACGACTTCGGCCGGCTGTAACGGCTCGTCGCGCGCTGACTGGCGAACAGGGCCCACCAACAAGCAGCGACCACGATTCTCTCACCGAAAGGCTCCAGCGAGGCGAATGTTCAGTGCAAAACCCCCGACAATTAACGCCTAGTTTACATAATGTAAATTCTGCGAAGTCTGCGAAATGCTAAGAGTAGGGCGCTATCCCTCTGCACCCAGACGCGCGCTTGGGAAAGCGGGTACCACCAAAGTCCTTCAAGAGAAGATCCCCAGGAGCATCCAGTGCTTGCGCGTGCTCACCTAGGTTCGAGGTTTGCGCTTGCGTTTGCCCGTTGCCTTGGACGGACTCTTTGTTGGCAGTTCCCTCCGCTGTTCAAGGACCCGACGCGTGTGCTCAAGCTCGGCGGCGATCGCCCGCTCGTCAGGCAGAGTCGTACGGTACTCGGCGGCGAGAATCTTATTCGGCAGGCCCTCAAGTGCGTATCTGGCCACTGCGTCGTGCTTCTTTGCGCACAGGATGAGTCCGACGGGCGGATTCTCTCCGGGCCGGGTCCAGTGTTCACGCGCATAGTTCAGATACAGGTGCATCTGCCCAGCGTCAGCATGGGTGAACTCGTCTAGCTTGAGATCGATGACGACCAGACAGCGCAGAACGCGGTGAAAGAACAGGAGGTCGACTCGGTACCACGCGTCGCCAACACGAAGCCGGCGCTGACGCCCCACGAACGTGAAGTCGTCCCCGAGTTCGAGGAGAAACGTCTCGAGCCTCGCGATCAACCCGGCCTCGAGGTCGCTCTCCGAATACTCGTCTTTGAGTCCGAGAAACTCCAGTACGTACGGGCTCTTGATTTCCTCTTCAGGCGTGACGACATCCTCGGCCTTGGCCACGCCGCCCTTTCTCAGCATCGCTGCCTTGTTTTGCGAGAGCGCGGTCCGCTCGTAGAACTGCGAACCGATCTGGCGATTGATCTGACGCACGGTCCAACCCCCACGCAGCGCTTCCGTTTCGTAGAAGGCTCGGGCGTGCTCGTTCGCGACCGAAAGCAGGCGCACATAGTGGGACCACGGGAGCGGAAAGGCCTGGGCAAGCTCCATGACACTCGCTGCCACGGCCCCCGATTCGCCAGATACCGCTTGGCGAATCGCAGCGGGATCGTCGAATTTGCCAGACGCTGTCTGGCAAATCTTCTCCGGCGGATACTTCAGGTAAAACAGGCGCATTTGCTGGAGATTCTGGCGGGAGAACCCCCGTCCAAAGCGCGCGGCCAGGTCGGCGGACAGCTGTTTGAGCAGGACCTCTCCGTAGTCGGCGCGGGCCTTTCCGCCCTGTTCCTGCTCGACGATGCGGCGACCCACCAGCCAGTAGGTAGCCGTCATCACAGCGTTGACTGAGCGGGCGGCCGAGCGCCGCGCTTCCTCGATAAACCCGGCGACATCCGAGAAAAGTTCGTCGTACCCGGCCAGCTTGGCGGGCGCCGCTTTCTTCGTAATGGCCTTTCGAGCCCGAGCCATAGCGCAAGCCAGAGTGCCCCAAATGGGCGATACGAGCCAGCCTGTTGCGGCCGCTTCTCGACTGGCTCAGGCCCCTCAGACCTCGCCGACGTAGCCATGCTGCCGGCGACGCCGCAATAGCTCATCGCGGCGCCGGGCCAAGTCACCGCGACTGCTGAACACCTCGGTGCGAACGCGACACCGGTTGCCGATGCGGCCCCACGCGATGATCAGGCAAGGCTCACCGAAGAGCGTGCGGCCTTCCGTGATGCCGTACTGACGGTGACGGTTGCGAATGGCGTCGACCAGCTTCAGCTCGATGTCCACGAGAGCCTCGCCCCCGAACGACTTCGGGCCTCCCAGGGACCCGTCGCGGGCCCCTCTGTTATTGCACAATTTCGCACCGAGCTGGGCAGACAGCCCCACCGCCTGGAGCAGCAGGGCTTCTCAGCTCAGATCCGCGGGCCCCAATCGGTGCCTGGCCGGCGGCACGGTCGCGCACGGGAGCGCCATTCGGCTGCGGCGCCCGACCGGTGTAGGCTCGGCGCCTCCCGGTGCAAGACATGAAGCCCAGCGACATCCGCAGCACGCTCATCTCCGTCGGCGAAAATCTGCCCGACGCCACAGCCCAAGAAATCCTTGCGCTCGGCCCGGAAGCCACCGAGGACCTCCTCGAAATTTTCCTGGACGAGGAGCTTCGGGAAGGGCCCGACGCACCGTCGGCGCCGATCCACGCGGCCGAGCTGCTCGGCCAGCTGACCCCACCGGAGGCGCTCCCGGCCCTGCTGAACGAATACCTGGAAGGAGATGCGTTTACCTTGGTCTGCGATGCGGCCGCGTTGGCCATCCCCAAGTACCGCGAGGGCGCGCTGGAGGCGCTCCTGAAGGCATACGATGACGAGTTCGATCCGGAGCAGCTCGCCCGGCTGTGCCTGCTTTTTTCGGAGCTGGAGGTCCAGGACGAACGCATCTATGAGCGACTGGTCCAATCCTTCCCATATGACATCGACATGGGCGCAGGCTCTTTCGGCGCCTACAACGACGCGCGCGCCCTGCCACTGCTGCAGCGGACGCTCGATGCGTGGGAACCCGGCGCCGAAGGAATGCCTCCAAGCCCTTTCGAGCTCGGCCACGCGATCATCGACCTGGGCGGCAAACTCACACTGGCGCAGGAACTGAAGATCGACCGTGCGCGCATGGAACGGCAGCACGCGGCCGAGTTGCAGAGGCGCGGTCAGCTCATCGCCCCCGAGAAGGCCGCAGCTCTAGGCAAAGCCTTCGCGAAGGCGACGACGCGCCCACTGTGGAACGTGCGCGGCTTCATCGCAGCGCTCGTATCCGGGCCAACGCCCGGAGATCCCGGTGACCGGACCCCCGCGCTACTCGAACGGAGCGTGGAGAACGCCAAGTCCGCCATCGACATCCTGGCAACCGTCGCCGACCTTTCGGACCGGTTGACCAAACTCCACATCCTCACTGCCGATGCGATGGCGCAGACGCCCTCACTCGTCTGTCCGCCCGCGGACGACGAGCAGGGGTGCGCCGATTTCTGCGAAGGCTACATCGACGCAGCGCTACGGGATCACGAGTGGCTGCTCGCCGATCGCGGTA
>JAOUOP010000150.1 GCA_029880325.1 Myxococcales bacterium | reverse complement strand
ATGACGCTGCGGTGTAGTCGATGACCGCGGGCAGGCACAGGGCGTTGGCCAGGCCGTGGTGCATGCCGGTCTCGGTGGATAGGGGGTGGGCCAGGGAGTGACAGGCACCCAGGCCCTTTTGAAAGGCCACGGCGCCCAGGGTTGCGGCCTCGAGCATGCCGCCGCGGGCTTCGAGGTCGCTGCCGTCGGCCACCGCGCGCTCCAGGTAGCGCGCCACCAGGCCCAGGCCCTCGCGGGCGATCGCTTGGGCCATGGGGTGGTGCATCTTGGTGCTCAGGGCTTCGAGGTTGTGGGTCAGGGCGTCGAAGCCGGTGGCGGCGGTGAGCTTCGCCGGCATGCTGACGGTGAGCTCGGGGTCAAGAATGGCCACACTTGGGATCAGGTGCGGCGCGAAGAAGATCGTCTTCCTATTGGTCGCGCGCAGGGTGGCCACCGCGCTGCGCCCCACCTCGCTGCCGGTTCCGGCCGTGGTGGGAATGGCGATCATCGGAGGCAAAGGCCCGATGCGAGCGCTGCCGCCGGCCTCGTCGGCGTAGCTCGCCAGTGGGCCTTGGTGGCTACCGCCGATGCGCACCAGCTTGCCGACGTCGATGGCGCTGCCGCCGCCCAGGGCGATCACCAGGTCGGCGCCCGCGTCGCGGTAGGCGGTGATCGCTGCTTCCACGTGCTCGTCGGTGGGGTTGCCGGCGACCTCGGCGAAGATCTCGGCTTCGAGGCCGGCCTCCTTCAGCACCTCGAGCGCCCGCTCGGTCAGCCCCGCGGCATGCACGCCGGGGTCGGAGACGACGAGCGCGCGGCTGCCGCCCAGGGCGCTGGCTTCGCTCGGGACGCTGCCCAGGCTGCCGTGCCCCGACAGGATGCGCGTGGGAAAGTTCCAGGTTACGGTCATGCGAGTCACTCCAGGTTATGAGTCTCAGATCGCTTCGAAGTAGCGTTCGAGCTCCCACTGGCTGACGCTCTTTCGGTACTGCCGGTCTTCGTAGTCGCGGGTGCGCAGGTAGTGATCGATGAAGGCCTCGGGCAGGACTTCGCGCGCGCGCTCGCTTTTCTCGAGGGCGTCGATGGCGGCGCGTAGGGTGGGGGGGATGCGCGGGGCGCCCTCGCCTTCGGTGGCGTCGCCCTGGCTGGGCGGGGGCGGTTCGATGGCGTGTTCGACGCCGTAGAGGCCAGCGCCGAGGCTCGCGGCCATGGCGATGTAGGGATTGATGTCGGCTGCGGTTTGGCGCAGCTCCAGGCGCGTGGAGCTGGCCGAGGGCTTGTTGATGGCTCGGATCGAGCAGGTGCGATTTTCGACCGCCCAGGTCGCGCTCATGGGCGCCCACATGCCGGGCACGAAGCGCTTGTAGCTATTGACCGTGGGGGCGAAGAGGGCCGTGAAGTCGGGTGTCAGCTGGACCATGCCGCCCAGGTAGTGTCGGGCGATGGCGCTCAGGCCGTGCTCGGCCTTGGCATCGGCGAAGAGGTTTTCCTTGTCGTCGCTGTCGAAGAGGCTCTGGTGCAGGTGACCGCTGGAGCCGGGCAGCTCGGGATGCCACTTGGCCATGAAGGTGACGGTGCAGCCGTGGCGGGGCGTCAGGATCTTCATGGTGGTCTTGAAGAGGGCGGCCATGTCGGCGGCGCGCACCGGATCTGAGTAGCGGATGGCGGCCTCGTAGACGCCGGGGCCGGTCTCGGTGTGCAGGCCTTCGATTTCGATGCCATAGGCGTCAAGTTGATCCATGACGTCTTCGAGCAGGTCCACATGTTGGCCGCTGCGCACCCAGGAATAGCCGAACATGCCTGGGCTCAGGGCCGTCAGGTCGCGCATGCCCTTTTCGCGCAGGGTCGCCGGGGTCTCGCGAAAGAGCCAGAACTCGAACTCCGCCGACAGCTTCGGGCGGTAGCCGGCGCTGTGGGCGCGCGCGGTGACCGTGCGCAGGAGGTTTCGGGGGCAGGCGGGGTGCGGCGTGCTCGGATCGAGCCAGAAGTCGGCCAAGAAATGAGCGGTGTGTGGCTCCGACGGGAGGATGCGGAAGCTGTCGAGATCGAGCTTGGCCAGCGTATCGGGGTAGCCCGTATGCCAGCCTGTTAGCTTGGAGTTATCATAGAGCGCGTCGGCCAGATCCCAGCCGAATATCACGTCGCAGAAGCCAAAGCCCTTCTCGACGGCGCTCCAGAATTTTTCGAGCGAGATGTACTTGCCGCGCAGGATGCCGTCGATGTCGAAGCCGCCGACTTTCACGCGCCGGATGCCTGCCTCTTCGAACTTCTGCTCGAGTTCTTTTTTGTCCATGGCCGTTCTCGGGTTGAAACTGGGGGTCGAAGCTGGGCGCCCATGATATCCGGAAGCGGTGGCGGCGGTCAGCTGCTCAATCGGGACGGTTGATGATGTTCAGGTCCAGGCCTCCTGCGACCATGTAGCTGGTGTAGGGGGCGTAGCCGTAGACGGTGATGCCGAAGGGGCCGGCGGACTCGATGTGGTGGGAGCCGCCCTCGATGCCCACGCGCGCAGTCTGCATCTGGGTGCCCTCGATGGGGGTGTAGCCGGTGACCAGGTGACCGTCGAGCAGCACCACCTGGCCCGCGCCGGCGATCACGTTGACGAAGTGGTCGGGGAAGCTCTCGGGCGACAGAAAGGAGTAGTCCCGGCGCCACTGCTCGAAGGGGATCGCCAGGGCCAGCGCCGGGTCGCCCTGCTGCAGCGCCGCCGCGCTCGGATCCTCGAAGTACTCCTGCCCCACCAGGTATTGCCCCACCAGGATCGCGGCGCTGCCGGTGACGCGCACGTCGCCTTCGATCTCGAGCTCGACGAACTCACCGCGGCCCAAGGTCAGAGCTTCGCGTATGGGAGGTGAGAACGTGATGCGGTTGTCGTCGGCGCCCGACAGCACTCGCAGGACGTTCGGAAGCCGCGGGCGGCACTCGACGGCTTCGCTCTGGGAGACCAGCACCTCCTTGCCCCAGGACTCCAGGGGGAACATGGTCTCCTCCAGGTGATCGCAGGCCCAGCGGTCGTAGGGCACGAAGGCGCAGTCGTGGCCGGCCAGTAGACTCACGCGGCCGTCGGCGCGGATGCGCGTGCCGCTGAGGTCGTGGTCGGCGCCAACCTGGCAGTAGTGGCGCCGGCCTCCGTAGACCGAGTCCGAGGCCTCGCCCTGGCATTGCTCGGGGGTGGCCGAGAGGATCTGAACCACCTCGCCGCGCTCGAGCGTGAGCTCCAGGCTCTGACCAGGCGTGAGCGCCGGCAGCGAGCCGTCTTCGCTCGGCAGGGTGTGGGCGCGGCTGACGATTTCGACCCGCGTCGGTTGCGCTTCGACGCCGACGAGCGTGATGAAGCCCGGTCCCGCGAGCTTGATCGGCTCGATGCTTTCGTCGTTGTCACGCAGCTCGTGCTGCAGGGTCGGCCAGGTCAGGGCCAGGTAGTTGCCGGTCATGGCGTGGGTGGGCAACAGCAGGGAGGCGTCGTTGGTGTAGCTGGGCACGCGTTTGCCACCGATCATCGCCTGGAACTGCAGCGGATTGTATTGGTAGACGGTGATCGGCGCCGAGCTCGTGATGCGGTGGGCCGCGCGTCGCGAGCGGCTCGAATAGGCCGCCACCTCGAACTCCGGAATACCGGCGTCGAGATCGATCGAGTCCAGATCGAAGGCCAGCTGCCGCCGCACGCTTTGATCGCAGGGCAGCTCCACCGCCAGGGTATCGCCAGGGGCCACCCGATGGCTCGTCGCCGCGGTGCTGCCGTCGGCGCGCGGGCTTTCGATTTCGACCTGTACCTCGATGCTCTGGGGGTTGGCGATCACGACCGCGAAGGGAAAGGGCTGGCAGAGATCGTTTTCGGCGCTCGCCTCGAGTAATAACTGAGAGTTGCTGGTTGCCACGGCCCAGTACTCGCAGCCAATGTAGGAACGCTCGCGCTCGGCCGCCTCGCAGAGGTTCTCGCACAATCCGGAGCGGACACTGCACAGCTCACCGGCGGCGACGTCGCAGGTCTCGGCCAGGTCGTAGCCGCTGCCGTCTTCGCGGCACAGCTCGCGTTTGCCGCCTTCGCCGCAGCGCACCGATCCCGGCACGCAGTTCAGGCATCCGGTGCAGCTGGCCGCGTCTTTGCATTTGTGTCCGGCGCATACGAGGCCCTGGGCGCGACAGTTGTCGAGCGAGACGAGCTCGCCGTCGGCGTCGCAGTGGGCAGCCCAGGCCCCGTAGCACAGCAGTTGGCGCTCGCCGGCGCTGCAGCCGACCTCGGGCTCGGCCTCTTCGTCGATCGAGACCGTCGCGCCGCCGCCGGTGCAGCGGAGCGGGCCGTCGGTTGCGGGGGGCGGAGGTGGGGCGGTGGGGCGCTTCCCGCCGCAGCCGAGGGCGGCACAAAGCAACAGTGGGCACAAAAGGGCGCTGAGAGCGAACATCGGGGGCTCGAACCTGCGACGCCCCGGCCGCGACCCCCTGGATGGTTGATGACCGCCCACCCATCGATCGTAGCAGAGTCCATCGACTGTCGCGCCGCTACGCGCTATCACGACCGTTCCTGAGGATCGGCGAAAGAAGGTGACGATGGGCGAGGCGATCGTGGTGAGCCGGCACGGCGGCTCCGAGGTCCTGGAGCTGCAGGCGCGGGAAGCCGGTCAGCCGGGGCCAGGACAAGTGCGCGTGCGGGTGGCGGCGGCGGGCGTGAACTTCATCGACGTGTATTTTCGCACCGGCACCTACCCGTCGCGGCTTCCCTACGTGCCCGGCCTCGAGGGCGCCGGCACGGTCGAAGAGCTGGGCGCCGGGGTGGAGGGGTTGGCGGTCGGCGATCGGGTGGCCTGGGCTCAGGCCCCGGGCTCCAGCCCTTTCAAGGTGGCAACGTGTTGAATTCATTGTAGAAAAGTTGTCGTCCCGGATCCGCCTCTCGTAGCCAGAGGGTATGTTGATGGCCGAGATCTT
>JAOUOP010000149.1 GCA_029880325.1 Myxococcales bacterium | reverse complement strand
GCCAGCAATGCACGCTACCGCGAGCATTGCCACATTACAGCCTCTCCGGTCACTGCCCGGAGCCGACCCAGATGCGCCCTCCTTGCCCGTGAGCAGGGCGATCGGAATGGCGAAACGCTAGCCTAGGGAGCCGCCGCGAAATAAGGTTGCCAAGTCGGCTTCGAGGCGCCCGTCCGGCAAGGCGCGACGCCGCGCGAATGCTCCATGTATTTGAAGGCGGCGCAACGCAGCTGGGCGGGCTGGTTCGGAGTCGAGTTGGTAACCTTATTTTGCGGCGGCTCCTAAGGCCCCACCACCTTCCAGTCGCCGCCGGTCGGGGCCTGCACGGCCAGGATGTACTGGGCGCGGCGGTTGCGCGCTTCGTCGACGTTGTCGGTGGTTTTGACCGCGAGCGTGCTTTCGCCCTTGCCCTGCGCGAGCACGGGCAAGCTGATGCCTCCGCGCTCGACGAAGTAGCGGGCGATGGCCGTCGCGCGCTTTTGCGAGAGCACCTGGTTGTCCGAGGCGGAACCGACGGTGTCGGTGTGGCCGATGATGTAGAGGCGGGCCTTCAGATCACTACCATGCTTGGCGATGGCTTCGAGGATTTCCCCGTGGGCGGCGTCGAGTTTGTCCCGTTCGCCGTCGCGTATGGTCCACTTGCCGCTTTCGAAGACCACGTCTTCATGCGGTATCTCGACCGAAAACGGCAGCAGTTCAAAGCCTTCCCAGGACTCGGCGGCGTCGAAGACGCGTAGCTCGATGCGCCCCACGGCCTGCCCCAGCTCCGGCCAGCGCACTTCCAGCTTCTGACCCGGCTGCTTGCCGGCAAAGTCATGGCTGGACTCGTGCACGCTGCGCCCAGTGGTGTTGTAGAGCGTCAAGTCCACGTGGCCCGCCGGGTTGTTCATGGTCAAATAGAGATAGCGCGCTTCTACGTCGACGTGCTCGCGGGCGAGCTTGATCTCGAGCGGGCGGATGACGGTGACGACGCTTTCGACCACGCTGGTGGCGCTGGCACCTTCGACACGGCCGCTGACCTCGAATTGGTATTCGTGCACACCCGGAGGCGCGTTCCAGTTCACCTCCCGGCGCGCGCCGGGGCCCTGGCTGCCGAGGCTCTTCGATGCCACGACCTGGCCCGCTTCCCGAATCGTCACCCGCAGATCAGATACCTTGGCCAGCGTCGCGACCGTCAGCCGCGGGCGCTGCTTGGGCATGTTCACCATTTCGAGGACCGACAGCTGAACCGGAAGGTCCTGCTGGGCCGCAAGCGGTGCGGGCGCGCACAGCACGAGCCCAGCGCTGAAAATGCCGAGCCACAGGAGCCCGGCGCGACGAAGGAAATCCGTGCTGATCATCACCTTTGGAACCTCGAGCGGAAGCTAACTCCCGCAGCCGATGCGATCCAGCCCACGGAGCTGTGACGCAGATGACCCATCGGCACGCGAGTTCCGACCGCAGCAGGCGGCGAAATCTTCAAAGTTCGGCGACGCCGCACACATCCAATGCGGTGCTACGTGTGCTGCGATCGGCGCTGGTGTGGTAGCTCGTCGCTGGCAACGGGGAATTGATCGTCGTGGTCGCTCGCCGCTTGGGATATGATCGTGCATTCGATGGATCCCAACGATCGCCTCTTCGGTGAGATCGCCATCCGCCTGCAGCTGCTGACGCGCGAGCAGGTCAACGCCTGCGTGCAGGCCCAGGGCGGGGGGCAGGGCGCCCGGCGCATCGGAGAAGTTGCCTGTGAGTTGGGTTATATCAGTGCGGGCGAAGCCGAGATGGTGCTCAAGCACCAACGCCGGATTCAGGAACGCAGGCGCCAGAGCCGCGACGACACGGGACGGCCGACAACGGAAGTTGGCGTCCCAAGCGGCAGCACTGCGCAGCAGCGGTCCGCCAGCACCAGGACCTGGACGGCCACATCCAACGCCCAGCCCGGCCCTGCCCAACCGGCGGCGGCCTCACGCTCGCCGAAGCAGCGCCCCTCGAGTGAGACGCTGCTGCAGGGGTCGACCGGACCGGCCACCACCGGCGGCGATCGCGCAGGCGGTGCGGCGCGCTGGCAGGCCCCGCGCGCGCAACCGCCTCCGGCAGCGCGCGCGCCCGCCGCCGGCCTCGGCCCCGACGCGCCCTTTGGCGGCGCGAGCCGCGCGGGCGCCCGGGCCTCGATGAACGCGGCCGGAAGCACCATGGTGGGCACCGGTGCCTCGCTGCCCCTGGCCCCTACCCATCAGGCGATGGCGGCCGTCAATCCCGAGATGCCCGCGCCGGCACCGGGCCAGTCCGCCGAATTTCCCCTGGAAGCCCCTTCCAGCGTTTCGCCCACCGGCGCGACCATGGTGGGCCCCGCCGTCATGCCGGGCGCCTTCGCCCCCCAAGAACCGGCGCCAACGAGCCATACCGCGCCGTCACAGCCCCTGCCGTCAATGCCGCAGGCGACCGCCGCGCCGGCACCTGCACCCGTGGCCGCACCGGTCCCCGTGACCCACGAAGCCGCTCCAGAAGCCGCACCCCGCGTTCCGCGTCCAGTGCCCCAGGCCGATCCAACCCAGTGTTATCTCACCAAGGCGCTGGCCATGGCGATCAAGCAGGGCGCCAGCGACCTGCACGTGCACAGCGGCGCGCCGCTGATGATTCGCCTGGACGGACAGTTGCGGCCGCTTTCGCGCTCGGGCCCCATGAAACGCGACGCCGCCGAGCGCGTGATCGCCGAGATCATGACCGACGCCCAGTGGGACACTCTATGTGCCGACGGCGAGGTGGACTTCGCCTTTGAAGTGCCACGCCTGTCGCGCTTTCGCGTCAACGTCTACCGCCAGCAGCGCGGTCTCGACGTGGTCTTTCGCATCGTGCCGCTGCGCCCGCCGACCCTGGAGCAGCTGGGCCTGCCGGCCACGCTGGCATCGCTGACCGACTACCGCACGGGCATGGTGCTGTGCACGGGGCCGGCCGGCTGCGGCAAGTCGACCACGCTCGCGGCGCTCATCAACATGCTGATCGGGCAGCGCAGCGACCACATCTTGACCATCGAAAACCCGGTCGAGTTCGTCTATCCGCCGGGGCGCGCCCTGGTCAATCAACGCCAGGTGGGCAACCACACCCAAAGCTTCTCGCGAGCGCTCAGGGCCGCACTGCGCGAGGATCCAGACATCATCGCCATCACCGAGCTGCGCGATCAGGAGACCATCAGCCTCGCGATCAGCGCCGCCGAGACCGGCCACCTGGTGCTGGGCACGCTGCACACGGAAAACGCCGGCCAGACCATCAGCCGCATCATCAACTCCTTCCCCGCCGAGGAGCAGGAGCAGATCCGCGCCATGTTGGCCGAGTCCCTGCGCGCCGTGGTCAGCCAGCGCCTGGTACCGCGCTCCAGCGGCCGCGGGCGCGTGGTCGCCCACGAACTCATGTTGGTCAACACCGCCGTCAGCAACCTGATCCGCGAGGACAAGACCTACCAGCTGCCGTCGATCATGCAGACCGGCCGCGCCGCCGGCATGGTCAACCTCGACGACTCGCTCGAAGCGCTGGTCAAAAACGGCTCGGTGGAAAAAGCCGAAGCGCGACGCTTCGCCGTACGCAAGGAGCGCTTCGCCTGATGGCCCGCATCCACGCCTACTTTCACGAGCTGAAGAAAATGGGGGCCTCGGACCTGCACCTGGCCGCCGACCGACCGCCGATGTACCGGGCTTCAGGCGAGATCATGCCCATCCCCGGCAAGCAAGCCATCGACGACGACTCGCTGCGTTCGATGCTCCAGGAGCTGGTGGGCGATGCCCAGTGGATGCGTTTCGAACGCGAGCACGACCTGGACTTCGCCACCGCCCTGGAGGGCGTCGCGCGCTTTCGTGGCAACTACTTCGAGCAACAAAACGGCGTCGGCGCCGTATTTCGCATGATCCCCGACGAGATCATCCCGCTCGACAAGCTCGGCGTGCCCCAGGTCGTCCACGACCTGGCCAACCTGGAGTCAGGGCTGGTGCTGGTCACCGGCCCCACCGGCAGCGGCAAGTCCACCACGCTTGCCGGCATCATCGATCTGATCAACCGCAGCGTCTCGCGCCACATCGTCACCATCGAAGATCCGGTCGAATTCGTGCATCAGAACAAGCGCTCGGTGCTCTCGCACCGCGAGGTGGGCTCCGACAGCGGCAGCTTCGCCGCGGCCCTGCGCGCGGCGGTGCGCCAGGACGCCGACGTGATCCTGGTGGGCGAGATGCGCGATCTGGAGACCATCTCCCTGGCCGTCGAAGCCGCCACCATGGGCGTCTTGGTCTTCGGCACCCTGCACACCAACAGCGCCGCCAAGACCATCGACCGCATCATCGACACCTTCCCCACCGACCAGCAGGACCAGGCCCGCTCCAGCCTCGCCGACTCGCTCTCGGGCGTCGTCTCGCAGATCCTGGCGCGCCGCAACGGCGGCGGACGCGTCGGCGTGCACGAAATCCTGATCCGCACCTCGGGCCTGGCCGGCGCCATCCGCGAGGGCAACATCGCCATGGTCAACTCGATCATCGGCGCCGGCCGCGGCCACGGTATGCAAACCATGGACGGCGCGCTGATGGAGCTGGTCCGAAACAACACCATTACCGGCCACGAGGCCTATTTGAAAGCCTCGGATAAAAAGGCCTTCAAGCAGTGGGCTTAGCGTCCGTCCCGAAATAAACCGATCGCCTCGGCGCCGATCCATCCCCGCCAGCTGCGTTGCGAATCCTCGAAATACAGGGAGTATGCCATCGGATTCGCGCCTTGCTGGCGGGGCGCCTCGACGCCGATCCGATCGGTTTATTTCGGGACGGACGCTTAGGCTAGCGTTTCGCCATTCCGATCGCCCTGCTCACGGGCAAGGAGGGCGCATCTGGGTCGGCTCCGGGCAGTGACCGGAGAGGCTGTAATGTGGCAATGCTCGCGGTAGCGTGCATTGCTGGC
>JAOUOP010000148.1 GCA_029880325.1 Myxococcales bacterium | reverse complement strand
CTCACTCGCCCCCCCCCGCCCCGCCCCGCCCTCAAGCCCCGCGCCGCCCCGCCCTCAAGCCCCGCGCCCCAACACCACCGTCGGCAGCGTCCTGAGAAGAATGGTCAAATCCAGCCAGGGGCTCCAGTCGTCGATGTACTTGAGGTCGAGCAGCATCCACTCTTCGAAGTCCAGGTCGTGGCGGCCGCTGACTTGCCACAGGCCGGTGACGCCCGGCTTCATCGACAGGCGGCGGCGTTGCCAGCCGCGGATGCGGTTTTGTTCGGTCAGCGGCAGCGGACGCGGTCCCACCAGGCTCATGCTGCCAAGTAGGACGTTGAAGAGCTGGGGCAGCTCGTCGAGGCTGTGGCGCCGCAGTTGACGGCCCAGGGGCGTCACGCGCGGGTCGGAACGCATCTTGAAGACCGGGCCGTCCATTTCGTTGTCGTCGAGTAACTCGTCGCGCTGACCTTCGGCGCCGCGCACCATGGAGCGGAACTTGAACATGCGAAAGGGGCGACCGTAGAGGCCTGCGCGCTGCTGGGCGTAAAGGACGGGCCGGCCCATGGTCACCACGATGGCCAGCGCGATCACGAGCATCAGCGGCGAGAGCAGAAGCAGCAGCACGGCGGCGAGCAGCGGGTCGAGGCCGTGCTTGAGCGCCAGGGCTTGGGGACCGTGGGCGCTGCGCTCGAAGCTGACGAAGGGATGGTCGTAGATGGAGACGATGCGTGGCGTGGCGCGCGCGATCTGCCGGATCTCGACGGCGAAGCTCGCGGCCACGCCCAGCTCTTCGCAGCTCTGCAACGCCTCGCTGAGTTCCTGCGGCCGATGGGCCGGGGGGAAGAACATGACGTGGTCGACCGCTTCGCGCTGTAGCAACTCGCCGAGCTGCCCGAGGCTGCCCAGGCGCGGGGGCTGCTCGGTGGCAGGGGCCTGCCGCGACGGACTGGCGGGTTTGCCCGCGCCATCCTCGGGCGCCTCCAGGTAGCCCAGGATCGTCGGCGGCAGCGCCTGGGCGCGGGCGTCGTCGAGGAAGTCCGCCATGCGCTTGGAGGGCTGCCCCACCAGCAGGATGCGCGTGCGCGTCTGGCCGCGCGCGTGTTGCAGGCGCACCCAGAAGCCGAGCAGCAGCCGTTCGGCGTACATCAGGCAGAAGGCGCAG
This sequence comes from Myxococcales bacterium, assembly GCA_029880325.1. GTDB lineage: Bacteria > Myxococcota_A > Polyangia > Polyangiales > JAFGIB01 > JAOUOP01. The sequence goes on along the minus strand of JAOUOP010000148.1, from coordinate 3,769 downwards.
CACAGGAAGATGGCAATCAGGCTGCGGTTGACCACCGAGCGCGTCAGTAGATGGATCAGCGCCAGCCCCAGCAGGCCGCCCAGGTGCAGCTTCAGCAGTCGTACAAAGAGCTCGGCCGGACCAAGCGGCTCCTCGAAGCTGTGGTGCAGGCCCAGGCCCACCACGAGCAGAAGCCATAGCGGCAGCGCCAGGTAGCTCAGCAGCGCGTACTCGTGAAAGCTCACCAGCGCCTGCATGTCGGGGATCAGCGCCCGGGCCTGGGGTTGCACCGCCGCCGCCGCCCACATGGCGCACAGGACCACCGCGGCGTCCAGCGCCAGGTGCAGCTTCCTCAGGACCGTCGCATCGCTCGGCGCCACGGCGCCAATTGAGCCACGCTGGGACCAGGGAGGTGAAATTACGCCCAATTTTCCACTGGGCCCATCGCTCGCCATCGTTCATGGAAGCTGGTATTTTGTTCAGTCTATGGTCGGCTACCTGCCGCTCTGGGTGAAGTCGAATTTCAGCTTTCTCGAGGGCGCGAGCCACCCCGAGGAGCTGGTCGAGCGCGCCCACGAGCTGGGCCTGCCGGCGCTGGTGCTGAGCGATCGCGATGGGGTCTACGGCATCGTGCGTGCCCACATGCGCGCGCGGGAGCTGGGCCTGAAGCTCGTCATCGGCGCCCAGGTCAGCGTCGCGCCCCCCGGGCCGGCAAACGAGACAGGTCAGGCGGGCGAGGCCCTGCGGCTGATCCTGCTGTGCATCGATCGCGAGGGCTACGGCAACCTCTGCCAGCTTTTGTCGCGGGGCCGGCTGCGCAGCGGCAAGGGCCAAAGCCGCGTCGGTCTCTCCGAGGTGGCCGGCTTTAGCCAGGGATTAATCGCCCTGTGCCCGGAGCCCGAGCTTCTCGGAGCCCTGGCCGAGCCCTTCGGCGATCGCCTCTACGCCCTGATCACCCGCCATCTGGTGGCCGACGAGCAGCCCCGCGAGAGTGCGCTGCGCACCCGGGCTGCCGAGCATGGCGTAGAGACGGTCGCCGCCACCGAGGTGCTCTACCACCAGAGGGTGCGCAAGAAGCTCCAGGACGTGCTCGCCTGCATCCGCGCCGGCGTCACCCTGCAGGGTGCGGGCCGCGTGATCGGCCAGAACGCCGAGCACGACCTCAAGAGCACCGCGGCGATGCAGCGCCTCTTCGCCGACGATGCTGCCGCCCTGCAGCGCAGCCTGGAGATCGCCGAGCGCTGTCATTTTTCGCTATCCGAGCTGCGCTATCGCTACCCCGGCGAGCATCTGCCTTCGGGCAAGAGCGAGTCCGACTGGCTGCGTCAGCTCACCTTCGAGGGCGCCGCCTCGCGCTTCCCGCGCGGCATTCCCCAGGCCGTCGCCGATCAACTGGAAGCCGAACTTGCGATCATCGCCGAGCTCGAGTACGGCGGCTATTTCCTGACCATGTGGGAGGTGGTTCGCTTCTGCAAGAGTCAGCAGATCCTGTGCCAGGGGCGCGGCAGCGCGGCCAATAGCGCGGTTTGTTACTGCCTGGGCATCACCGCCGTCGATCCGATCAAGCTGGACCTGCTCTTCGAACGCTTCCTCAGCCGCGAGCGGGCCGAGCCCCCCGACATCGACCTGGACATCGAGCACGAGCGCCGCGAGGAGGTCATCCAATGGGTCTACGCGCGCTATGGCCGCCGCCACGCGGCGATGGTGGCCAACGTGGTGCGCTATCGTATGCGCTCGGCGCTGCGCGATGTGGGCAAGGTGCTGGGGCTGCCCGCAACCGCCCTCGACCGTCTCTCCAAGCTGATGGGCGGGCGCTTTTCGGACCTCGGAAGCGAAGCCCTGCGCCATGCCGGCCTCGATGCCGAGGCGCCGATCCAGGCGCACTTCGTCGAGCTCGTCGACGCCATCGAGGATTTTCCGCGGCACCTTTCGATCCATCCGGGCGGCTTTCTGCTGGGCCACGAGCCGGTCGACACCCTGGTGCCCATCGAGCCGGCCACCATGGAAGACCGCACGGTGATCCAATGGGATAAGTACGCGGTCGAGGATCTCGGCCTCTTCAAGGTCGATCTGCTCGGCCTCGGTGCCCTGACCCACTTACACCGCTGCTTCGACCTACTGCGCGAGCACGAGGGGAGCGATCTCTCGCTCGCGCTGGTGCCCCACGACGACGCCGAGACCTTCGAGATGGTCTCCCGGGCCGACACCGTGGGCGTCTTTCAGATCGAGTCGCGCGCCCAGATGTCGATGCTGCCGCGGCTGCGCCCCCGGAGCTTCTACGATTTGGTAATCGAAGTGGCCATCGTGCGCCCGGGGCCGATCCAGGGCGATATGGTCCATCCCTATCTCAAGCGACGCAATGGCGAGGAGCAACCCGAGTACCCCCATCCGGCCCTGGAGCGCGCCCTCTCCAAGACGCTGGGGGTTCCGATCTTTCAGGAGCAGGTGATGAAGGTGGCGGTGTTGGTCGGCGGTTACAGCCCGGGCGAGGCCGATCAACTCCGACGCGACATGGCCGCCTGGCGCTCGCGGGGGCGCATCGAAGGCCATCACGGGCGCCTGGTGGGGCGCATGGTCGAAAATGGTATCGACGCCGAGTTTGCCGAGCGCATCTTTTCCCAGATCCGGGGCTTCGGCGAGTACGGCTTTCCCGAGAGTCATGCGGCGAGCTTCGCCCTGATCGCCTACGCCACCGCCTGGATGCGCTGCCATCATCCGGAGGTCTTTAGCTGCTCGTTGCTCAACTCACAGCCAATGGGGTTTTACTCGCCGGCGACGCTGGTCGAGGACGCCAGGCGGCGCGGCATCGAGGTGCGTCCGGTGGACGTGCGCCACAGCGCCTGGGATTGCACGTTGGAGCCGGTCGTCCCGGAGCGCGAACTCGGGCTCGGGCCCGATGATCGGCCCGTTCGGGATGGCGAGCCGCGCTGGGCCCTGCGCATGGGGCTTCGCTACGTGCGAGGCCTGGGCGGGCGAGAACGCGACGCGCTGACCTGGGCGCCCCCCCCCTACCGGAGCCTGGAGGACTTCATGGCACGCACGCGGCTGCGCAAGGCAGCCTACCAGAAGCTGGCGGAGGCCGGTGCTCTCGATGGGCTCGTGCCCGGCCGCCGCAAGGCGCTGTGGGCCGTGCTCGAGGTCTTTCGGCGTCTAGACGACGCGCTTTCTCTGGGGGCTAGTGAGGCACAGGGCACGCGCCTGCGGAGTTTGGGCGAGGCCGAGGTGATCCTCTGGGACTACCGCAGCAGCAGCCACTCCACCCGCGGCCATCCGGTGGCGACGATCCGGGCGGCCCTGGACAAGCGCGGCCTGCCCACCGCCCGCGAGCTGGCCGCGCTGCCCCACGGCCGGCGCACGCGCTACGTCGGCATGGTCATCTGCCGGCAGCGCCCCGCCACGGCCTCGGGGGTGACCTTTTATACGCTGGAAGACGAAACAGGCTTCGTGAACCTGGTCGTTTGGCAGAAAGTCTTCGAGCGCAATGCGATCGCCGCCCGCACCGCTCTTTTGCTCGAGGTACAGGGGAAGCTGCAGTCGGAGGGCGGGGTGGTGCACTTGATCGCCGATAGCCTCGCCGAGTGCGCCATCGACTTCGACCCCAGCGGGACCTCGACGCGAAGCTTTCATTGAAATCGACTCGTTTTTCACGCTTTTCGTGTTCTAGGTGGCTGGTGTCAAACGGCTGCACGCGCCTCTCGGGCGGCGCAACTCCGCGCGAGCCAGTCGAGCCCGCTGCGAAAATAGCGGGTATTTCCTCGGTTCTCGCCTGGCCCGCACGGGGTCACGGCGC
>JAOUOP010000054.1 GCA_029880325.1 Myxococcales bacterium | reverse complement strand
ACGCTACCGCGAGCATTGCCACATTACAGCCTCTCCGGTCACTGCCCGGAGCCGACCCAGATGCGCCCTCCTTGCCCGTGAGCAGGGCGATCGGAATGGCGAAACGCTAGCCTAAGGGCTCGCGAAAGAATAACTTCCCCCTTTGGTGCGTGACGGCGGAGTGCGGTCGGGACGGCGCCCGGAGGACAATCCGCTGTCGTACCCGAGGTACATCGAGGAATTCTTCGAGGACGCACGGCCCGAGCGTGCCCGCCGTCACGCACCAAAGGGGGAAGTTATTCTTTCGCGAGCCCTAAAGCTGTCCCAGCGCCTGCTTCAGCTCACTCTCGGCGTGGGCGTCGCCCTCTTCGGAGGCCACGACGATGCCGTCTTCGAGCCATTGCCGCGCGGCGTCTATGCTTTCGAGTTCAATCGCGATTTGCCCAGCCATCAAGAATGTGGGCACGTAGCGCGGGTGCAGCTGCCGCACTTCACCAAGAGCTTCGAGGGCTTGTTCGAGCTGGCCTTCGGAGCGTAGCTCGAGGGCCCGGGCGTAGCGCACGAAGGGGTCGTCGGTGCCGCGAGCGATGAGTTTTTCGAGCATGGCGCGGCGCTTGTTGGGGCTTTCGGTCATGGCGTGTCGTCGCAGGTCGGGTCGGGCAGTACGCCCACGTAGGGTAGGTTGCGGTAGCGTTGGGCGTAGTCGAGTCCATATCCGACGGCGAAGACGTCGTCGATGGTGAAGCCCAGGTAGTCGATGTCGAACTTCACTACCGCGCGCGTGGGTTTGTGCAGTAGGGTCGCCAGTTTGATCGAATGCGGCCCGCGCGTGCGCAGGGTTTCGAAGAGAAAGCGCGAGGTCAGGCCGGTGTCGACGATGTCCTCGATGAGCAGGACGTCGCGCCCTTCCACCGAGTGGGAGAGGTCGCTGGTGATCTGAACCACGCCCGAGGTGCGCGTGGAGTCGCCGTAGCTGCGCACGCCCAGGAAGTCGACGCTGAGCGGTAGGTCGATGCTGCGGACCAGGTCGGCGGCGAAGATGAAGCTGCCCTTGAGCACGACCACTACGGTCAGGGCCGCATCGGTGTAGTCGGCACGGATGCTTGCGCCCAGCTCGGCCACGCGCGCGGCGATGGCGTCGGCGTCGATGAGCACTTCGGGGGGGGTGAGGATGTCGGGGGAACCCATGTTCGCGGCGCCAGTATCGCCCATTTTGATGCCCCCGGTCTCGCTACAGTGCCCGCAGCAGCTGCGCGCCAGCCTCGATGGCGCCGGCGAAGAGGTCGGGCAGGCGCCCAAAGCCCATCGCCAGCGTCGCCCACAGGGTCAGCAGTACCAGCAGCGTGCGCAGCGGCGACAGCGATGGCGTTGCCGGCAGCAGTGAGCTGAGCCGCAGCGATAGGCTCAGCAGGACTTCCGCCAGCATCACCGCCGCCAGCACCGGCAACGCCATCAGCACGGCGGCGCTGAAGGCATCGGCCACCAGGTGCGCGCTGCCCAGGGCCAAGCCCGCCGCATCCGCCGGTGCCGCCAGCCGACCGGGCGGGTGGCTGCGCAGGGAGTCGGCTAGCACCGACAGCGAAAGCCGATGGCCGCCGAGGCTGAAAAAAGCCGCCACCGCCGCGAAGAGCTGTAGTTGCGCAAGCGGTCCCTGGGCTCCCGGCAGCCCACCCCGCGCTCGCTCGGCCAGCTGCCCCACCCAACCGAGCGATAGCAATGGCAGCGCCAGGCAAAGCGCGTACAGGAGCCCGATCAGCGCTTCGCGCAGGAGCAAACCCGCCAGCAGCAGCAGCGAGCGCGGCGGGCCGGCGCCCGCGTCCAGGGCCGCCGCGGCCGCCGCCGGCCATAGCGAGAGGCCCAGCCCAAAGGTCAGCGCCAATGAGAGCACCGCCGGCTGGCCACGCACGCCGAGCCAGGGCGCGATGAGCACCAGGGGCGACAGCCGCGCCAGCAACAGCAACAGCAGCGCCGCCGCCGCCTCCAGCCGTGCCGGGTCCAACTCGGCGAGCAGATCCTCTGGCCGCGCGTCCAGCTCCCGGAACTCCCTTCAAGAAACGAGTTCGCCCAGGCGCGCCCACAGGGCCGTGGTGAAGCTTACAAGCTGGTGCGCCATCCAGCCGCCGCCGAGCAAGAGCGCCGCCGCTGCCGCCGCCAGCTTGGGCACAAAGCCCAGGCTCGCGTCCTGCACCTGGGTGGCCCCCTGCAGCAGGCCGCTGAGCAGGCCCATCACGAGGCACGCCCCCAGCACCGGCGCCGACAACCACAGGCTCAGGGCCAGGGCCTCGGATGCGAGCTGCAGTAGCACCCCCGTGCGCATGCCCACGACCCTACTCCAGCGCCCATCGACGCCGCAAGCGCTTGACGCCGGGCCAGCGCCGCGCTGTGCTTGCGCTATCCTCAAGCGTCCATGCAGCTCACCCAGTCCCAGCTTGAGGCGTTCATGCGCGAGGCGATCGCCGAGGGTCAGAAGGCGCTGCCCGCTTGCCTGCCCAACCCGCCGGTGGGCTGCGTGCTGGTGCGCGACGGGGCCATCATCGCCCGCGGCCACACCCAGCCGCCCTTCGAAGCCCACGCCGAGCCCATGGCCCTGGCCCAGGTCGAGGGGCCGCTGTCGGATGTGATCTGCTTTGTGACCCTCGAGCCCTGCTCCTTTCACCAGCGCACGCCCTCCTGCGCCAAGGCCATGATCGCGCGCCAGGTCGGCATGGCCTACGTGGCCATGATCGATCCCCATCCGCGCAATCAGGGCCGCGGCATTCAGATGTTGCGCGAGGCGGGCATGGTGGTGGTGACCGACTTCCTGACCGAGCAAGCCCGGCCCCAGCTCGCGCCCTACCTGTACAAAGAGCCCTGATCGCTTCCGCCGCCGAGCTGCTGCACCGCGTCGCAGCCGAGCGGCCCAGCTGGTGATCAGCCCGCGCCATCTCGCCGAGCCCGACGGCGGCGTGGGCCTGGGCAGCCTGGTCGAAGCCCTCGAGGTCGCGCCCGACTACCCGCTTTTGCTGCTCCCGCGTCCCGCCGGTGGCGCCAGCTCCGCGCTCGGCCCCCACGGCCGCTGCGATCGCGTGCTCACGGTCACCGACCACCTCAGCGGCGACGCCACCCTAGATGTGCTCGGCGGAAGTCATGATCCGCTCTCGGGACCGCTACGGCGCCAGCTGCGGCGTCCGGTCCCCTTGAAATACACGGAGTATTCCGGCGCAGGCCGTCCTTGCATCTGGCATCGTATCGACCCCGATCTTCGGCTCAGCACTCCCGCCGAGCACATCTAGTCGACCATGCCGTGGCCTGCGTCGAGGCCGGCGGCCGTCTCTACCTGGCCCACCTCGAAGACGACCGCGTCTTCGAGCGCTACCTGGCCGCCATCGCCAGGATCCCCGAGATGTTGGATGAAAAACTCCACGCCAAGAAATCGGTGATCAGCTCGGTCTTCGCCGTCATCAGCGTGCAGCGCCAAAAGCTGCCCCTGTCGTTCGCCGCCTTCGTCAAAGCGGCGCTGCCCTACGCACTCGTTCAGCTGATCCTGGCCACGGGCTACGCGCTGCTGCTCAAGGCTTGAGCCGCTCGCCCCCGTCCCTCCGGCCTGCCCGCGTCCCGCCTCCCGCGATTGACAAGCGCCCGCGGCTGCACGAAACATCGCGGCACTCTTTCCCGGGGTGCCCGTCGTTTCCACGGTACGCGACAAGCTCGCGCCCTACGCGCGCGAGGCGGCCAGCGCGCTGGCCTGGGGCCCTGCGGCCTGTCTCCTGGCCTGCAGCTGGCTCTTCCTGGTCGATCGCGCCGCCGCGTTCGTACTCGACGAGGGCGCTGAACCGCTGGGACTGGCCGGTGCTGTCACCCTGTGGTCGGCCCACGCGCTGGTCGCGCTGGTCCTGGGCGTGGGCCTCGGGCTTGTGCTGCTGGGCCAGCAGCGCGCGCCTGGCTTCAGGCCCGCCCTGGTCGGCGGTGCCCTGGCGCTCGGTGCGCTGTTCTTTTGGCTCGGCGCTTCGGCCACTGCCGGCGACTGGGTGAAGAATCAGTGGTGGGCGCCCTGGCTGCGCTGGGGGTCGCCCGCGCTGGGTGCCCTGCTGGGCACTGCCGTAGCCTGGCTGCTCCACCGCAGCTGGCAAAGCCGGCGGCTGTGGTGGCTGTGGGCGCTGCTGTCGCTCGCCGCCTCGATCGTCGATGCCGCGGCCCTGCCCGGCCTCTACCCTGACATCCACCTTGGCCTGCACCTGCTGGCCGCCTGCTTTGCGCTGCTCCTTGCCGCCCGCGCCTGCAGCCTGCTGGGCCCCAGCCGCCGGCCCGCCCTGAGCGCCGCGGCCACCCTGGCTTGCCTCGGCGCCGCCGTCGGTCCGTGGCTGGCCATGGGGCCCGGGGCCCGCTCCGAAGTCGCCCTGGCCTCGCCCCTGGCCGACCACCTGGTCGCCCAGTTTTCGACACGCCCCCCCGGCTCGCTGCTCAAGCGCGAGCTGCTGCGAAAGGCGCCCGCCCACGGCAGGGCCGCAAGCCGCAGCTCCCAGCGCTGGCTGGCCGGTGGCGCGGACTACAACGTGGTGCTGGTGGTGGTCGACACCCTGCGCAGCGACGCGCTGCCACCGAGCCGCAGCGGTAAACGCGACTTCGCCCGGAACGGCGACACCCCCTTTCTCGATCGCTGGATCGGCGAAAACTTCCATTTCAGCCGCGCCTACGCCCAGTCCAGCCGCACCAAACGCTCGATGCCGCCCATGTTTACCTCGGCCGAGCCCTCCGCCGATACCTCGCGCGCCGGACTGCCGCTGCCGCGCCTGATGGCCTCGCTCGGCAAGATGCCGGTGGCGGTCGTGCCCCAGTACTTCCTGATGCCCTTCGAGCGCGAGGCCCAGCGCCTGCTCGAAGGCTTCGCGCTCACCGAGGTCTACGAAAAAGACAACCAGGACGCCATGGGCGGGCGCGTCGAGCATCTCTTGCGCTCGCTGCGCGAGCAGCCCTTCTTCGCCTGGATCCACTTCTACAACATGCATGGCCCCTTCTACGCCGGGCGCTTGATGGGCAAAGAAGATGGCTCGCCCCGGGAGCGCTATCGCATGGCGCTCAAGTGGCTCGACGCCGAGATGAAGAAGCTCATCGCCCTGCTCGACGAGCTGCAGCTGGCCGAGCGCACCGTGGTCGTCTTCGCCGCCGATCATGGCGAGTCCCTGGGCGACCATCGCCTGATCGCCCACGGCACTTCGACCTTTGACTCGGAGATGAAGGTGCCGCTGGTCATTTCGGTGCCCGGCAAGGGCGGCGGCCGCATCGATCGGCTGGTCGGCAACATCGATATCGTTCCGACGCTGCTGGACTTGCTCGAAGCCGAGCCCCTGCCCGAACATCGCGGTCAGAGCCTTGTGCCGCTGTTGCATGATCCCAACTCCCAGTGGGATCGCAGCTATTACCTGCAGAGCGGCGACGGCAAGCAGCACGCGCTGGTGCAGGGCCACCAGAAGATCGTCTACGTGCCCAAGACCGGCGTGCTGCGCCGCTACGATCTGGGGCGCGACCCGCGCGAGCGCCGCGACCGCTACCAGTCCCACTCGCCCATCGACATCGAGCTGCAGTCGGCCCTGGTGCGGCGCAGCCCGGCGCTGGCGGCCGACGAACTCGAGCGCGAGCCGGAGCTGAGAGGGGAAGTGGCCCGTCAGCTCGATCGCCTCGAGGCTCGCAGCCTCGACGAGCGCGCGGAATTTCTCTTGCAGACCGCGGCGCTCGGGCCCGATCGGGCCGTGCTCGCAGCGGCCGAGCGGCTGTTTCGCCGCGGTGAAGACCGCGCGCTGCGGCTGGCGATCATCCACCACCTTTTCGCCCATGACCGCGAGCGCTTCAGCGCGCTGCTGCTCGAGATGCTCAAGCCCCTCTCGATCGCCGAGGCCAGTCCCATCGCCGCGGCCCTTTCCCGCCGCGCCCAGCCGCGGGTGCTGGCGCGCTACATCGCTCGGCGCGTGGGCAGGGAACTTCCCGAACTCACGCCCGCCCAGTGGGAGCCCTGGCTGCGCCTGATTTCACCCTGGCGCAAGGGCCGCGCCCGCTGGCTCAAGAGTTTTGCGTCGATGCTCGCGCGGGGCGGGCAGGAGTCGGCCTCGCCCGAGACGCTGCGGCTATTGCTCGAAAACGTGGCCGACATGGACAAGCGCGCCCGCGAACTGGCCGAGCCGGTGCGCGCCTATCTCGAGCATCCGCAGCCGCTGGTGGTGGCCGCCGCCGTCAAGGCCCTGGGGCGCATCGGGCGCCGGCCCGACGCCCAGATCCTGCGTCCACTCCTGCGCCAGCGTGAGCTGGACGTGCGCATTCGGCAGGCCCTGATGGACACGCTTGCGCGCCTGGAAAACGAGAAAAACGCGGTCAAGGCGGTCACGCGACTGGGTGGTGATGAGCTGCTGACCTACGACGCCATCAAGATCCTCGACCGTCTGGCGAGCGAGCACGGTCGCCCCTACCTCGAGGACATCGTCGAAAACCACTACAACCACCACACCCGCAACGCCGCCAAGCGAGCGCTGAAGTCCATCGAGCGCAAGGCCAAGCGGGTCGCGGCGAAGGCGGACGCCCAGGCCAGGGTCGAGGCCCAGAAGTAGCCCCGTTACTCGGCGGCGTCCGGCACGCCGCGCTGCAGCTCGACGAAGCGGCGGTAGGCGCCACCGGAGATCGTCATCAGCTCGTCGTGGGTGCCGCGCTCGGCGATCTTGCCCTCTTGCAGGAACAGGATCTGGTCGGCGTGGCGGATGGTGGAGAGGCGGTGGGCGATGACGACCACCAGCTTGTCGCGGCTGGCCTCGCGCAGGGCCGAGACCAGACGCAGCTCGGTCTCGGGATCGAGCGCCGCGGTGGGCTCGTCGAGCACCAGCACCGGCGCGTTGCGCACCAGGGCGCGGGCGATGGAGAGGCGCTGCTTCTGGCCCACCGACAGCCGGCCGCCGTTGCGGCCCAGGGGGGTGTCGAAGCCCTGGGGCAGGTGCTCGATGAACTCGAGGGCGCCGGCCACCCGCGCCGCCTCGCGCATCTGCTCCAGGGTGGCGTCGGGCTTGCCGACGCGGATGTTGTCGGCGACGGTGGCGTCGAAGAGCACCGGCTCCTGGAAGACAAAGGCGGTGTTCTGGCGCAGGGCCTCCCGGTCCACCGTGGTCAGGTCCACGCCGTCGATCAGGATGCGCCCCTCGCTGGGCCACAAAAAGCGCGGGAACATGTAGGCCAGGGTGGTCTTGCCCGCACCGGCCGGCCCCGCCAGCGCCACCAGGGTGCCGCGCTTGGCCTCGAGGCTGGCGCCCGAGAGGGCCTTGGTGCCATCCGGATAGTGAAAGCCCACGTCCTCGAAGACGTAGCCCTCGCGCACATCGGGCAGCGGCGCCGGGTTGTCGGGCTGCAGGTCCGAGGGCGCGTCCATCAGGTCGAAGACGCGCGCCATGCCCACCGCCCGTGCTTGCAGATCGATCCACAGCCGCCCGAAGCGGGCCGAGGAAATCGCGATCTGGAAGTAATAGGCGTAGACCACCGTCAGGTCGCCCACCGTGAGGGTTTCGGCGAAGATGCGGTCGGTGAGCTCGTAGAAGACGATGGTGCCGATCACCGAGACGGCGACGACGGCGATGGCGAGCATGCCGATCCAGGCCACCGCCAGCTTGCGGAAGCCGCCGTAAGAGGCCCAGCTGTCCCTGTCGAAGCGCTCCTTTTCGCGCGCCTGGGCGCCCAGGCTCTGCACCGCGAGGATGTTGTTGATGCTCTCCTCGATGGTGGTGGTGGTGTGGGCGCCGGTGTCGCGGGCCTCGCCGGAGGTGCGGCGGATGATGCCCGAGAAGGGCAGCGTGATGACCAGCACCGCCGGCAGGATGCCCAGGGCCGTGTAGATCACCACGTTGACGTCGCCGTAGGCGAAGGCCAGGGCGGCCACGGCCAGGGCCACGTGGATGGGCGCCAGGATCGGCGTCAACGCCAGGCGATAACAGATGCGCGTGATCGAGGGCGTGTCGTACATCACCCGGTAGACCGCGTCGCCGATGCGCTGATCGTCGATGCTGGTCATGGGCATGCGCTGGATGCGCTCGAAGAGGTCGGCGCGGTAGCGGTGGTTGAGCGCGTGGGTGATGCGCAGGGTCCAGCGGTACTCGAAGTAGCCGAGGATGCCGCCCACGTAGCTCTCGGCCTCGTTGGCTTCGTTCTCGGTGCGGCTCGCCAGGTCGGTGCCCTGGGCCAGGTTGGCCTGGGTGCGGTCGGCCGAGGTCAGGCTCCAGGCGCCGAGCACCACGATCAGCACCGTGAAGAGGAAGAACATCACCGTGGCCATGCCCGCCGGCGACATGCCCACGAGCATCTCGACGAAGGGCCGCACGAAGAAGGGGTAGGGCTTGGGCACGTCGTCGATGGCGCGGCCGCCGACGATGTGGTCGATGACGATCTTGGTGGGCCAGGGAAGAAGCAGCCAGGGCGTCAGGCTCAAGAGAACCAGAAAGCCCTTGACGATCATCTCGTTTTTGACCGGCTTCAGATAGCCGAAGGCACGTAGCAGCACCGCGAAGGCCTCGCGGTTGCTGATGTCGCCCATGGAGCGCTTGCGCGCGTCGGATACGGCTTTGGCCTGTGCGCCGCTCATGACGCCGCCTCCTGGGGCCCAACCGCCGGGGTGGGCAGGCTCTCGCTCGCCAGCCGTGCCGAGCCAGCCTCGTGGTTACCCTGCTCCAGCTCGACGAAACGCCGGTAGGCGCCTCCCTCCTTGGCCATCAACCCATCGTGGGAGCCCTGCTCGATCACCTGGCCCTCGCGCAGGTAGACGATGTGGTCGGCCTGGCGGATGGTCGACAGGCGGTGGGTGATCAGGAAGATGGCCCGCCCTTCGCCCCACTGGTGCAGGTTCCTGAGCACCCGCAGCTCGGTGTCGGCGTCGAGCGAGGCGGTGGGCTCGTCGAGCACCAGCACCGGCGTGTCCTTGATGATGGCGCGCGCGATGGACAGGCGCTGGCGCTGGCCGGTGGAGAGCTTGGTGCCGCGCTCGCCCAGGGGCGTGTCATAGCCCTCGGGCTGCTCCACGATGTACTCGTCGGCGCAGGCCACCCGCGCCGCCGCGCGTACCGCCTCGTCGCTGGCTTCGGGCACCGCGTAGCGGATGTTCTCGCCGATCGTGGTGCCGAAGAGCAGGTTCTCCTGCAGCGCAATGGCCACCCCGGCCCGCAAGCTGTCGATGGTGAAGCCGCGGATGTCCTTGCCGTCGATGGCCACGCGCCCGCCGTCGGGGTCGAAGAGGCGCAGCAGCAGCGAGACCAGCGTGCTCTTGCCCGAACCGGTGGGACCGACCAGGGCCGTGATCTGGCCGGCCTTGGCTGTGAGGTTCACGCCCTGGAGCACCGGGCGCTCGGGCTGGTAGGCGAAGTCCACCGCCTCGAAGCTGATATCCTGTTGCAGGGTCTTGAAGCTCTCGGCGCCTTCCTTGTCCTCCACCTCGGGTTTGAGGTCGACCTGGGAGAAGGCGCGCTCCATGCCCACGGCCATGTCCTGCACCATGCCCCACATGGCCAGCAGGCTGCGCACGGCGTTGACACCCGAGCCCATGCGCCCGTTGGCGTAGGTGAAGGCACCCAGGCTCCAGGCCGAAAAGCCGGCGAAGGCCAGCACCACCGAAGCGGCGATGGAGCGCTCCTCATGGGCCCACACCGCCATGAAGCAGAAAGCCGCCATCGCCGGCAGGGTGGCGATACAGAAGGTGATCACGCCGAAGAGGGCCAGCCGGCTGCGCGCCTGGTAGGCGCCGCGGAAGGCCCCCTCGGAGCTTTCCTCGAAGCGCTGCTGCTCGTAGCCCTCGGCGCCGAAAGCCTTGACCACCTTGAGCCCCGAGAGGGTTTCCTGGATGCGCGCGGTGAGCGTGGTGTTGAGCTCGCGGGCGCGCTTGAAGTCCCCGCGCAGGCGCCAGCCGAAGTAGCGCGCCACGAAGAAAGCCACCACGTACATGCCGATCAGCCCTGCGGCCAGGCGCGCGTCGAGCAGGGTGACGATGGCCACGGTGGTGACCAGACGCAAAAGCGGGCCCAGCGGGCGCACCAGCATGGCCATCATGTTGGTGACCATCGAGCTGTCCTGGTAGGCGTGATAGATGGAGTCGCCCACACGGGTGCCCGAGTGGTGGCGCATGCTCATGGCCTGCACCTGCTCCATCATCTGCACGCGCAGCGACTGATTGATGCGCTGCAAGAGCTGCAAGACGTAGAAAATCAGCCCCAGCGCGATGGGCGTGCCGGCGAAGAAGATCACGAAGAAGATCGTGACCAGCTTGCCGCGCAGGGTCTGCCGCGCCTCCAGGCTGAGCCTTTCGACGTCCACGAAGACGGCCGGGTCCAGGCGCAGTAGCCGGGCCTCGGTGCCGGTCACCGCCTCGCCCTGCAGCAGTTTGTTGATGAGCAGGTCGTAGCCCATCATGCCCAGGGGCACCAGGGCGATGGCCAGGGGCACCACGATCAGCGCCAGCCGCAGGATGTCGCGGCGCGCGGACTTCAGGTAGGGCAATGTGCGAACGGCCAGACGCAGCACCTTGCCGATGGGCACGCTCGCGACCTGTGGGTCCGCTTCGGGGTTGGATTCGAGCTGCTTCTCACTCACATGATTTATCCCGATTTGGGCTTAGGCGCTGGGCCCCTGCCTGTCAACGGCGGAGGCCAGCGCCCGAGTGATTGGCTGGATAGTTCGCGGCAGGGGCCGGTCCCGTGGCCCGGGGGTCGGTGGGCGGCCGCCCGGGAGCGGGCGAAGGCGAGCCTGGGCTCACTCCAGCGGGATCGTGGCGCAGCCGAAGAGCACCTCGACGCTGCCGCCGGCGCCCGAGCCCACCCGGTCGCAAATCGCCGGGCACAGCAGCACTTCGCTGGGATTGTCGCCGTCGTCGTAGTGCCAGGCCTCGCTGTCGCCGCATTGCGAAGCGTCCTCCACGTTGCCCAGGGCCGCGACCGAGTCCGGATCGGTCTCCGGGGGCGTGTACTTGACGTTGACCAGCGTGCGGTCGAAGACCATGCCGTCGGGGGCGGGCGGGATCTCGTAGTTGCAGGGCAGGGGCGCCGAGGCCACCACCGTGTCTTTCAGGGAGCTGAAGATGTCGGTCCAGTCCTGGGTGCAAATCGAGGCGGTGACGCCGCCGGTGGCATCGGCCGCCGTGTAATAGGTCACGCCCGGGGCGAAGGCGCCGCCCAGGAAGGGGCAGGTCAGGGGCGTCACCATCGACATATAAGCTTCGCAGCCGGCCGGGTAGACCAGGAAGAGGCTCAGGACAAACTGCTGGCAACAGCTGGCGACCTCGGGCTGCACGGTATCGGGGATGCAGGGCAGGTCGCCCACATTGCCCGGCGAGGCGATGGCGTGGATGGTGAACGCGGCGCTAAGCAGCCCGCCCATGTCGGTCTCGAAGGCGCCGGCCCGCTGCTGCGGGGAACCCAGGCCCATGTAGTTGCTCTCGTCATCGCTGACGACGATGAAGTGCACGTGGGCGTCGGGACGCAAAAAGCCGCTGTAGTCGGGGAAGTGCTCGATCAGCTTGCTGAAGGCATTGTTGGAGTCGACGTCGGCTTCGACGAAAAGGTAGTTGCCCGACTGGGCGAGGGCCGAGCCGGCCGGCACCAGGTCGTTTTGGCCCACCAGCACCACGCGGGTGTCGACGCCGGCGCTGGCGATGGAGGCGGTGAAGCTATCCATGTTGTTCTGCAGGCGTTCGGCCTCGTCCAGCATCGACCCCGAGCCGTCGACGACCCAGACGATGTCGACGGCGGCAAGGCCCGCCTCGGCGCTCTTGCCCGTGGACGAGCAGCTGCCGTCGTCGCTGATGGTGGTGGTCTGGGCGTCGGCATTGGTCAGGTCGAGGGGCGCGGCATTGCTGTTGTCGAAGGCGGGGTCGCCAACCGGTGCCGCACCGCCGCCCCCGGTGCCGGTGCCGCCAGTGCCAGGCGTGGCGCTGCAGCGGCTGCTGCCGCGGCAGGATCCGCTCGCGGTCGCTTCGGTGCCACAGGCCGCGCACAGCAGCAGCGAGCCGACGATGGGGAGAAATGTCAGTGTTTTCAACGTTGTCCTCGCTTCACCAGACCCGTGCGCGCACACCGCTTTGTCCAATCTGCCATATCGGACGCGAAAAGATACTCGCGTTGGTCGCAGCCGCGCAGGAGGCTGGCGCAACCGCCTGTGGTCTTCGCTTTCGCGCAATGCCCGGAGCGCGCCGAGCGCCGATGGGCTATACGGCCCCAATGTCCTGTGATGGCGCTGCCGCGACGGCTGCCGAAATCGCTGCGCGCGCACGGGCGGCGAGGGCCAGCCGGTGACTTCGTGTTCCACGCCAGGCGTTTGGAGCGAACGTTTTGTGAGGCCGAGCGTGCAGTTCACGGGGGCGTGGCGAGCTGTGCCGACGGGCTGGTTGCGCTGGCGGTCTTCGCGGCGCGTCCGACGCCCGAGCTACCGAGCCAGCAACGCTCTTCGCTCAAGCGCTGGCGCGAGGAGAACGAGCAGCTGTGCATCGAACAGAAGATGAAGCCCAAAGCGATTTTCCGCCGGCTGCGAGAGCGGCACGCCGATTCCTTCGAGGAGACATACGCGCAAGTCAAGTGTCACTTTCGCCGTCCCCAGGCTCCGCTCGCGAACGCCACCGAGATCGTATCCCAGCTCTTCGGTGCGCCGCCTCCTCCACCCTCGCCTCCCCACCCGATGCAGGCAGCCGCTGCACAGACGGAAAATCCACCCGAGCAACCCCCGGACCTCTCCTGGACAGCCTACCTGCTGGCCGGCTCGGCGTTGGCCCTGGTGCTCCTGATCTTGGTGCGCCAACGAGGCCGGCGAGGCGGGCCGTAGGGGTCGCAGGCGCCGGTGGAAAAGGTCCTGGCATTTTTTGGCGGCTTTTTCGAGACCGCCCTCCCCTGACTCTGAGCCGATGGAAAACGTCCTGGAAGCTTTTCCCGGCGGGCTCGAGGAAGCGCAGCGGGCGCTGAAATCGCGTTGCGAAGAGCTTGCCAAGGAGGCCCGCGCCATGCGCCACCGGCTCGGGCTCGCCTATGGCACTCCGGCCAGCGCCGTACAGTCAAAGTTCACGCATCGGTCGAGCAGCTATGAGGTCTTCGACGCGTTGAACCCGACCTTCGCCACCGGCGGTGATCCCGAGGCCGCCGAACAGGCACGGGAAGCTCGCGCGCAGTTCGTGAGCGAATACGCCCGCTGCAAGGCGCTGTGGCGCGCCGGTGATCGAAACGTCATCTGGCCAGCTGGAACGTGGAAGATGAGGGTGCTCCATCGGTGTCGCTGTCACCCGCCCTCCATAACTCTGGCGCAGCTTCGGTCAATCGCGTGCCTGGTGCCTGGTCTGGGCCCGGGCACGCATCGGTGCGTCCGGAGGCTGGTTGGGGGTGTAAACTTGTAGTCTGGGTGCGTGTTGGAGCGACGTTTTTCTCCCCCGCGCGCCGCTCCAGCCCCCCCGCTCACCTCGCCGGCAGCGCCAGCCGCCGCCGCGACCTGCGATCCTCCCCCGACGCCCATGGACGGATCTCCCCTGCGTCGGGAGGTGGTGCGGCAGGCGCTGGCTTTTTTGGCGTGCTGACGGGTTGGAGGCTGCTGCGAGACACCGACGCTGCAGCTCCTCTGTGATCGCCGGCCATGGTCCATGGCGGCTCGCTGTACCCGTACCTATTTGAGGATGCGACGTCGGTCGCAGTGGGCTTTTCCGCACGGATTGGTTAGGTGGCTTGTATTGCGGAGTCGAGAGGAGCGCGTGCGGTGACCAAATTGGGAGTTTCGAAGGGCGCAGTTTTGTGCGCAGTGATGGCCGCTAGCTGTCAACTGCAGGTGCACGAGAAGGACAACGAGGACCAGGGCCAGCCGGAAGGCGCAGTAGGCGTGACCGTCCAGGCGCTATCGATTCCGCCGGCAGCGGGCCCACTTTCGCCATCGCCACTGTCGCAACCCGCGCACGCCCCCGATCGCGTCATCGTCAAGCGTCGAGCGGGTGTGGACGCGGCCCGCGGCCGTGCCGCCGTGCCCGGCGCGCGTCCGGTCCGCAGCTTCCGCAACCTGCCGCGCCTCGAGGTGCTCGAGCTGCCGCCCACCCAGCCCTTGCAGGACGCGCTCGCGGCGCTGCAGGCCGACGCCTCGATCGAGTTCGCCGAGCCGGACTACTACCGCTACGCGAGCGACACCTTGCCCGACGATCCGAAGTTCGTTCAGCTGTGGGGCTTGCACAACACGGGCCAAAGCGGTGGCGTGGCCGACATGGACATCGATGGGCCACAGGCCTGGGACCAGACCACCGGCAGCGACGCCGTGGTGGTCGCCGTGATCGACAGCGGCATCGACTACACCCACCCGGATCTGATCGACAACATCTGGATGAACCCGGGGGAGATCGCGGGCAACGGCATCGACGATGACCAAAACGGCTACGTCGATGACATCCACGGCATCGACGCGGTCAACAACGACGCAGACCCCATGGACGACCATTATCATGGTACCCACTGCAGCGGTACCATCGCAGCGCGCGGCAATAACGGCGAAGGCGTTGTCGGTGTGGCGTGGAATACCAAGCTCATCGGCTGCAAGTTTCTCAACGCAAACGGACGGGGCACGGATTCGGACGCGATCGAGTGCCTGGACTACCTCGTCGGCCTCAAGAGGGCTGGGGTCAATGTCGTTGCGAGCAACAACTCCTGGGGTGGTGGGGGCTTTTCGCAGGCGCTGCTCGACGCCATCGAAGCTGGCCGTGCGGAGGGAATACTCTTCGTGGCCGCCGCCGGTAATAATGGACAAAACCTGGACGCATTCGAGCACTACCCCTCCGGCTATGCCTCCGAAGCGGTCATTGCGGTTGCCGCCATCGACCATACGGGCTCGCTCGCCTCCTTCTCGAACTACGGGCCCACCACAGTGGATTTGGCCGCGCCAGGCGTGGACATCTACAGCACGTTGCCAGCGGATGGCTATGGGTACCTCTCGGGCACTTCGATGGCGGCCCCGCATGTGACGGGCGCGGTTGCATTGCTCGCGGCGTTCGATCCCGCGCTCACCTCGGCCGAGCTGCGAACTTCGATCATCCAACACGGCAAGTTCCTGGAGTCGCTGCGGGAGACGACCATCAGCGGCAACCTGCTGCGCGCGCTTTCCACGCCACCTCCCGACGACGACAGTGACGGCCTGCCCAACCAATGGGAAGTCGACCATGGCCTCGACCCCTTCGATCCCACGGACGCCACGCTCGACAGCGACGGCGATGGCCTGACCAACCTGGAGGAATACACCGCACGGCTCGACCCCCAGGACCCCGACGTGGACGACGATGGCCTGCTCGATGGCGAAGAGCTCAACCTATACGGCACCAAGCCCGTGGACGCCGACAGCGATGACGATGGCCTGCTCGACGGGCCGGAGGTTCACGTGCATGGCACCGATCCCCTGGACATCGACAGCGACGATGACCGACTCAGCGACGGCGAAGAGGTCAACATCCACGGCACCGATCCGGTGAACGCCGACAGCGACAGCGACGGGGTCAATGACGGGGTCGAGGTCGTGATGGGCACCGATCCGCTCAGCGCAGACGATGTCCCCGTGGTGCCCGCGCTGCGCGTCGGCCTGGTATTCCATCTGAACGACGCCGCGCATCGCGCCGACGTGCTCGCAAAGCTCGAGCGAAGCGGGCTCGTGAGTCAAGTGGCCGTTGTCAGCGCTTTTCCGAGCCTCGAGGAATTGCAGCAGTACGACGCGTTGCTGGTGGCCAGCTATCATACCTTTCGTGACCGCGCTGAGCTGGGTGACCTACTCGCCGACTATCATGACAGCGGCGGTGGTCTGGTGACCATGGCTTTTTCGATGTCGATCAACAACTCGTTCTCGATCGGCGGGCGCTTTGATGAGGAAAGCTACTCGCCCCTGACGCGAGCCCGCGAGAGCTATTTCCAGGACTCACTCCTTGTCGAGGCGTCCGACCATCCGATCATGCGTGGAGTGGATGGCTTCAATGGTGGACCAGTCGCCTGCCACCACGAGTCCCAGCTCACCGAAGGCGCACAGCTGGTGGCGAGTTGGCAAAGCGGCCGCCCGCTGGTCGCGACCAAGCGCGTGCGCGGTCGCGAGATCGTCGCGCTCAACTTCTTTCCACTTTCCGATGACAGCTTCCCGGGGCAGTGGAACCCGCTCACCGACGGTGATCTGCTGATGGCCAACGCCCTGCATCATGCCGCGCGACCGTTCGAGGATGCGGATGGCGATGCGCTGGAGGATGCCTGGGAGCTTCGGTATGGGTTCGATCCCACCGATGCGAGCGACGCGACGGCCGATCCCGACGGCGATGGACTCGACAATCTCGGTGAGTTCCAGCAGGCCACCGAGCCGCACCTCGCCGACAGCGACGGCGACGGCGTGGGCGATGGCGATGAGGTGCTCATCCATGGCAGCGACCCGCACCTGGTCGACAGCGACGGCGACAGCTTGCCCGATGGGCAAGAGGTGAGCTTGGGCAGCGATCCCAGCCAGAGCGACCCCGATGGGGACAGCCTGAGCGATGCACAGGAGCTGCTCGTGCACTTCACCAACCCGTGGAATGCCGACAGCGATGCCGACGGCGTGCACGACGGGCTCGAGCTACGCCTGGGCAATGACCCTCTCGACGCCGACGATCGGCCTGCGGAGCTACCCGTCAATGTCGGGTTCGTTCACTCGCTCTCCGCCAACTATGCAGCCGACGTCATGGAGAAAGTCATGGCCAGCGGCATGGTGGACTCCATCACGGGCATCGATGTGCTCTCTCGTACGCCAACGCTCGGTGAGCTGAACCAGTTCACCGCGGTCTTGGTGTCGATGTTGTACTTGCCGCACGATTACTGGGATCTCGGCGACGTGCTCGCCGCCTATCACGATTCCGGCGCCGGGGTGGTGCTCAACCTGAACGCCTTTCACTCCAGCAATTTGATCGGACTGCGCGGTCGCTTGATGGCGGACGGCTACTGTCCGCTGATAAACAACAGGAGCGTCGTCACCGGCACCCGGCACGTGCTCGAGCCCGTCGACGCCACCCATCCGCTGCTTGCAGGTGTGGTTTCGTTTGATGGTGGCAGCGGCAGCTACCACCTGGGCGTGGATCTCGTGCAGGGGGCGAGCGAAATCGCCCGCTGGTCCAGTGGTTTTCCTCTCGTCGCCACCAAGGACACGGGTGGCCATGAGGTGGTTGCCCTCAACTTTATCCCGTTCTCCTCCGACGTCTGCCCCAATTGCTGGGAGGCGAGCACCGACGGCGCCCGTCTGATGGGCAATGCGCTTTCGTACGTGGTGCGACTGCCCGAAGTGCCGCCAGCGCCGCCGCCCGTCTTGTGCACGGATCAGGACGCCCTGGCGGAGAACTTCGACGCCGGGCTCGGCAGCTTTGCCGCGACGGGCGCGGTGGCTGTGAACAACAGCGCCGGCGACTGGCCCGGCGGCGATGGTGGCAATGGTGTGGCCATGGACGATCGCGCCGAGCTGCGCAGCGCGCCCATCGACACCACGGACTTCACCGCCTTGAGCCTCTCCTACTGGATGGATACCGACCGCCAGGATGCAGGCGAGGAAGCCCGCGTGCAGTACTGCCTCGCCAGCTGCAGTGACGAAGCCAGCTGGGTCACGCTGGTGAGCGTTCCCGACCCCACCGAGTGGACCTCCTATACCCATGCGCTGCCAGCAGAGGCCGAGGGCATCACGAGCCTGCAGCTGCGCTGGGTCAGCGACATGGAGGGCTTCTACGAAGCCACGCACGTCGACGCGATACGACTGCAGGGCACGCGTTGTATCGAGGTGGAATGCCAGGCCGACGTCGACTGCCAGGACGACCTGTTCTGCAACGGCGCCGAGCTGTGCCTGGCCGGCCGTTGTGAGCCCGGTCCCCCGCCGAGCTGCGGCGATCAGGTCTGCGACGAACAAAGCCGCGCCTGCGTGCAGTGCAGCGCCGACAGCCATTGCGACGACGGTCTGTTCTGCAACGGAGCCGAGCGCTGCCTGGCGAACCTGTGTCAGGCGTCCGCCGTGCCCTGTGCGAGCGACCAGGTCTGCGACGAAACCCAGGACCTCTGCCTGGACGTGCAGTGCGTAACCGACGCCGAGTGCGACGACGGCCTGTTCTGCAACGGAGCCGAGCGCTGCCAGAACTACAGCTGCGTACCTGCGGGCGATCCCTGCGGCGGAGCCGCCTGTGACGAGGCGCTCGACCGCTGCGAGGTCACCTGCGCGCGGCGGGCCATCTTCGCCGACGACTTCGAGTCGGACCTGTCGCAGTTTTCGACCAGCGGCAGCGTCAGCCTGAGCACCAGCGCCGGCGACCGGCCGGGCACGAGCGGCACGCTCGGCGTCGCCATCGACGACAGCGGCAACGTGACCACGGGGCCGCTCGACATCACCAACGCCAGCGACCTGAGCCTGAGCTACTGGATGAACACCGCGCGCCAGGACGCCGGCGAAGAAGCGCGCATGCAGTACTGCGTGGCCAATTGCGGCGACGAGGCCAACTGGCTAACACTCGTCACAGAGCCCGAACCGACTCCCTGGACCGCCTACAACCACGCGCTGCCGGCGGCCGAAGGGCGGAGCTCACTGCAGCTACGCTGGGTGAGCGACATGAGCGGCTTCTACGAGTACGTGCACCTCGACGATGTCGTACTCGAGGCGCTGGTTTGCGAATAACCTGTGGTTGCTGAACGCGATACCGTGCCTGGAGACCGACCGGGCACGCTGCCGCGTGGTGGCCGACCACGGCATCGCGGGCAGCAATTGCGTGCGGTTGGGGCCCTTTGGGACAGCGCGGGGGCCCTCGGAGGGGCCCACCATTCGGGCTAGGGTTTCTTCGTCTCCACGGACGGACTCCCGGTGCTCATCGCGGCGTTGCGCTCTGGCATGTCGTCGCTCTGCACGCCGCGCGCAACAGGTACGCGTTGAGCCCCCCCCCCCCCCCCCCCCCCACCCCCCGCCCCCCCCCACCACCGGTTCCCGTTTAGCCCCCCCCCCCCCGTCCCAACTTACCCCGGCTCCACAAAGCGCGCCTTGTCGCCCTCACCCTCACCACGCAGCTGATTCTTCAACAGCTTGCCCGCGGGATTGCGCGGTAGCGGCTCGTCGGTGAAGTCGACGAATTCCGGCACCTTGAACTTGGCCATATGCGCCGCCACATGGGCCTGCACGGCCTCGGCATCCAGCTCCGAGCCCGGGCGCAGGCGCACGATGGCCTTGACGCGTTCGCCCAGGTCGCGGTCGGGTACGCCGACGATGGCGGCTTCTTCGATTTCCGGGTGGCTCGAGAGGCAGTTTTCGATTTCCACGCAGTAGACGTTTTCGCCGCCGCGCAGGATCATGTCCTTGGCGCGATCGGAGATGTACAAATAGCCGTCTTCGTCCAGATAGCCGATGTCGCCGGTGTGCAGCCAGCCGTCGCGGATGGTTTCAGCCGTGGCGTCGGGGCGGTTCCAGTAACCAGGAGTTATGGTTGAGCCGGAGAGGCAGATTTCTCCCGAGCTGCCCGTGGGCTGCGAGACGCCGTCTTCGTCGACGATTTTAACTGCGAGGATGGGCACGGGACGGCCGACCGAGCCTTGCTTTTCGGCGATTTCGGGGCCGCTGAGGCTGCTGGCCATGCCGTGGCATTCGGTCAGGCCGTAGGTGGTGCCGGCGGTGGGCTTTTTGGGTAGCAGGGTGGAGGCGCGGCCCAGCAGCTCGGCGCTGGCCGGGGCGCCGCCGGTGGAGATGCTCTGCAGGGTGCTCAGGTCGTAGTCGCCGAGCTTTTCATGGTCGAGCAGGCGCGATAGCAGCGTGGGGATCGCCATCCAGGTGGTGACCTTTTCGCGCTCGATGATGCCCATGACTTCTTCAGGGTCGAATTTGGGCGGGCCGAAGACCAGGCGCGTGCCGGCGGTCATGGAGGTGCAGACCGTGGAGTGCAGCCCCGCCACGTGGAACAGTGGCGAGGTCAGAAGCGTGGCCGGCAGGCCGCCTCCGGGTCGGCCCAGGGGGTTTTCGCCGCGGCTGAGCGCACTGACGACGAAGTTGAAGATGACACCCTGGACCTGGGCCACGGTGCCGCGGTGGGTGGTGATGCAGCCCTTGGCACGACCGGTGGTGCCGGAGGTGTAGAGCAGCACGAAGGGGTCGTCTTCTTCGATCGGAACGTCGGGCGCCTGCTGTCGCTCCACCATCAGTTCGTCGATGGAGTGGGTGCCCTCGGGCGCTTGCTCGCCGATGTAAAAGACGGTTTCGAGGGTTTCGATGGTGGGCAGCACGTCGGCCACGCGCGGGTAGAGCGCTTCGTCCACGATCAAATAACGACAGCCCGAGTCGCGCAGGCCGTATTCGATTTCTTCGCGCGCCCAAAAGCCGTTGAGCCCCACGGCGATGGCGCCGGCGGAGGTGGCGCCGAAGAGGGCGATCAGCCAACGGGGTGAATTGTAAGCCAGAATACCAATTCGGTCGCCGCGCTGCAGATCGAAGCGCTCCAGCAGCGCATGGCCTGAGCCCCAACACAGCTTGCCGAACTCGCCATAGCTGACCCGCTCGTCGCCCTGGACCAGGAATTCCTTGTCGCCGTGGGTCTTGACCGCGTTTTGCACCTTCTCGCGCATGGAGCGCTCGCGCTGTTTGAAGGCGCGGACCTTGCGCGCGCCGATCTCGACCTCTTCGATCTCGAACATTCCGCCCGGCTGCATCAGTAGCTCACGCGCTTCTTGCTGGTTCATCCATAACTCCGGTGGGCGCTGCGCTCGGATCCGTCGGAGGCCGCGCCGAAATCCAGGTATGCCATCGCGGGGGTGGGGGTCAAGCCATGGGGCCGCTGCGAAAGACGCCCGCCCGAAGCGCCCGCCGCAGCGAGGGCGTAATCGAGACGGCCGCCAACAGGGCGATGACGAAGAAGCCGCGCCCGGTGCCCGCGCTCGACAAGAGCCAGCCGGCCAGCGGAAACAGGCCCAGGTACCAGAGCGAGCCGATGAAGGCCTCCATCGAGACGATCGAGGCGCGCACGGCGTCGGGCACGATGGCCTGTAACTTCAGGTTCACAGCATTGCGGTAGAGCACATGGCAGCCGCTGGTCAGCACCAGCGCCGCGGTGCCGACAAAGGGCCTGCCCGACCACCAGGCCCAGGCCACCAGCAGAAACGAAAGCGCCGGCAGCATCACCAGGGCCGAAAGCGCCGCCCCCGTGCGCCGGCGGCTTTGCCCCAGGTAGGCCGAAAGCGGCATCGTCAGCCCCTGCAAGAGCGACATGCTCGCCACCGTCACCCCCAGCCACGGCAGCGGCGTTTCGATGTCGACCAGGTAGCTCTGGGCGGCCCAGAAGGCGAGCACGAAGTAGGGATTGCCGACGCCGCCGAGCAGGGTCAGGGCACGAGCGGCGTGGTTTGTGCGCAGCTCGTCGAGGCTCTGGCGCAGCACGCCCATGTAGGGCCGCCCGCGGCGCTCGCCGGCCGGTTCGCGCACACCGACGAGCAAGAGCGCACCCAAAAGCGAAGCGCCCGCCGCCAGCCAGAAGACCAGGCGCGGATCGCGGGCGTAGAGCAGCCCGCCGCAGGCGCTGGAGCTGGCCATGGCCAGCACGTTGCAGAAGCGCAGCCGCGCCAGGGTGGTGCCGTAGGAGGGGGCCCGGCCGCGGCTCTCGAGGTAGCTGTGCACCAGCGAGGTGTCGGCACCGGAGCGAAAGGCGGTGCCGACGCCGATCAAGAGCTGCGCCAGGCAGATCGCGAGCAGGGAGCGCTCCACGGCGAAGCACAGAATGCCGGCGCACTGGATCACGCCGGCCATGATCAGCGTGCGTTTGCGCCCACCCCAGTCGGCCAGCACGCCCGAGGGGTACTCGGCCAGGATCACCCCCGCCGAGATCAGCGCCAGCATCGACAGCGACAGCGCCCGCGGTCGCTCGAAGCCGGCTTCGCCCAGCTGGCGCTCCATGTGCAGCACCACCACCGGCAGGTAGAAGTAGAGGCGCGCCACGAAGGCGTGCAGGTAGAGGCGCAGCAGAAAGCCGCGCTCCTCCGGCAGGGCCGCGCCCGCTTCAGGGTCGGGGCGGCTTGCGTCGGGGGCGGTCATGGCTGGCGGCGCCCCGGGCGATGAAGGCTCGAGCGGTGAGCAGCTTCAGGAAGCGGCCAGCTCGCGCGCCCGTTTGGCGATGGACTCCGGGTCCAGGCCCTGGTGGCCCATGTGCTCCCACAGCCCGCCGTTGCCCGCGCGCGTGACGCCCAGGTGGTCGTAGCGGGGGCTGAGACCGCGGGCCAGGAGCCAGCTGCCGTAGCGCACGCCGAGCCCGGTCTCGCGGTTTTGGCTCTCCACCAGCAGCACAAAGGGGCTCTTGCCCACGCGCTCGAGGGCCGCTTCGTCGACCAAGTTGAGCGTGGGCTTGTGAACGAGGCCCACGTCCAGGCCTTCTTCGCGCAGCTGCTCCACCACATGCAGGCAGCGGTAGAGCATCTCGCCGTAGCTGACCAGGTAGCCGGCGCTGCCCTCGCGAATCACGTCATCTTGTCCGGGCTCGAAGCGGTAGTCACCGCCGAAGCGCGGCTGGCCGTCGTCGCCGATGATGTCGGGCACCGGCGAGCGCGTGGAAAAGACGAAGCGCAGGCCCGGGTCGCCGTAGACGCGCTCGACCACGGCGCGCATCTGGTGCTGGTCGGCCGGGAAATACAGCCGCGTGTGGTCGCCGTCGGCCACGCCGTTGTGGGCGAAGAAGTTGTTGAGGCCGAAGTGGCAGGTGTTGTCGGCCATGTCGTCGACGCCGGCGTGCGAGAAATGGCTGAGCACGTTGGCGTCGTTGAGGCGGGCCATGGTGATCTCGCTGATCAGCATCTCCATGAAGGCCGAAAAGGTGCCGAAGACGCCCTGGCGACCGCGCTCCATGCCGAAGCCTGCGGCGGCCGAGAAGTTGCCGCGTTCCATCACGCCGCCCTGGACGTAGACGTCGGGAAAGGCCTTGCGCACGTGGGCGAGGCCGCAGGAGCCCTCGAGGTCGTTGTCGAAGACGCGCACGCTCTGCTTGCGCTCTTCGGGGGCGAGTTCGGCGAGCACGCCGCACAGGGCCTGGCCGAAGACCTCGCGGTTTTTGCCCCAGGTGCTGGAGCTGCCGCGGTAGTCCGTGGGTCGCGAGGGGGCCGATACCGACTCGATGTAGCGCGCCGCTTCTTCGTGGCCGCGGGCGCGCAGGTATTCGAGGGCCACCGGCACCTTGACCACGTCATGGCCCTTGCTGGTGCCTTCGATGCCGGCAAGGCCCGGGGCCATCTTGCGCCTGTTGAGCAGGGCCACGGGGCCGGGCGTCGACAGCGCCTTGCACACCCGGGCGTAGAGGCTCTGCAGGTCCTCGCCGTCGCCCACGTCGGTCGCGAGGCCGTGACCGCGCAGGGTGGCTTCCAGGTCGAAGCCCGGCATGTAGTCGCTGGGGTGGCCCGAGATCGTGATGTCGTTGTCGTCGATGAGCAGCTTGACGTTCAGCTTTTGGGCGACGGCCAGGCGCGCGGCCTCGGCGTCGTTGCCCTCCATCTGCGAGCCGTCGGAGCCGAACATGATCACGGTCTTGTCGGGGTGGGCCATGGCCACGCCGTTGACGAAGGGCCACATGTGCCCGAGGCGGCCCGAGGAAAAGCCCACGCCCGGCGTGAAGTCGCGTTCGGGGTGGCCGGGCAGATGCGAGCCGGCTTCCCGGTAGTGCAAGAGGCGCTCGGCATCCAGGTGGCCGTTGAGCACGCTCATCAAATACTGGATGGCCACGCGATGGCCGGCCTCGTCGAAGTAGATCGGCAACACCCCGGCCGGGCCGTGCATCAGGCCGTCGGCGATCAGCACCTCGGGCACGATGTCGTAGGGCCCGCCGGTATGACCGCCCAGGCCGCGGGCATCGGCGACGGCGGTGAAGAAGATGATGACGTCGCGGCAAAGCTGGACGTTTTGCTTCAGCTGCGCGAGCTCGGTGTCGCCAAGCTCGGCTTTCTTGGGGTCGAGCGGGACACGGACGAAGGCGCCGAGGTCGATGGGGAAGGCCATGGCGCAGCGGTTGTAACAGGTTTCGGACAAAGTGAAACACCCGCCGAAGCCGCCTCCCGGGGCCCGATGCAAGCGCACATGAAAAACGCCGCGCGGCAGCGGCCACGCGGCGTTCTTTCGAGCGGCGGCGCCACCCTTGGCAACGCCCTTTCCACCCTTTCCGAGAAGAAAACTACCTCACGCCGGAAAGCGGGTCGTCGTCGTCCATGCCGGTCAGCTCGTCGAGCACCTTGCCGCGCTTCTTGGACATCTGGCGCTCGTAGACCCCACGCGCCTTGCGCTTTTCTTCTTCCTGGACGCGCTTCTTGCGCGCGGCGTACTCGGCGTCGCTCTCGCTGCGTCCCTCGTCGGCAAAGAGGCTGCGGCGCTTCTTGCCCGAGGACTGCGGGCTGCTGGCAGGGGCGGGCTTGGAGGAGGATCGGCTGCTGCTGGCGTAGCTCTTGCTCTTGCGCGAGGAGCGCTTGGCCTTGCGCGAGGGGGTGTTGCTGCGCAGGGCGCTGAGCATGCGCAGGGTGCCCAGATCCTCGAAGATCAGCGAGTAGCGCGAGCCCTGGTCGACGGCGCGCATGCGCGTGTTGCGATTGCGGAACTCGATGTAGTCGTATTCGCTGTCGCTGATGGCGCTGAGCGTGCCGCTCTTGCTCAGCCCGTTGCCAAAGCGCTTCTTGATCGTCGAGGCGAACTTGGAGGAGCCGCCGAAGGTGCCGCCCGGGAAGACCTTGACCCACTTCCAGAGCTTGCCCTCGATGAAGAAGTAGTAGTTGTCGGAGTCGCCACCCTTGAGCACCATCAGCGCTTCGTTGTTGCCGTGGGTGTACTCCTCGGAGATGGGCGAGCTGTCGTAGCGGCTGCGGCCGTCGAGTTCCTCGAGGCTATCCTCGAAGGCGCTGAAGCGGCGCTTCATCTCGGTCTTGAGCTGGTCCTTCTTGGAGCCGCGGGCCTTCTTGACCTTGGCGCCGTACTCCTTGGCCAGTCCCGACTTCACGATCGAGAGCAGCTCCACGTCGCTCACGCCCCAACGCAGGTTGCCCATCGACTTGCCAAGCGCATCGGCCGAGGCCGAAAGGGGCAGGCTGGCGACCATCAATCCAAGAAAAACACCGACCAGTGAACGCTTCATGCTTCCTCCAACGACAGGATGCGAGCTGGACTACATCTGTCACCAAGTAGCGTACATGAGGGGTGTGTAAGATTGGAACACCCTCCAGGTCGGATCATCCTGGAAAGTCAGGAATTATCGAAACATTTATTGCACAGTTGGGCTCATTCGCAGAGGCCGACCCGCTGCTCCAGGGTCGCCAGCTCCGCCCAGCCCCCGCTGCCCTCCAGGTCGACGCACTCGGTGGCGCCCAGGCAGGCGCTGTCGGTGCCGCCGCTGCCGGCGTCGGTGCTGGCGGCTCCGGCGTCGTCGTCGGCCCCGGCGTCCAGGTCGGGGGCTTCGCCCGGATCGCAGACGCGGCGGCAGAGGCTGTTGTCGCCATTCCACTGCGAGACCGGCAACAGCGCCGGGCCAAAACAGGAGCTGCCCGGGTGGCAGGCGTTGATGAATCGGCAGGGCTGCCCGTCGGCCACGGGCTCCTCGACCAGCGGCAGGCACAGGCTCAGGGCGCCGGTGGCGGTGTCGTTGACGCGCAGGAAGCAGCCGCGCCCGGCCCCACAGGCGTCGGGATCGTGCGGGTCGCAGGCGTCCGACAGCCGGCAGGTCTGCTGGTAGGCGTCGGTGCCGCTGCAGTAGGCCCGGGCGTCGCTACAGCCCTGGCGCAGCTGGGTATCGCAGGCCGGCTGGCAGCTGTAGGCGCCGCGCACCACGGGATCGAGCCCGCAGAAAAGGCCTTCCTGGCAGGGGTCGACGTAGACCTCTTCGGCCAGGCCCTCGGTGCGGTAGGCCGTAAGCCAGCCTCCCCAGGGCTCGCAGGGATCGCCCAGGCCGCGGGCGTCGCCGCCCTCGATGCAGCCGGTGTAGATGCTGAAGTCCGCCTCGGTGGGGGCCCGCGCGATCACCACCTGGCAGATCAGGCCGGCGCTGCAGCCCAGGGGGTCGAAGCGCTGGCACAGCGGGATGGCGTCACCGCTGAAGGTCTTGCCGCCCGGGCGCCGATCGAAGGGAACTCCATCGCCGTCATTCGAGGCGTCGGGGCCGGCGTCGGACACGCTGTCCGAGTCGTCGCCACAGCCGGCCACGCCGCTCGAGACCGCCGCTGCCAGCAAGACCGCGGCCATCGGTCCCAGGGAGCCGGTGCGGGAAATGCGGCGCGCATCGTCCATGGCTGCGCACGCTAGCACCGTTGTGGGGATTTCTCGACCGCCCGCCCGATTTCCCGCAGTCGCCGGGCCGGGGTGAAGCGCGGTAGGATCGGGGCTCTGACAGGCGATGGCGACCCGCGACTCGATTCAGGAACTTCTGCCCTTGGCCGACCTGGCCTTGCCCCTGGAGGGCCAGCCGCCGCGCAGCCGCCGCATCTACTGCAACCGCAACCTGCGCCTCGACACCATCGAGTGGTTGGGCTTCGACATGGACTACACGCTGGCCATCTACAACCAGGAGGCCATCGACCGACTGAGCATCGAAGCCACGGCCGCCAAGCTGGTCGAGCGCGGCTACCCCGGCGCCCTCGAGCGCATGGCGGTGCCCACCCACTTTCCGATCCGCGGTCTCCTGATCGACAAAAAGCTGGGCAACATCCTCAAGACCGACCGCTACCGCTACGCCAAGAAGGCCTTCCACGGCACCCGCGAGATCGGCAGCGACGCGCGCAAAAAGCTCTACGCCCACAAGCGCATCCGCCCCGGTACCCGCCGCTACCACTCCATCGACACGCTTTACGCCCTGAGCGAGGTCGCGGTGTTCGCCGCCGCCGTCGACGTGCTGGAAGCGGGCGGTGAAAAGCTCGACTACGGCACGCTCTTCGAGGACGTGCGCGCCTGCATCGACGAGGCCCACCGCGACGGCACCATCAAGGGCGAGATCGTCGCAGATCCCGGCCGCTACCTGGAGCGCGACCGGGATCTGCCGGCCACACTGCACAAGCTGCGCAGCGCCGGCAAAAAGCTCTTTTTGCTCACCAACTCCGAGCCAAGCTATACCGAGAGCTTGATGGAATACCTCTTCGCCGACGGCCTGGCGGAGTATCCGAGCTGGCGCAGCTATTTCGACGTGATCATCACCGACGCGGCCAAGCCTTCGTTTTTCGAAAACGGCAGGCCCTTCGCCCTGGCCGCCGAAGAAGAAGACGAAGGCGCAAGCGCCGCTGACGACGGCTCGCCAGGGGGCCGGGTGCAGCAGCTCGAGCGCGGCCGGGTCTACCGCCAGGGCAACCAGGCCGAGCTGTCGCAGATGCTTTCGATGCGCGACGACCGCGTGCTTTACGTGGGCGATCACATTTACGGCGACGTGCTGCGCGCCAAAAAACAGAGCGCCTGGCGCACGCTGATGATCATCCAGGAGATGACCGACGAGCTCGATGCCATGGAGCAGTCGGCCGAGGAGATCGACCGGCTGCACCGGTTGGAATCCCGCCGCTATGCCCTGCTCGACGGCCTGCGCGATCGCCAGGTGCTGCTCAAGGGCCTGGAGCGCAAGCTCGCTGCCAACGGCCTCGAGCGCGGCGAGCGGGTCGAGGTCGAGGCGGCGCGGCTTCGACTTCGGCGCGCCATCGATCGGGCGCGGGCCCAGATCCGCGCGGTGGAGGGCGAGTACAACGAACTGGAGGAACGCCTCGAGCAGGCCCGCCACCCCTACTGGGGCTCGCCCTTCAAGGCCGAGTCGGAGCTATCGGCCTTTGGCGAACAGGTGGAGCGCTACGCCTGCCTCTACACCGACCGCGTGACCAATCTGCTGCGCTACTCGGCCAATCACTACTTCCGCGGCCCGCGCCATCGCATGGCGCACGAGTAGGTTTGCGGTGGGCCGGTGAGCCGGCGACCGCGCAGGCGTCGCTTTGTTTCGAGCGCGACCGCGCAGGCGTCGCTTTGTTTCGAGCGCGACCGCTCAGGCGTCGTCGGTTGCGGCGTCGGCGATGATGGCGACGCGCTGCTTGCGCTTGCCCATGCGCTGGTACTCGACCACGCCGTCGGTGCGCGCCCAGAGCGTGTAGTCCTTGCCGACACCCACGTTCTGGCCCGGGTGGAAGGTGCTGCCCACCTGGCGCACCAGGATGCTGCCGGCGGTCACGCGCTGGCCGCCAAAAACCTTGACGCCGCGGTACTGGGCGTTGCTGTCACGCCCGTTGCGGGTTGCTCCCTGACCTTTTTTATGCGCCATGACGAGTCCTGTGAAAGTCGAGAAGGGATGGGAAAGGGTGTGGGCTCAGCCCTGGATACCGGTGACGCGCAGCTCGGTGTAGGGCTGGCGGTGGCCGTTCTTGCGGCGGTAACCCTTGCGCCGCTTGATCTTGTAGACGATGACCTTTTTGGCCCGTCCCTGAGCCACGATCTGGGCGCTGACCTTGGCGCCGTCCACGAGCGGTGCGCCGATGGCGACCTTGTCGCCGCCCAGCATCAACACTTGGTCAAGCTCGAGCTTGTCGCCCACCGCGCCGGGAAGCTTTTCGACGCGTACGTGGGAACCCTCGCTGACTCGATATTGCTTGCCACCTGTCCTGATGACCGCGTACATCGTAAAAGACTCCTCGGCTCGGTCCCGATCCAATATTGGGACCCATTGCGGGTTGACCGGGCAGCGGAGTGTACGAAAAAAGCCCCGGGCCGCAAGTCGCAGCACGCGCTTGTGCCAAATTTGCAGTTTCCAGCATGAATTCCAGAAAGCCCCGCCGCCCCGGCCCGTCGCGGGCCGCCACCGGCCGTCCCCACCGACGCACCGAGGTCACGCCCGGCACGCGGCAATTGCCCCGTGAAATCGACGACTTGGCCAGCGGCCGCAGCGACCGCCTGCAGACCCGTAGAAAGCCCCAGGAGCGGCTTTCCGACGGTCGCGCGGGGGGCCTGATCCCCGGTGTGGCCAATCCCGACGGCCGCCGCGTGCTCGATGCGCGCGTCGGGCGGCTGCGCCGGGCCGCCGAGGGCGGGGATGAGGCCGAGCTTTGTCGCGGCCTGCTGGAGCTGCGCCACATGGCGCTGTGGCGGGCGCGCCAGCTGACGGGCTTTGCGGCCCTGGCCGAGGATGTGGTGGGCGTCGAGGCCGCCCGCGCCCAGGCGCTGAGCGAGGCCGAGGCCGAGCGTCGCGGGACCGGCACCGAGCCGCTGCCAGACGCCGCGGTGGCCCTGTGGCTGCGCGCCGAGGCGGCCCTGCTCGACTACCATGCCCAGGCGCAGGTGGAGGTGGCGGTGGTCGAAGGGGAGCTGCAGATGAGGGCGAAGCTGCCGCTGTTTCCGCCCGAGCGCTGCGCCGAGGCCCTGTCCGCCATGGGCCGCCGGGCCGGTGGCCTGGCCCGCGTGATCGCCGAGGA
The DNA here is from genome assembly GCA_029880325.1 of Myxococcales bacterium. Lineage (GTDB taxonomy): Bacteria > Myxococcota_A > Polyangia > Polyangiales > JAFGIB01 > JAOUOP01. The sequence goes on along the minus strand of JAOUOP010000054.1, from coordinate 25,056 downwards.
AAACGCCCAACGCCGCCATCCTCGGAAGTCCGAAGACGACTGACGCCGACCCCGGCGCTCTAAAGCTTGCTCAGGGCGACCTTGGCGGCCTTGTTGTCCGGGTCGTACTTCAGCGCTTTTTCATAGGCCGCGCGCGCCTTGCCGCGATCGCCCTTGGCCAGGTAGGCGCGACCCAGGGCGGCATGGAAGCCCGAGCTTTTGGGCTGGATTCGCAGGGCGCGCTGGTAGGCCCGCACCGCCCGCGCCGGCTCGCCAGCGGCCAGGCGTGAGGCGCCCAGGCCCGCATGGGCGCCGGCGTCGCGCGGATCCTCGCGCGCAGCGGCCTCGTAGGCCTTGGCCGCCTGGCGGTAGCGCCCTGCCCGGTAGTGCTCGCGGCCTTCCTGCTTGTACTCGGCGGCTTTATCCTTGCTGCCGGAGGCGGAGCTGCTGCCCGAGGGGCTCTTGCGCGGGGCGGTGCTGCGCTTTTCGCTCTTCCTCGGCTCGGGTTGGCTCTTTTCGCTGGCGGCCCCGGCTTTGGCGGCCTCGGCCTGTTTGGCGTCCTCGGCGTCCTGGGCGTCCTGGGCGTCCTGGGCGTCCTGGGCGTCCTCGGCGGCTTCGGGCTCTTCGGGCTCTTCCTCTTCGGGCTCTTCGGGCTCGGCGGCAGCGGGCTCGGCCTCCGCCCGGGCCTCCTCGGCGGGCTTTTCGGCGGCCGGCTCGGGCTTCGGCTCGGGTTCGGCCGCTGCGGCGGGTGCGGGCTTTTCGGCGGCCGCAAGTTCTGCCGCGGGCGGCGTCTCGTCCCCGTCGCCGCCCGAGAAGATCATCACCAGCATGAGCAACACGGCGGCGCCGGCGCCGATCGGCACCCACGGCAGCTTGCGCCGGCCAAACTCGGAACGGTGGACCACGACGGTGTCGGCCGGTTCCGGGACGGCAGCCGCGGAACTGTCGGCGCTCGTGTCCGGCCTGGCCGGCGCAGCCGGGAGGGGAGGTGCTGCGGGGGCTTTCGGGATTGTGGGTGCCGGGGGCTCGGGCGTCTTGGTGCCTTCTCCTGTCGCTCCCATGGCTCCCATGGCTCCCATGGCTCCCATAGCGGCGACCGCGGCCATATCCGGGGCCTTGAAGAGCTGGGTCGGCGCGTCGTCTTCGGGCGGTGCGGCCGCCGCGGCGTCGGGCTCGGCCGTCGCTTTGGGCTGGGAAACGCGCGGCGCGGGCTCGACCTCGTCGTCGAAGAGGGACTCGACGTCGAAGTCCACCGTGGCCCGGCGCTGGGGCTGCGGCCCGTCGGCGGCCTCGTCTGCGAAGGCGGCGGAGGCGGCTTCGGGAGTAGCTGGGGGAGCTGGTTCTGGGGCCCCGGTCGCCGCCGTGGGTGCAGGCTCGGGCGCGGGTTCCGGCTCGGGCTCGAGTGCCGGCGCGGGCTCGGGTGCCGGCGCGGGCTCGGATGCCGGGCTCGCTGCCACCGCAGCCGGGGGAGCGGCTCCCGTCGCTTCGCCGACCACGGTCTCGGCGGTCGGCTCGGCGGCCGGCTGTGGCACCTGTTGGGCTTCGCTGCCGCCGTCCTCGTCCTCGTCCAGCTCCACATCGAAGCCATCCTCGGCGGAGGTCTCCCCTTCGGCGGCGGCCTTGGCGAGTTCTTCTTCCTCCAGCCCGAGCAAGTCGTCGACCCTGAGGTTCATGGTGCTGCGCTCTTCGCCGAAGCCGCTGCCGCTGGCCGCCGCTCCACCGACGGCGGCTCCGCCGACCTCGGGTTCGAGCCCCGACGGCGGCTTGGGCCCGACGCTGCGCCGGGCCGCCAGGGGCGGCACAGGTGGTGGCGGCGCGCTGGCGAAGGGCTTGCCGCGCACGCCCGGCGAGGGCGCCTTGACGATGCCCGCCGAGGTGGCCGAGGCGCTGCCCTGGCGCGGCGTCGAGTCCGGCAGCAGCGGCTTCAGGGTGCGGCGCACCTGCTGGGCCGAAAACGGTCGCTTGCGCGGTTCCTTGTTCAGCATCGAACTCAGCAGCGTGCGCACCGCATTGGGCACTTCCACCTCGAGTTCGGGCGGGGGCTGCTTGGTGTGGGCCTCGAGCACCGCCTTGTCGTCGGTCTCGCCGTAGTCGCCGAAGGCCGGCCGGCCCTCGAGCATTTCGAAGAGCACGCAGCCCAGGGCGTAGAGGTCACTGCGGAAGCTGACCAATTTGCCGGCGATCTGCTCGGGTGACATGTAGCGGGGCGTGCCGCGCAGGTCGAAGACCGAGGCGCCCTTGATGCGCGCGGTGACGCCGGCGTCGATCAGACGCGCCAGGGGCACGCCAGCGGGCCGCTCCTCGAGCAGCACGTGGCCGGGCTTGACGTCGCGGTGCAAGAGGCCGTTGCGGTGCAGCTCGTCGAGGCCAGAGGCCAGCTGGGCGGTGGTCGACAGCGCCTCCTCGGGCGGCAACTGCCCCAGACGCCGGATGCGCTGGGCCAGGGATTCGCCCTCGATGTAGTCGCGGAAGATCCACATCTCGGGGCCGAGCTCACCACCGTCGTTGATGCGCACCAGGCTGTCGTTTCCGAGCTTGGTCTGCTTGCGCAGCTCGCGCTTGAGGCGGGCTTTTTCGGAGCTGGAGATGTCGGCGAGCGGCACCACCTTCAAAACGCCCCGGTGGCCGCTGCTGACGTGGGTCGCCAGGTAGCTGGTGCCGGTGGCACCCTGGGCAAAAGCCTCGACGCCGTCGAAACGATCGCGCAGGGGTGCCGGAATCGGATCGGGGCTGGCCGCGGTCAGCGGTTGGCTGTCGTGGGGGCAGCCCTGGACCCCATCGGCGAATAGCAGGTGGCAGTAGGGACAGACTTGCATGGTCCCGTCCGGGCTTGCCGCCGCGAAAATACGGCGGAAACCAGTGGGGGGGGGTTGTAAACCGCCTCCCCGGACGGGTCAACGCGCTCGGTGGCAGCTGGCGGCCGCCGAGCGCCCCGCGGCAGGCACCCGTGGGGCGTGCTCGCGGACCCTCAGGCCGCCCGATCCACCGGCGGCACCGAGCCCGAGGGGCGGTCGAGGATCAGCTTGCGCAGCTGTTCGCCGTCGGCGACCTCGAAGAGTACCGGCGGCACCGTGGCGCGCGGGGGCGCAAATAGCGACAGGGCACCGCTGTCCTCCAGGGCGCGGGCGTTGGGCGCGTCGAGGATCAGATGCAGGTTGTGGGAGCCGCCGCTGGCCGGCAGGTCGGCCACGTCGACGATGCGCCGGCGCTCGACCGACAGCTCCTTGCGGCCGCGGCGGATGATCAACCGCGAGTCAGTCAGCAGATACTCCGTGCGCGAGCCGTCGGCGCGGGCACCCCAGGTGCCCTTCCACAAAAGGAAGGCGCCCACCGCCAGGATAATCGCACAGCTGACCACGATGGCGCTGAAGAGCATCGCCCAGGTGCCCGAGCGCACGGGCAGGCCAAGCTCTTCGAGGCTGACCAGGATGCCGCCTGTGCGGTAGGCGTAGATGACGCCGGCGATGAGCACGATCAGGCCGACGCCGCCGGTGAGCATCTCGCCGCGCCCCAGGCTCATGCCTACCGGTGAGCCGCCCCAGATCACGCGCTCGTTTCGATCGAGGCGATCGGTGAGCTTGACGTCGGCGTAACCCGCGAACTCACTGGGTTCGGCGCCGCGAATCAGTGCCAGCAGTCGGTCGGGGCCGACCACGTCATGCAACATGATGCGCTGCTTGCGCGCCAGGGGGCCGAAGGGCACCGCACGCACCAGCTCCAGATGCCCCACGCCCGGTGCGCTGCGGTGCCAGTGGATGCGCGCGTAGGTGATGGCGGCGCGCTCGATGGTGCGGCGCTGGGGGCCGCGCCTCCAGATTACCTGTCGGTTGGTGATGCGGAAGCGACAGGGGTCGAGGGCGTAGCGCGGCAGAAGATGGATCGCCACGCCCGTCAGCAGGCAGTAGAAGGCGGTGAAGGCGGTGGAGCGCACCGCCGGAATCGAGGCCACGTAGAGCAGGCCCGCGAAGAGCGCCATGATCAGCGCCAGCGTGAAGAACAGGCCCGAGGCCACGGTCCAGTGCAAATCGCGCGGCACGCCAGGTGTCGGCCCGCCAGTCCACAGCGCCTGCTCCGAGGGGAGCATACGCCAGGAACGATCTTCGACTTCAGTCATCGCGACACCGGGGGGGGGACTGCGCCCGAAGCCATGCCCCGTGCGCCTGATTTGCGAGCTACGAAGGTTCCCACTGCGCTGCTCGACTCCCACTAGATACCCGAGGGGCGAGTCACATCTATGCGAAGTCAAGGATCCGATCGCGTTGTCGTAGACCACCCGCGCGGGGGATTGTTCCGGGCTATGCTTTCAATTGTAGCCATCCTGGGCCCAGCGGCAATGGCCGCGGTGGCGGTTGTTCGAAAGGAAGCGAGGGAGAGAGCTTGAATGACGACCTCTGGCATGACGTTGAACGCACACGGCAGGCCCTTATCGCCGCGGGTGCAGGCGCGCCGAGGGTGGCGCTTGTCCTAGGATCGGGATTGGGCGCATACGCCGACACCTTCACCTCCGGTGGTAGCCTCGCCTACGACCGCATTGTGGGACTGCCAAAGCCCAGTGTGGCCGGTCATGGGGGGCGTTTCGTCTTTGGAGAGAAAGCCGGGATCAGGGTGATCGCCATGCAGGGGCGCGTGCACCTCTATGAAGGCCATAGCGTCGAGCAGGTCGTCCATGGGGTGCGAGCCATGGGCGCGCTGGGCGCCGAGGTTTTGGTCGTGACCAACGCCGCAGGTGGCATCGCAGAGCATTTGACCCCAGGTGAGCTGATGCTGATCGAGGATCATCTGAACCTCACCGGCCACAATCCGCTCGCCGGGCCCGTGGCCACGGCCGAGCGGCCGCGTTTCGTGTCGATGGAGCAGGCCTATGACCGGCAGCTGCTGGAGTTCGCGCGACGCGGCGCGGCCGGGCCCTTGCACGCGGGCGTGTACGCGGGGCTGCTCGGGCCGAGCTACGAGACGCCTGCCGAGGTGCGAATGCTTGGCCGGCTCGGCGCCGACGCGGTGGGCATGAGCACCGTGCTCGAAGTGATCGCCGCGCGGCAGCTGGGCCTGCGCTGCATCGGTGTGAGCTGCATTACAAACCGCGCCGCGGGACTGGCCGGCGCCGTGCTCGACCACGACGACGTGCAGGCGGTGGCCGCCGCGGCGGGCGCGCGTCTTGGGGCGCTGCTCGACGGCGTGCTCGGGGCGCTTGCGAGCGAGCTGGAGGCGCGGCCATGAGCGCCGTGGACGAACCCGACTGGGAGCGGCTCGAACACCAGGCACGTCAGGCGCTGCCTTCTGCCTATGCGCCCTACTCGCGCTTCGGTGTGGCCGCGTGCGTGCTGGCCGAGGACGGTCGCAGCTTCGTCGGCGTCAACGTGGAAAACGCGAGCTATGGCTTGACGGTCTGCGCCGAGCGCAACGCCGTGGCCGCCGCCGTGATCGCTGGCGTGCGGCGTTTGGTGGCGGCGGTGGTCGTCTGCACCGGCCCCGAGCCGCCCACGCCCTGCGGCGCCTGCCGCCAGGTGCTCTGGGAGTTTGGGACCGAGCTCGCCGTTCGCTCGGTGGGCGCCTCCGGCCATGTGCTGCACTTCGAGCTCGCGGCGCTGCTGCCGGCGGCCTTTGGTCCCGAGCAGCTGTCGCCAAGCGATTGAGTACGTGGCCTGTCGGCCGTCTCGGCTGTGGCGGTTTTCGGCAGCGCTCGCTTGTTCAGCGTTCTTCAGGCCGCTTTGCGCTTCTCGAAAGGGGGAGCAGACCCGGGCTCCACGCTTGAGCCGCGTGCCAGTGGGCGGCTCGCTTGGCTTGCGCGTTTCGAGCGCGCCCCCGCGCGGCCCGGCGCTCCGGCGGTGGTGCTCATCGAGCGCGACGGATCCGAGCTACACGGGGCGGCAGCGGCGCGCGTGGTGCTGTCGCGACTGCCGCTGCTCTTTCCGCTTTTCGGTCCCCTCAACCTGCCCGGCCTGCGCCCGCTGTGGGATCGCGTGCTCGGCAAGACGATTAACTAACGATTGCTGACAGCTCGACCTCAGCCGCTCTGCAGGCGGTCGAAGGGGCCGCGGATCTCGAAGGTATAGCCCTGACCGAGGCTCGGGTCCGGGCCGCGCTGGGAGCTAAAATACAAGCGTCTGCCGGATGGATCGAAGGCGGGGCCGGCCAGCTCCGAGCCCTGGTGGCCGGTGAGCTGCAGCAGCGGCGTCGGTTTACCGCTGGCGCTCAGCAGCACCAACTCCAAGTTGCCCGGGTCCTCGGCCACCAGGATCTCGCCGGCGGGCGAGACCGCGAGGTTGTCGACGCCGCTGAGGATCGGATTTTCCGAACTCGCGTGGTCGTAGAGCAACGACAGCTGTTGGCGTTCGACGTCGAGGGCCCAGATGCGGTTGTCGAGCTTGGTCGAAAAATAGACCACGCCCCCGTGGTAGACGATGCCCTCGCCGCCGGCGAAGGGCGTGCTTTGCTCCACCTGCAGGCGCGTGACGACGCTTTGTGCCGAGGGATCGGGGACCGCGTGCCAGTCCACGTGCCAGCCCATGTGCAAGCCCACGCCGCCGCTCTCGGGATCGAGCAACTGCAGCACTTCGAGCACGCCGGTTTCTAGATCGAGGGCGCCGTTTTGCAGCACCGACTCGGAGCGGAAGCGGTAGAGGCGACCGTCGGCCACGTCCTCGGTGAGGTAGAGATGGCCGCGGGCGGCGTCGACGGCGATGGCCTCGTGGGTGAAGGCGCCCAGGGCCGGCAGCGGGCGCGCCGGGGTCTGACCCAGGGGGTCGCACTCGTAGCACAGCCCGCGGTCGACCTCTTCGCAGGTGATCCAGCTGCCCCAGGGGGTGGCGCCGCCGGCGCAGTTTCTGCTGGTGCCGCTGCAGATGGAGTAAGCGTCGGTGAGGCGGCCGCGGCGGTCGAAGCGCAGGGCGCCGACCCCACCGCCGCCGCCGCCGATCTCGGAGTTGCTCACATAGACCCAGCCGCCGTCGGCGAGGGCAAAGGTGGCGCCGCCGTCGGGGGCGCCGTGCCACAGGTGGTCGCGGTTTGCCAGGGGCGCTTCGTGGGAGCGGGCCACGATGCGGGCGCCGAAACCCGGCGGCAGGCGCAGGCCGAACTCGTCCGGATCGCGCAGCTCGAAGTTGTAGCTCGGGGCGATAGGCTCGGCGAGGGCCGCGCTGCCGGCGCCCGGGTCGAGGTTGGCCTCGACGATGGCGTCGGGCGCCGAATCGGTGGTGCCGAGACCTGCTTCGGGGAGTCCCGCGGGGCCGGGGTCGTCGCCGGTACGGGCAGCCGAACCCGCACCATTCGTCTCCGCTGTGCCCGGGGCGGCGTCGGCTGGGCTCGAGGCAGCGGCCGCCCCGCCCACGCCGCCATCGCCTCCGACAAAGGCCCCCGTCGCCAGACTGCGGCTGCCGCAGCCGAGCAATCCGCGGCCGACCGCCAGCAGGCCCAGGCCGACAAAGCGCCGCCTGAGCAGCTCGGCGCGCGCTGAGTCCAACGGGTCCACGTTCGAGAGTGTACGCCCCGCGTGGCCACCGCGCGAGTGAGGCGCTGGCGAGCTGTGCGCTGGCGCACGGTCATTTTATGCGGCGGGGCGGAACTTACGTCACCCCCGCCGTGTCTGAAGAAACGATCGTCGCGGCGCCCAGGCATCATGGTTGGACGCGTCGCGATTCCCATTCATCGACGATCCGCAGGGCCACGCGCCGAGGGCGCCGCCATGCGGTCATGGCAACCGGTCTGCACATGACCGGTGGTTGAGATGCGATGCGCGGCGGCGCTGGTTTCAGCCCGCCTGCGCCGGCCGTCGCCGCTGTTGCAGCGCATAGCGCCTGGGCGTGATGCCGAAGCTCTTGCGGAATGCGGTCGTGAAGTGGCTCTGGCTCGAGAAGCCGGCCTGCAGGGCGATTTCGGCGATGTCGAAGCTGCTGTGGCATAGCAAGGTTGCGCCGCGCTCGAGCCGCCGCTGCATCACGTAGCGGTGGGGGGTGGTGCCGAAGGCGCGCCGAAAGACGGTCGTGAAGTGTCGGGCTCCCAGGCCGCAGAACTCGGCGAGTTCGTTCAACCGCAGCTCGCTGCCCAGGCGTTCGTCGATGTGGCGGCGTAGGCGCCGGCACTCGGCCTCGGACAGGCCGTTTTCGGCCTGCATCTTCACCGGTACGCGATCGAGGGCGTAGGAGAGCAACGACAGCGACAGCGACTGGGCAAAGAGCGAGCCTGTGGGGGCGCCGCGCTCGACCTCGCGGCACATGCTGCGGGCCAGCTCGCGGGCCGTGCTGTCTTCCTCGCCGATGGTGTGGATGCCCTGGACCGGATCGCCCTTGGGCATCACCTGCCGCAGCCAACGTTCGGTCAGCCGTAGTACCAGGGTGTGGGCGGTGCCCTGGACCTCGGCCGGTCGCGGCCCGGCGCCGCTGTGGAAGGTGATGGTGCCGGGTACCGCGCGGTGGCAGCGCTCGCCCGACGGGGTTTTCACCAGGATTTGATAGCTGCCGGAGACCACCACGCGCAGGTGAGCCTCGCCGGCGACCGGCGCCTGCGCCTGGGGCTCGCGGTTGGAACAGGCCTCGTGTAGCTCGAAGGTCACACCCGCCCAGCCCGTCTCGGTGCTGTTGAGTAGCGGTGAGACCGCGCTCGCGAGCCCAAAGCCCAACGGCCGCACGCCACGCTCACCCTGGACCATGATTCTCGACGACTTCACCACCACACCTCGAACTACATCTCAGGCTAGCAGTTGAATCGAGCGCTGTCAGCGGCGGCCATGTTCCCGCTGCGGACATCGTCGGCCCCTGTGGATAGAACCGCCAGTGAAAGTGATTCTTTTGCGGGCCGCTTCGTAGGCGCGCAAAACGGGTTGAAAAGCGCTGAACAAGCGAGGAGCACTTGCAGAAAGAAGCTTTGGTGCGAGTTCTACCGCTCGACGCCGAAGCCCGCATCGTGCAGCACATCGATCCCTTGTTCGAGCGCCTGACAGGCGCGACTTGGCCGAGGCACGGGGCGACCCCTGGTTCGAAACGTTCGCGCCTGCGCGGGAGGGACGAGGGCTGCGCGCGCTGTGCGATGAGCGCCATCGCGGTCGCAGCCCGAAGCGATCGCCACCGCCCGTCGTCGATCGCGGCCAATCGAGTCGTCCGACGGGGTCATGCGCGAAGCCAAGCTTGCCGAAGCCAATATTCACTACCGCTCGCAAACGCCCTGCCACCCCGCGGTGGTGGGCGAGATGCGCGGCAAGCCATGGACACTGCGACCGGGCTGCAAGTCGCGCTACCTTGGCCAGCTCGCAGGTCTGGGAGGTGCATCAAGGCACGTCGGCGGCCTCGGCTTCGGCGATGAAGGTCTCGGCCTCCGGAGGCAGCACAAAGCCCGCTTGGACCGCGGCTTCGGCGGCGGCCTGCACCTTGTCGACGTAGTCCTGATGGCTCGGGTACAGCTCCGCCAGCTTGTCTGCCGCAAAGGGCGTGGTGCTGCCAAAGAGCGAGCACAGCAAGTTGGTCGAGCCCGGGGGCGGGTTGCCGCTGTGGATCGCGATGGGCACGTCCACGGCGGGGGTGCGGATGCCGCCCAGGGTGTTGCCGTGTTCGTCGGTGATGGCTGCGCGGCTGTCGTCGACCATCAGCACTTCGCCCATGGCCGGGGCCGCGCCGTCGACGATCCATCCGTTGAGCGCGTGCAGGGCGGCCTTGACGACGAAGTGCTGCGGGCCGTCGTTGGCGTCGGGGCAGCTGAGCGCACTGCCGGTCAAATCGGATGAGGCGCCAGCGCTGACGTCGAGCATGTGCTGGTCGGCGTGAGCGGTGCCGGTGACCTCCCAGGTGCGCAGCCCGTCGCGGTCGGGCTGGCGCGCCGGCAGAAAACCGAGCATGCCGTGGACGTCGGTTTCGGTCTGAAGCTGCAGCACGGGCTCATCCAGGTCGTCGCGGATGTGGACCACACTGCCGCCCAGGATGCCGTCGGGGATCAGCGACATCGCGTTGTCGAAGGAGGCGCCCCCGACGCCGCGGCTGTGGATGAAGAAGCCGTCGTGGAGCAAGGAAAGCGGATGCACGCCGTTGACGTAGGAGACCATGCGCGCAGCCGATTGGGACTCGCCGTAGGCGATGAGCTGCTCGGGCTCGAGGCCGCCGAGCACGTCCATGTCGCCCTCGCCACGCACGATGCGCGCGGCCTGGCCGTAGATGTCGTAGGAGAAGCCGTCTCCGGGGTGCAGCAGCGTGCCGTAGCGCTCGGGATCGAAGTCCTTGAGCGGCACGCCGCCAGCGCCGAGGGAGAAGCCGCCGCCCTGGATGCCGACTGCCTGGGCCGAGACGCCGACCCAGGCATAACCATCGCGTAACAATAACTCGTGGTTGTAGATGAATCCCGGATCGGCATCCACGCCGCCGCTGACGTTCAACCACTCGATGACCACCGTGCCGTTGAAGTCGGCGGCGGCGCTCGGGCGGCGCACCAGCAGGCGGGTCTTGAAGGCGGCCGTATCCACCACCTCGAGCTGCCACTTGCCATCCATCGTGGCCTCGCCCGCATGGGCGTAGGCGCTGGCCTCGCCCTCGAAGAAGTATTCCTCTTCGGTGTAGCCGAGGGCGGCCAGATCCACGATCGGGATCGTGAAAGCGCCATTGCCCGCGGTGATCGGGCCCAGGACCGTGATCGCGCCGGCCCCGGGGGCCGCGGCCGTGCCGGAGTCTGCCTCTTCTGCGTCGGCGGCCGCGTCGGGCCCCTCGGCACGGTCGGCGGTGTCTGTGCCGCCGGTCGCGTGGCCGTCATCGGCCGCGTCGCCGCAGGCGCCAGCGAGCAGCATCCACAGGGCCAGCACAGGCAGTCGCCGCGGCAGGGGTTCAAAGGCTTGCATCATCGCCAACACGATCCTCTCTGTACGTAAAAATGCTCCCATAAAGATTGCTCCCATGGCGCCGGAGCATGGGGGCACCATGGCTGTCGATCTTGAGGAAATCCTTGAAAGTGGCGCCGCGGGCGATCGACCGTAATTCCGCGGTCGCCGCGCCCTGCAAGGCGCTCCGACGCCTCGCCGGTGCGTCCATAATTGAGGCTAGATCCCCTATCGCACAACCCCGGATCGCCCGCCAGCGACTGTGTCGATTGGTGCGCGTTGGTGGTTGCGATCGCTAAGCCAATCGGCTTATTGCTTGCGCCAGGTCAATACCGGCGGCCTCGCGGCCGGTGGGTAGGTGCGTGGGCACCCGATTGGGAGAAGCGATGATGCAGACAAAGACTCTAAACATTTGGTTGATCACCCTGGTTCTCGCCCTGGCCGCTTCGGCGTGCGGCGACGACAGCGACAGCGGCGGAGCGGGTGAAGGCGGCTCCGGCGGCTCGTCCAGCTCCGATCCGACGGGCAACGACGGCACCGCCGACGCCGGTGATTCCAACGGCTCCGGCAACACCGGCACCACCACGACCGATGCCGGCACCGGGACCGATCCCCTGGCCGCCCTCGGCGGGGCTCTGACCTGCGACTCCACGGTTCCGACCACTGCGAAGTGCGGCGACACCGATTGCCCGGCCCCGGGCATGTTCGCCCAGTTCACCTGCACGGTGCCCTGCTGCGTCGAAGACCAGTGCGGAACCATGACCGCCGAAGAGGGCAACCTCGGCGAGTGCACGCTGGGCCCGGTCGAGGATCCGAGCTGCCCCGGCTACCAGGGCGACGCCATGGGCATGGCCATCGAGCTGCCCGGCTGCTGCACCGCCGACAACGTCTGCGGCGCCATCTCGACCATCTCCAACACGTGCATCACCTCGAGCATGTTCCTGACCGATCTGGCACCCGGACCGGCCTGCGGCGGCGACACCACCGACGCCGACGGCGGCGTCTGAGCGGCGCGGGCCCCAGGGCCCGTCACCACGAAAACCGAACGTCTCGGCACCGAGGCGTTCGGTTTTTTTTCGTGCCGGACCCGGTAACCCTCGGGCAGGTGCGGCCAAGCGGCGATCGCGGGCGAGTGCGCGCTCAGGGCACAGGTCCCACGCCGAGCACCCGCCCGGCGCTGGCGCTGGGCCCGGAGTGACCCGGCGAGAAGCCGCCGCGTCCCTGACGACCGGCGACGCCAGCGGCTTCGACCAGGACCCCGGTGTCGAGCGCCGCCCGGTAGTCGGGGTTATCGCCGACCAGGTAGACGCCGTAGCTGCTACCTCCGCAGCCGCCGCCGCCGCCGCCGCCATCGCCGCCGCTGCCGCCGTCGCCGCCCCGGCCACCGCTGCGCGAACACCAGAAGTTGGCCTCACCCCCGATGCCGCCGCTGCCGCCGCTGCCGCCAGCAGCCGCGATGCCACCGTCGCCGCCGTCGCCACCGCTGGCGGTGACCACGCGCACGCGCTCGAGCTGCGGACCGGCTGCGGCGCCGTCGATGAGTCGGATCAGAAGCCCCACGGAGCTGCCGCCGCCGCCGCCGCCACCGGAGCCCGGCGCGCCGCAGCCCCCGCTGCCGCCGCCGCCGCCGCTGCCGCCGGAGTTGTCGTCGCAGCTGCCCAGGGTATTGGCGATGACCGCGTAGCCGGCACCGGCCGAAGCGCCGCCGCCGCCGGAGCCGTCGCCGCCGTCGGTGCCGTCGCTGCCGTCGCCGCCGCGCAGTCGACCACCATCGAGATCCAGCTCTTCTTCGCCGTCGCAGGCCAGGCCGGCGCTGCCGTCGGCCCCCTGCGCCCCGTCGCCGCCGCGCGCGCCGTTGCGCGACAGTGAAGGGTTGTCATCGCAGAAGCTGCACTGGTCGCGGTTGGTGGGCGAGGCGTAGGTGAGGTGGCCGGCGCTGCCGCCGCCGTCGCCGCTGCCGGCGCTGGGCAGGCTGCTGCTGGGCAGGGCCGCCGCGCGGGCCGCTTCGATGTCGCAAACGCCGTCGACGGTGAAGTCGGTGCAGCCGCCGTTGCCGCAGGGCGCCGCGCTGGCGTTGTCGCAGATGGCGCTGAGGTCGGGACATAGGGCGTCGCCGCCGTCGCCGCCGCTGACCGCTCCGCCGGGGCAGCTCTTTTGGCCCCCGGCGCCGGCCGTCACGGCGAGGCAGGGGCTGCCGGGTCCATCGCCATCGCCGCCGTCGGTTCCGTCGCTGCCGCGCAGCTGGCCGAGCGACGCCAGGCCCAGCCGTGACAGCCGCGCGCTGCTGTCGGCCCCGCCCTGGCCATCGGCCCCACGCGCGGCCAGCACCGTCAGCTCCCTGAGCACCACCTCCTCGCTGCAGCGGTCCAGGTAGACGCCGGTGCTGCCAGCGCCGGGCGCGTCGGCCTCGCTGGCCGCGATGGTGAAGCCCTCCATCAAGACCTGCGCGTCGATGTCGCGACAGCGCAGCATGGGGGTGCCGCCGGGAGCGTCGAGGTTTTCGATCAGCACCGGATGCAGTACCCAGTCGCGCTCGCGAAAGTCGGGGCTGTAGCCGCCCAGCAGCGTCACGCCGCCGCGCAGATCCACCGGGCCGTCGTAGATACCGCGGGCGACCAGGACCGCATGACCGCTGCTCTGGCCGAGCTCGATGCCCTTTTGAATCGTGCGCAACGGCGCCTGCACCTCGGTGCCGGCGTTTTCGTCGTCGCCGGTGGGCGCGACGAAGATGAAGTCGGGGGTGGGGTCGATCTGGCCGTCGCAGTCGGCGTCGGCACCGATCACGGCACCAGGGCCCGGGTCGAGTTCGCATTCACAGCCGGTCAAGAGCTGGCCGTCGACGTCGACGAAGCCCGGCTCGCAGCGCACCTCGCAGCGCGGTGTGCGGCCCTCGACCAGGCACTGGGCCTCGGTGTGCTCACCGGGCGGCACGCAGGGGCTGTCGCAGTCGCCGCAGTGCTCGGTACTGGTCAAAAGGCCCTGGGCGTCGCGGAAGTCTTCGTCGATGGCGTCGTCACAGTCGTCGTCGATTCCGTTGCAGCGCTCCCCGAGGGCCGCGATGCAGGGGCCGAAGCCGCCCTCTTCGCAGTGGCGCACGCCAGCGCAGGCGTGGGCATCGGAGGCCTGCAGCAGACACGCGATTTCGGCGCCGAAGAGTTCCTCGGAGCAGGCGCAGCTGCGGGTCGATGGCCGGCACTGGGCCGGGGCACCGCCCTCGGCCAGGCAGCGGAAGCCGGACGGACAGTCCTCGGCCCGCTCGCAGGGCGCTCCGCAGTGTCCGTAGCCAGCGGCTTCGCCCGTGAGCCCCTCGAGGCAGCGGGCGCCCTCGGCGCGTAACTCACAGTCCGCATCGGCCTCGCATGGCAGGCAGGCCACGGGCATCTGCTCCACGCAGGCGCCTTCCAATAAGCGCTGGCCCGGCGGGCAGCTCTCGATCACGCAGCGCGGCGGGTCCTGCTCGGCATCGCAGCGGGTGCTGTCGGCGCTGGGGAAGACCGCGTCGCAGTGCAGATCGCAGCGGCCGCAGTGGGCCTTTTCCCGGTAGCGGCCTTTTCCGTCGACAAAACCCTCGTCGGCGACGCCATCGCAGTCGTTGTCGATGCCGTCGCAGACTTCGTCAGGGCAGGCCTCGGTGCGATAGCAACTCACAGTTAACGGCAACAGAGCGCTCAGCAGGAGCGGAGCGCATCGGTGTGGCGGCGATTGCGAGCGCCTGCTCATCGCGCCACCACATCCATTCGCGCGCCGGTGGTGCCGTTGTCGGCCGGCACCGCGCCGCCGCCGCCGCGGCCACCGCGACCGCCCTGGCCGAGGTTGAAGAGGTTTTGCTCGCGGTAGCGCTGCAGCATGGGGGTGTCGGCCGCCGCGCCCACCACCCAGATGCCCACCGAGGCCCCGCCGCAGCCGCCGCCGCCGCCGCCGCCGGGACCGCCGTCGCCGCCCTTGCCGCCGCGCTCGCCGGGCAGCGGGCCGGCCAGGGGGGGGATGATGCGCTCGGCGTCGGCGACCCGGCCACCGAATCCGCCGTGGCCGCCCAGGCCGCCGTCGCCGCCGGTGCCGCCGTCGCCGCCGGCGCCGCCGGCCTCGGTGATCAGCTCCAGCGCGCTCAGGACCGGCCAGGTGCCCAGCGGGCTTTGCTCGATGAGCAGCGCGATGGCGGGGCCGCCGCTGCTACCGGCGCGGCCGCCGCCACCGCCGCAGCCCGCGGCGCCGCCACCACCACCGCCACCGCCCAGGCCGTCGGGCCACTCGCAGTCGATCGCCACGAAGCTGATCTCGGCGCCGCCGCCCGCGCCACCACCGCCGCCGCCGCCGCCGGCGCTGCCGGCGCTGCCGGCGCCCGCGTCACCGGGCCTGTAGACGCCGCCCGCGAAGGAACCCAGGGCGTCGCTGCAGGCCGCGCCGGCCTCGCCCCCGGGGCCATCGGCGCCGGGCAGGCCGGTGCCCGGCAGGCGGAAGTTCGGCGGCACGGTGTAATCGGCCAGGCCGCAGCAGACGCTCTGGTCGCAGACCGAACCGCCGAAGATGGGGCCTTGCACATCGCGGCCGCCCAGGCCTCCGAGGCCGCCGGGCGCGGCCGCCCCACCGCGGCCGTCCTGGCCCGAGCCGGCATCGGCGCTGAAGTGCGGGCAGCCGGCGCTGCCGCCCGGCCCCCCCGAAACCTCCAGCCCGCCGCAGCGGTTTTCGCCGCCTTGGCCGCCGAGCGCCACGTTTTCCGGTACCGCCACGCAAGCGTGGGCGGCGTCCTCGAAGGCCGCGCGCTGGGGATCGCCGTCGCTGGCTTCGCTCGCGGGCGCGCCGCCGGCCGCGCCCGCGGCGCCATCGACGCCAGCGCCGGGCTTGCCGCTGCGAACGCGCAGGCCGCGCAGGGTCAGCTGGGGTCCCGGACGCCGGAGGTAGATCGCCACCGCCGGTGCGCCGCCCTCGGGGGCATCGCGCCCGCGCAGCGACAGGGCTTCGACCACTGTCGAGGCCGAGCCCAGGTCATCGCCCTGCAGGGCGGCGCCGAAGGGGGCTGTGGTGTCGGTCGGCGCCACCACCAACACCTCGAAGCCGTCGGGGTCGAGGCTCAGGAAATCGCGCCGGTAGCCGCCGTGCAGGCGCACACCGTTCTGCATCGTCAGCGTCTCGGTGTAGGTGCCGGTGGCCACGTAGATGTCGGGGCGCGGCAGCTCGCCGGTCAGCGAGGCCGCCGCCCGCGCCACCGCTTCGCCCAGGCTGCGCAGGGGGCGCGTGGGCGAGCCCGGGCCGCTGTCGTCGCCGTCGATCGCCACGTAGAAGCTCCTGCGCACCTCGCCTTCGGCGCCGTCGCAGTTGACGTCGATCTGGGCCTCGGAGGGGTCCTGGCCCTCGAGGGCACCGACGCCGTCCACCAGCGCCAGCACCGTGCACTCGCAGCCGTTGTCCACGCGGCGGTCGGCGTCGAGGCGGTCGCCCACCTGCACGCCGTCGGCGGCGTCGGGGCACTCGAGCACGCAGCTGGGCACGAAGGGGTCGCCGCCGCATGTCAACTTGAAGTCAGGGGCCGCATCGGAGCTGGAGGCCGCCGTGCAATCGCGCCCGCAGACGCCGCAGTTTTGGGGGTCGCGGCCGTAGACGCCGAGTTCGTCGATGAAGTCCTCGTCGACGGCGCCGTCGCAGTCGTCGTCGAAGCCATCGCAGCGCTCGGGCGGCAGCTCGCAGGACGACAGCATGCCGTTTTCGCAGCGGGCGCTGCCGGCGCAGGTCTGGGCGTCCGGGTCGTGGCCGGCGCAGGCCAGATCGAAGTCGCCCTGGCCGGCGCCGCAGCTGCAGCTACGGCCCTCGGGCATGCATAGCTCGGCGCCCACACACACGTAGCCCCGCGGGCAGCCACCCTCGCAGCTGCGGCTGCAGCGGCTCTCGCCGCCGATGTCGGCGCAGCGCGCGGCCGAAAGCGGGCCGCAGTCCTCGTCGCGGCTGCACTCCAGGCACATCAGGCGGTCGAGGGGCGTGCAACCGCCCGAGCGCGCGGGGCCGAAGCCGTCCTGGCAGCGTTCGGCGACGCAGCTGGGGCTGTCGCCCACCAGCCCGCAGCGCACGAGTTCGGCCGCAGCCACCTGGCCCTCGCAGGACAGGCCACAGCCGCCGCAGTGCGCGTCGTGGAGGTAGCGGCCCAGGACGTCGCGGAAGTCCTCGTCGACCTGCAGGTCGGCGTCGTCGTCCAGGCCATTGCAGACCTCGGGCCCCACGCCGTCGGGGCCCGCATCCAGCGCATCGAGGGCCGGCACCGGTGTGCGCCCGCAGGCAGTCGCAGTCAGCCCCAACCAAAGCGCCGCGAGCACGAGGCGGCGGTTCATGGCGCAAGCATAGGCCCAGGCCCGGGCGGGGGCAAAAAGCCATCACCGCGACCTGGCCGGTGCCCTATGATCCCAATTGCGCAGCATGGTGTCGTCGCATGACGAGGGTGCGCTCCTCGGGGGCCGCTATCGACTGATCGGAGAACTCGGGCGCGGCGGTGTGGCCGTGGTCTACCGGGCCCTCGACACCTCCCTGGGCCGCGAGGTGGCGCTCAAGCGCCTGAGCCGCGCGGAGCAGGACAGCAAGCAGGCGACCCTCAGGCGCCTCTTCGAGCGCGAATACCTGACGCTGGTGGAGATCGAGCACCCGGGCATCGTGCACGCCTACGACTACTACACAGACGAGGAGCACACCTTTTACGTGATGGAGTTGCTCGACGGCGACGACCTGGTGGGGCTGTCGCCGATGCCCTATCGGCAGGTCTGCGCCGTCCTGCGCGAGGTGGCTGCGGCCCTGTCGCTTCTGCACGCGCGCAAGCTTCTGCACCGCGACATCACGCCGCGCAACCTGCGGGCGCGGGCCGACGGGCACATCAAGCTGATCGATTTCGGCGCCCTGTGCGACTTCGGTCGGGTGCAAGAGCTGGTCGGCACACCGCCCTACGTGGCCCCCGAAATCCTCGATGGCGCCGAACTCGATCAACGGGTCGACATGTTCTCCCTGGGCGCGGTGGCCTATTGGATGCTGACGGGCCACAAGGCCTACGCGGCGCGCAGCTTCGAGGAGCTGCCCGGACTGTGGGCCGCGGGCGTGCAGCCGCCCTCGGCGCGCACGCCCGAGCACGACCGCAAGGGCCAACCGTTGCCGGCGATCCCGCAAGCCCTCGACCAGCTGGTGCTGGGGCTCTTGCAGCCCGACCCAATGGCGCGACTGCCCAGCGCTGCGGCTGTGATCGCGCGCCTGGAGGCGCTGAGCGAACTGGCCCCAAGCGCGGACATGGATGCGGCCGACGCCCACCTGGCGAGCGCGCCGCTCAGCGGTCGCCGCGCCACCCTGCGCCACCTGGAGCGGGCGGTGGCGCGGGCGCCCGGTGGCAGAGGCGCGGCCATGCTGCTCGAGGGCGAGGCCGGCACGGGCAAGAGTCGGCTGCTTGGGGCCATGGCGGTCAGGGCGCAGCTCGCCGGGGCCCTGGTGGTCACGGTCAACGCCGCCATGCAGCGCGGCGCCTACAGCACCATCGCCGCGTTGGTGAATGCGCTGATGCAGGCCGCGCCGGGCCAAACGCTGCAGGCGGCCCGGGCCGAGGCCGGGGTGCTGGGGCATCTGGTGCCCGAGCTGCTCGAACAGCTGCCCGAGGTGGCGCTGGCGCCACGACCGCCCGAGCCGGTGCACTGGCGCACGCAGGCGCTTTCGGCGCTGCGAAGTCTGTGGCTCGGACTGGCCCAGCAGCGCACGCTGGTGCTGGCGGTCGACGACATCCAGCGCTGCGATGAGCAGAGTGCGGTGGCGCTCGGGGCCGTGGCCCACGCCGCGCGTCACCATCCGCTGCTGCTGCTGTGCAGCCAGCGCAGTGACGAACAGAGCGTGGCGCCGGTGTCGGTGGAGGCGCTGCGCGAGGCCTGTGAAGTTGCTCACATTGCTGGGTTGAGCCAGGGCGAGACCGTGGCCTGGCTCGACGCGATTTTCGGCGAGGCCGACGGCGTGGCGCGTCTGGCCCACGACCTGCACCGGCGCAGCGCCGGCAACCCCGCACACATGGCCGAGCTGTTGCGCTTCCAGATCGGCCACGGCCACATCAAACTCGACGGCGGCATGTGGCGGCTGCCGGCCGAGCCGGGCGTGCTCGAGCTGCCCGAGCGCCTGCTCGATGCCTTGGCGGGGCGCTTGCGGACGCTGGATCGGCGGGCCCAGTGGCTGGCGAGCGCCGCCAGCATGTACCGCGGTCCGCTGACGCACAGCATGTGCGAGCGTTTGATCGATGCCGAGGATCGGTCGCAGCTCGATGCGCGTATCGAGCAGCTCGTGCAGGCCAAGGTCTGGGTCGCCGACGGGCAGCAGCTGCGCTTTGCACAGCCGGCGCTGCAGGTGGCGGCGCGCGCGGCGATCGCCGAAGAGCGCAAGGCCGAGCTGCACCTGCGGGTGGCCGAAGCCATGCTGCTCGAGGCGCCCAGCAACGTGGTCGAGCGGCTCGAAATCGGCGTGCACCTGGCCGAGGCCGGCGACGATCGCTGCCGCGCCATCATCGCCAAGGCCGGCATCCAGCTCATCCTGCACTACCAGGAAATGGCCGCCTGCATTCCATTGCTCGAGCGTGCGCTCGAACTCTATCGCGACCAAAAGCGTAGCCACTACGAGATGAGTCTCGTGCTGGCACCGCTGGCGGCGGCGAGCTACCTGGTCGACCGGCGCCTCGACCGCCACAGCGACGAAGCGCTCGAACACCTGGAAGCGGCCACGGGTCTTGCGTTGGCACGGCGACTGCGGAAGCACCTGGGGTCGCATTTGGGCCTGGCTGTCGGCGCGGGCCTGGCGTTTTTTCGACAACTGCTTTCGAGGCCGCGCTACGGCAGCTACGTGGAGCTGGGCATCCTGATGTTCTTCGCCTTTGCGACCTTGGCAGGCAAGGCCGCGATCTGCCTCGACGGCGCGGCCATCGAGCGCCTGGTCGCGCGCCTCGAGCCCTTCGCGCGCATGCCCAAGCGCACCAGCCTGCGCTTCGTGCACGACTACGTGCTCGGGCTGCGCATGATCACCGAGGATCGATTCACCGAGTGTTATAAGCACTGGGAGGACCTGGAGCACACCGTCTCCTCGCGGCGGTATCTGTGGCTGGCGCCCGAGCCCTCGCGCATGCTCTTCCGGGGCGGCTCCCAATATGTGCTGGGCGTGCTCGACTCCTTCGCAGGCAATCCACGGGCCTTGGAGCGGGCTGACGCGCTGGATGCCGACGGCCTCGACATCCACAACCTGATCGCCGCGCAGCTGCGTATGCAGTACCACGCCTACCAGGGTGACGTCGGACGCATGCGCCAGTTTCGCGAGCGCGTCGAGGCCTGGGGCGTGCAGACCGGTTCGGCCTGGCAGGTGCAGACCTGGGATGCGGTGGCGCGTGCGCTGCTCGGATCCATCTGGGAGGACACCGTCATCGCCAAGAGCAGCGTGCAGCGGGTGGAGAGCTCGATCGACCAGGTGCCCTCGCTCAGCTGGTACCGCGAGCTGTCGCTGGGATTGTTTTTGCTGGTGCGCGGACAGCTCGACGCTGCCATCGAAGCCCTGGAGCTGGCGCGCGCCCGCACCGCCCCCTTCGAGCGCCACGGCTGGGCGGCGCTGACGGGGGTGCTGGCCGAAACTCTTAACCGCAAGTCAGAGCACGCCCAGGCCTTGGCCGTCTGTGACGAACTCTTCGGCGGCGCCGACCCGCGCGACCTGCGCTTTATCGCCCACTACATCAAGGGGCAAGTCGAGCGCGCCGTGGCGCTCGCCGGGGTGGGGCGGCTCGTGGAAGCGCGTACCGAGCTCGGGCAGCTCCTGGGTCGGCACGAGAGTCAGGGCAACCAACTTTTGCTGGGCCTGATCCACGAAGGCTCGGTGCGGGTGGCGCTTCTGGCCGACGAGCCCGAGACGGCCGCGCGTCATCTGCACCTGAGCGAGACCCACTTTCGCGCCCTGAGCAACCCGGCGCTGATCGCGCGCTACAAGCGCCTCTACGACAGCCTCCACGGCCACGACGGCGGCGACGCCCTGCGCGAGGCGCACGCCCTGGACACCACGCTATCGAGCCTGCCCTCGACCGAAGCCATCGCCCAGCGCGCGCTACACGAACTGATGGCGCCGCTATCGGAGCTGGACGGCTACCTCTTTGTGACCACCGAAGCGGGCGACCTGCGCCTGTGCGCCTCCAGCGTCCAGCTGGCGCCGCCGATGGAGCTGGTGGAAATGGTCGAAGCGCGCCTGCAGGAGCTGGGTGGCGACGAAGACCAAACCCAGTGCGGCACAGAAGTCTACGCGCCTCGAAACAGCATCCATGGTCGCCGCGGCGACGCCCTGCGCGTCTACATCTACCTCTTGAGCTACTGCGATGGCGGCGAATACCACGGCGAAGGCGCCATTGCCCTGCTGGGCCGCCAATCGGCGGCGCCCTCCATCACCTACGACAAACTGCAAGTCATCGCCCAGCAGCTGTCGCGCGTGCGCGCATCGGAGCTACGCACCATCGCGCGGGCCTGACGGCGCGGGCCTCGGGACAGCTCGAAGAGCCCTCTGACTTCCTTCCAGCGGCCGGTGGCCACGTCGGCCGGGGTGTGCGCGTTCGTGGCGTCGATGAAGGTTTTTTTCGCCTGCCTACATGGAGTCGAAGGCGGAAGCGATGCCAGGCCAGCCGAGGCCAGGCCAGCCGAGGCCTGATCCCATCTCAGCGAAACCATAACGGATAGCCAGACTGGCGAGGCCGACGCTCGGAAAGCAACGGCCCTCGCTGTCGAACAAGATCGACCTGAAATCGCTGCCTCACGGGCAGGCGACGGGCGATGGCGTGGTACTACCGCAGTCGATGGCGGTCGTGGCGATCGCCTCGAAGGTGTTGGTGTCACACCAGGAAGGACATACAGCATCGGAAGCGAAATAGCCGTGAATGGCGCTGCCGGCGCTCTCGCGGAAGGTGCAGTTGTCGATCATGGTCTGGTCGTTGGCCAGCAGCAGACTTTTCGAGTCCATCCCGCCGCAGCCGGCGCCGCCGTATTCGAAGGTGGTGTGCGAGAAGCGTCCTGCGTCACCGAAGACGCAACCCCAGTCACCTGCGATGGGGGAGTCGTGGGCGGAGGTCAACAGCACCGGGGCCTCGGCTGTGCCCATGGTGTTGAAGCTACCCTCGAATACATCGATGCTGCCCTGCAGTTGGATCGTCGTGCCGGCCTCGACGGTGACATCGGCACCGAGCCGCACCTCCAGGGTACCATCGAGCCGATAGGGCACACCTTGCGCGTTCCAGGTGCCGCTGGTTGACAGTCGGCTACCGGTCTCGACAAGAATGAAATCGTCTGCATCCTCGAAGGTGTGGGGACCGGTGAGCGCAATGAGATTGGGCGCCCGTAGGAGGATCGAGGGTTCAGCATTGCGGGCGAAGGTGTTGTTGGAAAAACCGCGCACATCGCCCGCAAAGAGCAGGGCCGAACTGGCGCTGTCGGTGATGGTGAGATTTGAGAGGTTGCGCGCACCGGTGAATACCTGCAGCGTAGCTCGGTTGCCAGCGCCGTTGGTGCTACAGGTGGCCCCACCATACTCCAGGCGCACGTGGGACAGCTCGCTGGCGCTGGCCTGGGCCTCGAGGCTGATGCACTCCCAATCGCCGGCCAGGGGATCGGCAGCTTCCGAGGTGAACACGATGGGCGCGTCCTCGGTGCCAATCGCGACCAGCGCGCCGCTTCCCGTCACGTGCAGGTAGCCTCCGGGGGCGACGAGGACCTCGGTGTCCGGTTCCAGCGTCAGAGTCGCATCGACCACAGTGGTGCGCTCCATACGCAAACAACCTGGTCCCACAGTCCTGTCAACCTCGATACGCGCATCCAGCAGTGGGCACGGCAAGCCGCCATCGCTGGCGTCTGCGGCGGCATCCACCATGGCGTCTTCTGCTGGTGCCGGTGTCGGAGTGCCGGTGTCGCTTCCGGCATCTACGGCAGCTGCATCGTCACCACCACAGGCCGCAGCCAGCGCGCTGCCCGCCAGCCATGCCACCACGCAAAACCGAAACCGTGCTGTTGTCCATTGCATCCATTGCCTCCGCATCACCTACGGTGTCAGACCAGCGGCGCCCCGCTGCAGCCAACCCGGTCCATCGACGCCAGAACTGTCGCGACCGCTACTCAAAGTCCTTGCAGGGCGGCGCGATCCGGGGAGATAGAATCTCCGACACAGGACACCATTTCGAGCGGATCTCTTCAGCAAATGCTGCCACGCAAGAACGTACCGCGTTTGCAGTCGCCGATTCATACGCAATGCAGGACAGGGCAATGAGTCGACGTAGGTTCGCCACAGTCCGTTCGGTGCCGTCCCATGAGACAGACTTTTCAGTCTGGGTATGGCGCGGTTGCTCTGCCACGGTTGCTCTGCCGGTCGCCAACGCCCGATCTCTGGCTTACTGAAATCGTAATGTAAAATACAAAACGAACAATCGCAGGTCAAGCTGCCTGGCTGCACTCGTGGCTTCAAACCGGTCGCCACTCCAATCGTGCCTCGGCGGGTGCATTGGTCCACCGAAACTGAATGGTCGATCCAGTCACCATGTTCACAGCGCCGCTGGAGCCCGGAGCGATCGGCAAGACGGCAACGGCGCGTGCGGTGCCATCAGCGATGGGGATCGGGGCACAGCAGCGGCGGACTCGGTGCATCAGCCTCCGAGGAGGGCGGTCCGCAGATGCCGGACGTGGGTGCAGCGCGCCGCAGCCGCGGTCTTGTGGTGGCGACTGCAGGCGGCTTTCAGCGGTCGCCGAACCGAAATCCCGAGGCGGGCTCGAGGAAGCGCGGCGGGCGCTGAAATCGCGTAGCGAAGAGCTTGCCAACCACGCCCGCGCCAAGCGCCACGAACTCCTGGCTCGCCGGTGGCACTCCGGCCAGCGCCGTACAGTCAAAGTTCACGCGTCGGTCGAGCAGCTATGAGGCCTTCGGCGTGTTGGAGCGCCGTTTTGCTGCTCCGCGCACCGCTTCGGCTCCCGCGCTCACCTCGCCGGCAGCGCCAGCCGCCGCCGCGACCTCCGATCCTGACCCGACGCCCATGGACGGATCTTTCGCAGCGTAGCGTCGGCTCCAACGTTCTGCCGCGGACGTCCGCAAGGCTACGGCTACGGGGTGCCGAACGCAGAAGTAGGCTCAAGGTGGGTCGGAAGTTGCCCTCAGGCCCGCCAAGGATCGACAATGTCCACACCGCAGTCGACGAAGTCGTTCACGTTTCGGGTGGCGACGCTGGCCCGATTGCGGCGCGCAATGGCAGCGATTTGGGCATCGAAGTGGGAAATTGGCCGGCCGGCGCGGCGTCGATCGGCAGCGATCTGCGCGTACGGCAGCGCATCGTGCGACGTGAATCCGAGCACGTGACCCGCAAGGTCTTGCTCGAAGAGACCAAGTGCCGCCGCCTGCAGCGCAGCCCTTCGCTTCCCTTCGGGAAGCAGGAGAATGCCATGCAGAATCTCGGCTTGCGTGACGGCCGTGGTGTAAAGGTCCGGGCTCGGGCGCGCTTCGAGCCAAGCCACCACCGCTGGCTCAGGCGTCGGCCGCATCAGTTCGGACAACACGTTGGTGTCCAGAATGATCACGGCTCTGGTTCCGGCGGCTCACGCATCGGTTGCCGGAGTGGCAGCTCGAGTACGAGACCCCCCAGCGGAGCGAAGCGCTCTCGAGCCAAGTCAGCAAGGGAGCGCGGGGCTTGCTCCGGTCGGAGCAGAGCCTCGCGTAGCAGGTTGCGCGCCTCTTCTTCCATCGAGCGCTGATGCCGCGCGGCCTGCAGACGCAACCGTGCCTTGGTCTCGTCGTCGAGGTTCCGGATCGTAATGCTGCCCATGCAATCATTGATTGCACTGAATGCAACGATGCGCAAGCGATGGTCGACCCCTTGGGGGAAACGGCCAAAAGAGAAATCGTAGCGTGGTCCCGGGCCCACGCTCAGGGGTGGCGGATTTTCGAAAGGCTCCGCCGATCCGACAGCTTCACCTCCGTAAGTCCCTGTAATTACGGACATCCATTTGCGGCATGGTGCTTGCTGTACCCGCCGGGCATGACCCTCGCCTGCCAAGTCCTCCCCGGCAAGACCTACATGCTGACCCGCCGTGTCACGCGTCGCCACTGGCTCTTGAGGCCCGATGCCGACGGCACCTCGCAGCAGATCTACCTCTACACGCTCGGCTACAACGCCAACCAGCACGGCATCCTGGTGCACAACCTCTGCCAGATGTCGTCGCACGATCACGAGACCATCACCGACGTCCTGGGCACGCTACCGCTCTTTCTCGAGGGCTTCCATCGCGACTTGGCCAACGCCATGA
>JAOUOP010000053.1 GCA_029880325.1 Myxococcales bacterium | reverse complement strand
GCGACCCGGACTCCGCGGGAGGCGCCTGCTTCTGCGACCCCGACTGCGAAGCACCGAGCAGCTGCTTCTGCGACGACCTGGACCCGACCACGTGCGCCATCGACGCCGACGGCAACCCCTGCCACTGCGATCCCGAGTGTGGAGCGACGGCCTGTCTGTGCGACCTGGGCGCGGGCTGCGATGTGGACCCTGCGACAGGTGGCGATTGCTACTGCGACATCGAGTGCGCGAGTCCCTCCGCTTGCAACTGCGACGTCAGTGCCATGGCGTGCGATCTGGACTCGAGCGGGCTGGACTACTGTTTCTGCGATCCGAATTGCGACGCCGCTCCAGCCTGCTTCTGCGACGATCAGGATCCGAGTCAGTGCGCTGTCGACGCGGACGGCAATGCCTGTTTCTGTGATCCGGAATGCGGCGGCGAGCCCGCCTGCGGCTGTGACGTCGTTCCGGGATTTTGCGATGCCGATCCCGGAACGGGCGGCGACTGCAGCTGCGACCCGGATTGCCTGCCGATTTGACGCGACAAGAAGCGAGCTCAGCGCAGGCCGCGGATGAAGTCGCCCACGGCCTGCACGCCGCGCTCCTCCATGACCCGAATCGACTGGGATCCGACCACCGCGATGTCGGCACGCTCGGCCAGGAAGGCCACGTCGCCCGCGTCCTTGACGCCAAAGCCCACCGCCAGCGGCAGCTCCGTGGCGGCGCGGCAGCGCTCGAGGTAAGCGTCGAGTTCCGCCGAAAAGTCGGTATGACTTCCGGTTACGCCCTTGCGTGCCACACAGTAGACAAAGCCACCCGCGTGGCGCGCGATCTCGGCCATGCGCGCGTCGGGGGTGTTGGGCGAGAAGATGAAAATGGGGTCGAGCTGCTCATTGGCCATGGCCGCGAGGTAGTCGCTGGCTTCCTCCGGCGGCAGGTCCGGCACGATGGCGCCATGCAGGCCCGCCCGCTTCATGCGCGCGGCGAAGTCGGCGACGCCGCGCCGGTAGAGCACGTTGTAGTAGCTCATGAAGAGGAAGGGGATATCGAAGCGCGCCGCCACGCGCTCGCCCAGCTCGAGGCAGCGCTCCACCGTGGAGCCCGCCAGCAGCGCCTCTTGGTTGGCCCTCAGGATCACGGGGCCGTCGGCGATGGGCTCGGAGAAGGGGATCTGCAGCTCCATCAGGTCGACGCCGGCCTCGACCATCGCCTCGACCAGCTTGAGCGATTGGTCGAAGTCGGGGTAGCCCAGTACGATGTGGGTCATCAGCAGGATGCCGCGCTCCTGCTTGCGCTGCTTCAGGTAACTCTCAAGCACCGTATTGCTCCGCCTTGCGCCGAATGAAGCGCTTCCAGGCCGGGTCGCCAAAGGCGTCGGCGACGGTGAAGATGTCTTTGTCGCCGCGTCCCGATTGGTTGATGATGATGACGTCGTCGCGCGAGAGCGAGCCGGCTTCGGCGAAAGCCTGGGCGAAAGCGTGGGAGCTTTCGAGGGCGGGGATCAGCCCTTCCCGGCGCATCGCCGTGGCCAGCGCGTCTTTGACCTCTGCGTCGGTGGCGGCCTCGAAGCGAACGCGGCCCGATTCTTTCAGGTGCGCCAGGATCGGCGAGACGCCCACGTAGTCCAGGCCCGCCGCGACGCTGTGGGTCTCGCGCATCTGCCCGTCCTCATCCTGCAGGAAATAGGTCTTGTAGCCCTGGGCCACGCCGATGCTGGCGTCGCTGGAGGCCAGGCGCGCGGCGTGGCGCGTGGTGTCGAGCCCCTCGCCGCCGGCTTCGACGCCCACCAACTCCACTTCGGGGTCGTCGAGGAAGCCGCTGAAGATGCCCATGGCGTTGCTGCCGCCGCCGACGCAGGCGTAGACCCGCTTGGGCAGCTGGCCTTCGGCTTCGAGCACCTGGCGCCGGGCCTCTTTGCCGATGATCGACTGGAAATAGGTCACCAGGGTGGGAAAGGGGTGGGGGCCGCAGGCGGTGCCCAGCACGTAGTGGGTGCTGTCCATGTTGGTGACCCAGTCGCGGAAGGCTTCGTTGATGGCGTCCTTGAGGATGCGCGTGCCGTCTTTGACCGGGACCACCTGGGCGCCGAGGCGTTCCATCCAGAAGACGTTGGGGCGCTGGCGTTCGACGTCGACCTCGCCCATGTAGATGGTGCACTCGAAACCAAATTTGGCTGCCATGGTGGCGGTGGCCACGCCATGCTGGCCGGCCCCGGTCTCGGCGATGACGCGCTTTTTGCCCATTCGCTTGACCAAAAGCCCCTGGCCCATGACGTTATTGGCCTTGTGGGCGCCGGTGTGGTTGAGGTCCTCGCGCTTGACATAGATGCGCGCGCCGCCGAAGTGCGCGCTCAGGTTTTCGGCGAAGGTCAGTGGCGTGGGGCGGCAGGAGTAGTTGGACATCAGCGCCTCGTACTCGGCCCAGAACGCCGGATCGGCCTTGGCCGCGTCGAAGACGGTCTCGAGTTCTTCGAAGGTCGCGACCAGGATTTCGGGGAGATAGGCGCCGCCAAAGCGGTCGTAGTAGCCGCGGTCATGCATGTTCAGGCTTCTCCAATGCGCTGCGAGAGCACCAGGCGATCGGTCCGGCAGTAGAGTTCGGAGTAGATCGCGCTGTCGCCGCGCGGAAAATGCAGGTGGCGGCGGATCTGCAGCACCGCCGCGCCGGGTGAAAGCCCGAGCGCGCGAGCACGCTCGCCTTCGATCGCGAGCACACGGAACTGCTGCCGGCCGCCGGTGGGCTCGGTGCGGTAGTGCTCGCGCGCCAGCGCCGACAGCGAGACGCCTTCGAGCTCGAGTTCGAGCAGGCCTTCGAAGAGCTCGGGATCGAGGTAGGTCTCTTCGAGCAATGCGGCGCCCTGGTCGGTGCGGCTCAGGCGTCGCAGGAAGTGGGCCGCGCGTCCGGCGAAGGGATTGTCGGCGTAGGCCGGGTCGCCCGCATCGAGCTGCAGTGCGCAGGCGCCGCCGAGCAGCCGCGCCTCGACCTCGATGCCCTGGGCGCGGAAGGAGGCCAGCGTGCCCTCCATGGAGAAGACCTCCAGCTCCTGCGGGGGCTCGATCACAAAGGTGCCGGCGCCGCGCCGCCGCGCCAGCACGCCCCGCCGTACCAAAAGCTCCGTGGCCTGGCGCACGGTGGGCCGGCCGATGCCGTAGCGTTCCGCCAGCGCGTGTTCCGACGGGATGCGTTCGCCCACCGGGTACTGCCCAGCCCGAATCGCCGTGCGCAGCCGGTCGGCGAGCTGCTGGTAGAGGGGCATGGGCGACACCGGGTTCAGCATGGAGAGCTGAGTCTGGATAGTCGGCGGCAACATGTCAAGTTGTTAATACAACCAGGCCTTCGAGCAAAAATTAAGCTTCCCATGAGCCAGGGCAAAAGTTGCCCTGTCCCGAACGGGCTAAATCCGTTGCACCTACATTGGAGGAGAGATGTCCTTGGCAGTGGCAAGTGTTCCCGTTCCGAAAGCCTCCCCCTCGCGCCGAGCGACCACCCCCGCGCAAGCATCGGAGTCCGCCGGTGGCGGCCGCGAAGCGGCGCGCCTGCTCTACGTGGGTGGGCGGCGTATCGTCCTCAGCAGTCCTGCCATGGTGGCCCTGCACGGGCGCCTGTTACGGGCGGCGGCCAGCCCCGCACCGGTGTTGGTGCTGGGCGAGACCGGCAGTGGTAAGGAGTGGATCGCCCGGGCCGTGCACGAAGCCTCCGAACGCCGCCAGGGACCGCTGGAGATCCTCAACTGCGGCGCCATTCCCCAGGAGCTGATCGAGGCCGAACTCTTCGGCACCGAGCGCGGCGCCTTCACCGGGGCGGTGCGAACCAGCGCCGGCATTTTCGAGCGCGCCCACGGCGGTACGGTCTTCCTCGACGAGCTGGCCGAGCTATCGGCCCAGGCCCAGGTGGCGCTGCTGCGCGTGCTCGACGGCCAGGCCTTTCGACGCGTCGGCGGCGGCGCGTCACTCACACCGGACGTACGCGTGGTGGCCGCCACCCACCGCGACCTGCGCGAGGCGGTGGCCGCCGGGCGCTTCCGCGAGGACCTCTACTACCGGCTGGCCACGGTGGTGCTGGAGGTACCGCCCCTGCGCGCGCGCCGCGAGGAGATCCCACTGCTGGCGCGCCACTTCCTGCACCAGCTCTACGAGCGCTGGGGGCAGGGCCCGACGACACTCTCCGGCGAGGCACTCGAGCATCTGAGCGCCCTGCCGTGGCCGGGCAACGTGCGCCAGCTGCGCAGCGCGATCGAGGCGGCGGCGCTGGACTGCGAAGGCCAGCGCCTCGAACTTGCAGACCTGGAGCGAACACTGCGGAGCGATCGGAGAGGCTTCGGCACCGGGGCTCCGGCGACACCCACGCGGTTGCACACCGACGCCGCACGGTCGGAGTCCGAGGCCTGCGAACTCGAAAGCGCGGGTGGCGATCTGCGCAGTCAGGTCCGTGACTTCGAGCGCCGCCTGATCCGCAAGGCGCTGGCCGAGACCCATGGCAATCAGCGTCAGGCCGCCGCGCGACTGGGCCTACCCGTTCGCACCCTGGTGCACAAACTCGGCCGCCACGGCATCACGCGCGGCGCTTGCCGCGACCGGTGAGAGCGGACCGGCGCCCACCCCATCGACGGCGCCACCGCTCCGATTCGCCCAATCAATGTTCGGTTTGGGCCTTGGCCTTGGCCTTGTCCGCCGGGGCTGGTGCCGCCGGCGGGTCCTCCGACACCACCGGATGGCCCTTGGCTCTCCAGGCGCCGATGCCCTCGTCGAGCACGGTCACCTTCTCGAAGCCCGCATTCAGCAGCTTCTGCGCCAGCGTCTTGGACTCGGCGTGGGGGCACGAGCAATAGGAAACCAGCCAGGTGTCCTTGGGGAGCTTGTCCAGGTAGGGGCTGGGGTCGTAGTAGGGCACGCTGGCGGCGCCCTTGATGTGTTCGCGCAGGTAGTCCGATGGTGCGCGGGCATCGAGTAGCGCCAGCCGCGCGCCGGCTTTCATCTCGCGGTAGACGACGTCGAGGGGAGTGGTTTCCGGATGTTTGCGGAAGCCCCTGGGATCGCGGCCCTTGGGGTTTTGCGGCAGCTTGGGCAGCGGCAGTGGCGACTGGGGCTTGGGCTGGCTACCGCGGGTCACGCGCGGCGCGTTTTCCCGTGCGAGCGCGCGCAGCTGCATGATGATGTCGTCGATGGCTTCGAGGCCGAGCGCATCTCTAAATGCGGGCATCGGCGTCGGTGGCCGTCCCTCGCGGATCGCCAGGCGCAAGAAACCGCGGCTGGCGCGCCTGAGAAAGGCCGGATCTCCGATGCGCGCGTTGGGGCCCTCGATTCCGCGCGCGCCGTGGCACTTCTGACAGTGCTCGGCGTAGAGCACGGCCCCGCGCACGCGATCGCTTCTCGGGTTACCGGGCAGCGAGCCTTCGTCGAGCACGAGCTTGGGGCCCTGGTAGAAGCTGCGGATGAAAGCGATCACCGCTGTCACATCCTCCGTGCCCAGGGGACCGCCGTGGGCCTTGGACCAGGCCGACATGGTGGAGCCGGTGCGGCCGTTTTCGATGGCGTCGCGCAGCAGCGCGTCGGTGACCGAGCCCAGGTAGCCCGGGTGGTTGAGCGCGGGCGCGGCATCGGCCACGTAGCCCTCGCCGTTCTTGCCATGGCAGACGGCGCAAATGCGCAGGTAGAGTTCCTTGCCGTGGGCGATGCGCGCAGGGTCTTCGGGGACCGCCGGGGGGGCAGCGCTGGCCTTCGCCTCGGCGGGCGCGGATGCGGGCGGTGAAGTGGTTGGCGTCACCGAGGCCGCGGGCGCTGCCTTGGGGGCGTGCCCGTCGCTGGCGTTGTCGCCGCAGGCGGCGGCCGCAAGGGCGATGACAAACGCAAACGAGAGCTGCAGCCGCACGTCGAACCTCGTATTTATCGCCCCGTGCTGCCAAAGCCACCGCCGGCGCGATCGGTTTGGCCGAGAGCCTCGAGTTCTTCGACCGCTTCCACCTGCACGCGGGTCACGGGGCAGACCACCAGCTGGGCGATGCGATCGCCGGTGTGGATCGTGTAGGGCTCTTGCCCCAGGTTGACGAGTAGCACGGCCACTTCGCCGCGGTAGTCCTCGTCGATGGTGCCGGGGGCGTTGAGCACGGTGATGCCGTGTTTGCGCGAAAGGCCCGAGCGCGGGCGCACCTGGCCCTCGTGGCCTGCGGGCAGCGCGATGGCCAGGCCCGTGGGCACCGCCGCGCGCTGCCCGGGCACCAACGTGAGCGGTTGCGTCAACGCGGCGCTGAGGTCGAGACCGGCAGCGCCGTCACTGGCGTAGCTCGGAAGCGTGGCCAGCGACGGCTTCAGACGGTGGACCCGCAGACGCTCGTCCGACCCGCCCACCGGTTCAGCTGCTCGTCTCTTCGCCACCGTCGCGTCGGGGGCCGCGCGCAGGACGGTCGCCACCGCGCTCCTCGCTGCGTTCACCGCTGCGTTCACCGCCTCGGTCACCGCCGCGCTCGCCGCCGCGTTCACCGCCGCGGTCACCGCCGCGCTCGCCGCCGCGTCCGCGTCCGCCTCGATCGCCGCCGCGATCGCCACCACGTCCGCCGCGGTCGCCGCCGCGTCCACCGCGATCGCCACCGCGTCCACCGCGGTCACCGCCGCGCCCGCGTCCACCACGGTCACCACGGTCACCACGGTCACCACGGTCGCTGCGCTCGCGGGGGGGCCGCTCGACGTAGCCCTCGGGCTTTTCCTTGAGGACCTTGTGCGAGAAGCGCACGCGCCCTTCGCGATCGACCTCGATGATCTTCACGTCGAGTTCGTCGCCGAGCTTCAGGAAGTCGTCCACGTTCTCCACGTGATTCCAGTCGAACTCGGAGACGTGCAAGAGGCCGTCCTTGCCGGGAGCGAACTCCAGGAAGGCGCCGTAGGCCTCTACGCGCACAACCTTGGCCTTGTGCACCGCGCCCACCTCGGGCACAGCCGTCAGCGTCTTGATGATCTCGAGGGCCCTGGCGATGCTCTCGCCGTCGGGTGATGCGACCGCCACGGTGCCGTCGTCTTCGACGTCGATGCTGCAGCCGGTCTGGTCGACGATGGCCTTGATCATCTTGCCGCCCGGTCCGATCACGTTGCGGATCTGGTCGGGCTTGACCTTGATGGTGGTGATGCGCGGGGCGTGCTTGGACAGCTCCTGGCGCGGGGCGTCCAGCGCCTCGCGCATCTTGCCCAGCACGTGAACGCGGGCATCTCGCGCCTGGCTCAACGCCTTTTCCACGACCTCGCGCTTGAGGCCCTGGATCTTGATGTCCATCTGAATGGCGGTGATGCCTTTGTCGGTGCCGCAGACCTTGAAGTCCATGTCGCCGAGGTGGTCCTCGTCGCCCAGGATGTCGGTCAGCACCGCGTAGCGGCCGTCGATGTCGATGAGGCCCATGGCGATGCCCGCCACCGGTGCCTTGATCGGAACGCCCGCGTCCATCAGCGCCAGCGCGCCGCCGCAGACGGTGGCCATCGAGGACGAGCCGTTGGACTCGGTGATCTCGGAAACCAGCCGGATGGTGTAGGGAAATTTTTCGGCGCTCGGCAGCATGCCCGTCAGCGCGCGCTCGGCGAGGTTGCCGTGGCCGACCTCGCGGCGCCCCGGTCCGCGCAGGGGCCGCGTCTCACCCACCGAGAAAGGCGGGAAGTTGTAGTGCAGAAGGAAGCGCTTCCACTCGTCCTCCAGCAGTCCGTCGATGCGCTGCTGGTCGCGCGAGGTGCCCAGGGTGGCCACGCAGATCGCCTGGGTTTCACCACGGGTGAACAGGGCCGAACCGTGGGTGCGCGGCAGAAAGCCGGGCTCGATGCTGATCGGGCGCACGGTGGTGCTGTCGCGGCCGTCGACGCGACGGCCCTCGTCGACCACCTGCTCGCGCATGGTGTTGTAGCGCAGGTCCTCATAGGCGGCCTTGATGAAAGCCTCATCGTCAGGGAAGTCGGCCAGCACGCTGGCAACCACCGCCTTCTTGACCTTTTTGAACATGCCGTAACGGGCGTGCTTTTCCCGGATGCCGCAGGCTTCGCGGATGCCGGCGAGGGCGACCTCGCGGACCTTGGCCTCGAGGCCCTCGGGGGGCTGGGCCTTCTGGAAGCTCCACTTGGCCGCGCCAATGGCCTTTTGCATGCTCTGCTGCAGCTCGATCACGTCCTGCACGGCGGCGTGGCCGAACCACAGGGCTTCGACGAACTCGTCTTCGGAGATCTCGTCGCACTCACCCTCGACCATGACGATGGCGTCGCGCGAGGCCGACACGATGATGTCGACATCGCCCGCTTCGATCTGTTGGTGGGTGGGGTTGGCGATCCAGGTGCCATCGACGCGGCCCACGCGGGTGCTGGCGATGGGGCCGGCCCACGGGATCGGGCTGATGTGCAGCGCAGCCGAGGCGCCGATCATGCCCAACACGTCGCCCGGGTGCTCCTTGTCGACCGACAGCACGGTGCACACGACCTGCACCTCGTTGCGGTAGCCGTCGGGGAACAGCGGCCGGCAGGGGCGGTCGATCAGGCGCGAGGTGAGAATTTCGTGGTCGCGCAGGCGACCCTCACGCTTGAAAAAGCCGCCGGGGATCTTGCCGGCGGCGTAGGTCTTTTCGACGAAGTCGACGCTCAGGGGCAGAAAGTCGATGCCGGGACGTGGTTCTTCGGTGCCACAGGCGGTGACGAGTACGACGGTTTCGCCGCAGGTGATCATCACCGATCCCTGGGCCTGTTTGGCGACGCGTCCGGTTTCCAGGGTGATGGTGGTCTCACCCAGCTTGACGCTTTCACGAATAATCATGGAACGGTTCCTCCGACCGACAGGGTCGGCCTCGAAGTGGGACCTCTGCGGGCCCTCTTGCATCCCGCGCGCAGCCTGCCTCGGCCGCGCAAGGGGTCCCCACTGCCGCGGTCGAAGGTGCGGTTCCGGTCCTCGGTTCCAACCCTGCGCCGAGCGACCCTGACGAAACCGCCTGTCGCGCTCGCAGCGCTCGAATCGAAGATCGAAGGGTTCACACCCGACGACGGCAAGCTTTCAAAGAGCGGGCCAGGGGACCATTCCCCTGGCCATGCGAACTCTCCCCGTCAGCGACGGATGCCGAGCTCGGTGATCAGTGTGCGATAGCGCTCGACGTTGCGCGAACGCAAGAAATCGAGCAGGCGACGACGCTGGCTGACAAGCATCAGCAGGCCGCGCCGCGAGTGGTGGTCCTTTTTGTGGATCTTGAAGTGCTCGGTGAGCTGCTTGATGCGCTCGGTGAGCAAGGCGATCTGCACCTCCGGTGAGCCCGTATCGCTCTCGTGGGTGCGGAATTTCTCGACCAAGCTGTTCTTGCTCTGCTGACTAAGGCCCATCGAATCAACCCATGCGGCTTCTGCCGGTGTTTTGGGAGCGCGGAGTATGCAGATGGGCCGGGCCGTCGTCAAGTCAAGTCATGGGCGGTCGCCGCCGAGCAGTGCATCGAGCTCGCCGGCAGCCGAGGTGCTCAGCTCGATGCGTGCCGGCAGGGTCAGCGACTCGGTGCGCAGCGGGTAGCGCACGTGGACGGTGCCAGCAAAGCGGGGCACGTCCAGGCGGTCGATGGCGCTGAGCAGGCAGCCGCGCAGGACCGGGGTGATGTCGCCTTCCACGGCGGCGTCGACGATTTCACGCTCGGCCAAGCTGAAGCGGAAGACCGCCCGCTTTTCGTAGATGGGCCGGCCAGCCCGGTCGCGCCGGAAGCAGCCCACGGCCGCCGGCATGATGCGACGGCGCAGCATCATGAGAAGGGGGTCGCTGGGCATGCCGGCGCCCGGCTCGAGCTGGCCCGGGGGCTTTTCCTGGGCTCCGGGCTTTTTCACCGTGCATACGCGCTCCGCGATGGGGGCGATGGGGTCGCGATCGGCGCTGATGCCGCTGTGGCGTTGGGCGGGGCCGCGTCGGTCGCAGCTCTTGCGCCCGGCGCGCGTGCTGGGCCAATCGCTGGCCGCGACGGCCAGGTCGCGCGGGTCGACCGCCGCCAGCGCCGGTGCCGGGGGGCCGCCGGTTTTGGCGCGGTGGGACAGCGCCCGCAGCGCCGGAGCCAGCGTGGCCGGTGCCGGTCTGAGGCGTGCGCGCGTGGGGCCGGCGCGCAGCTGGGTGCCACGGCGCGCGTCGTGCAGCCACAGCTGGCGTTGTTCGCCGGCGCGCAGCGGGCCGAGGTCCTGGGCCACGACGGCCCCGCCGACTTGCACCGAGCGGGCCAGGGAGCGGGCGAAGAGGGCCGAGACCGCGCGCTGCAGGGCGTCGGGGTCGTCGCCGTCGGCTCCGGCGTCGAGCGCGATGCCGCCGGTGGAGCGCACGCCCTGGACCAGCGCCTCCACGCTGCCGCGGTTGGCCATATTGAGGGAGGAGACCTGGACGCCGGCCTTGCGCGCTGCGGCGAAGGGGCGCGCAGGGCCGCGCGTGAGTCCGCCGTCGCCGACGATCAGCACCTTCGGGGGGCGCCGCCCCGGGGACTGGGCCAGCCAGCCTTCGATCAGGGACCAGGCGGCCTCGAAGCGCGTGGCCGAGCCCAGATCGCCGGCGTCGATGGCGCGTCCCAGGGGCGCGAGCTGCAGGGCGCTGGGCTGCAGCGCATCGGGCGCCAGGGGCCGGGCTCTGGCGGCGAAGGCCAGCACCCGCACGCTGCCGCCGGGGGGCAGCGCGCCGAGCACGGCGGCGATGGCCGGCAGCAATCTGCCGCGGGCCTCGCCCTCGGTGGAGGGGGAGACGTCCAGGGCGATGATCCAGTCGGCGGGTGGCGCCAGGGCGGCGTCGGCACCGGCGGCGCGCAGCCAGGCGCAGCGGCCGGCGCCACAGGGCACAGACCATGCGCTGAGCTGTGGCGTGCCGGAGGCCAGGGCGCGGGCGCTGAGGGTGACGCCTTCCCAGGGCTCGATCGAAAGCGGTTCGCTGCTGACTTCGCTGCGGCCGATCCGCGGCTCGTGCATGGACTTGGCTTCCAGTTGAATGCTGGCGGGTGCCACGCGCGGGTCCATGCCGCGGGCCGGCAGCGCAACGTGGACCTGTCCGGCGTGCAGGGGGGCCTGCGCGGCGTAGCGCAGGCGCAGGGTCAGGGGGTCGCCCTTGCGGACTGGCGCGGCGCGCACCCAGATGGCGGTGCCCCGAGCGTCGCGCAGGCCCCTGGCGTGGGCCACCGGAAGCGGTGACTGCGCGCCGCGCGCCAGCACCGCGGCGTCGTAGGCGGAGTGACCCCGGCCCGCTGTCTCCTCGATGCCCTCGCGGCAGCCCTCGGCGTTACAGACCTGCAGCTGATAGAGCGCGCTGCCGGGGGGCACGGCCAGCCGGTAGCCGAGCTCGGCGCCGCGCTGACTGAGGTTTTCGAAGCGTATCTCGACCTCGCACAGCAGCAGGCCGTCGCGCAGCTCGGCCCGCAGGTGGTGGGCGGTCTCGCGCACGCTGGGCACCGAATGCAGGACCTCGCCCGCCTGGACGCGCGTGCTCGGGGGCAGCGGTCCGTAGCGCGCGCGCTGTCGGGCGTCTGTGGCCGCTTGGCGGCGGGCCTCTTCGCTCGCGGAGGGGGCGCTGGAGAGGGCGCGCGAACTTTCGTCGATGGCGATGGGGTCGTCGAATTCGCTCTGCGGCAGCAGGTCCTCGGGCAGGGGTTTATGCTTGCCGGCAGGCGTCGACTGGGCCTCCAGGGGGCCGGCCACGGCCGAAAGCAGTGCACTCAGAAGCAGCGGCAGGGCTGCGGGCAGGCGCTCGCCAGGCCCCCGGCCGGCACTGACACCCACATTTCCGCAGTCCGGCGCGATCATCGAAAATTACCCTGACACATCGGTGCTATGGTGTCAGGGTCGTGCGTTGGACAACGAAATCGCGCCCGGGTTCGCCCGTCGTCATCTGCACGAGTTCGTGAAGCGTCCGGGTTGAGGAGCGAGAGGCAGCCAATGGGAATCATGGATTTCATCAAAAGCGGCGTGCGCGAGCTGATGATCGCGCGCCCGGATGGGGCCAAGGATCAGCTGGTCTACAAGCACCCCGAGCAGACCGTGCCCAACCGGGCCCAGCTCACCATCGATGCCGACGAGGCGGCCGTCTTTTTCAAGGACGGCGCCATCGTGGGCACCCTGCGCACCGCGGGGGCGGGGCGGCGGCACGTGCTGGAGACCGAGAACATCCCCTTTCTCGACCAGATCGTCGACAAGTTCACCGGTGGCAACGTCTTCGTCACCGACCTCTTCTTCGTCACGCTGCGCCCGGTCTTCAACCAACGCTTCGGCGGCGAACTCGGCATGGTCGAGGATCCGATGCTCGGTGAGATGGTCTCGCCGCGCATCTTCGGTACCTACTCGTTTCAAATCGTCGACCCCGAGGCCTTCATCCTCAAGTACATGGGCGTTCAGGGCGGTCGCAGCAACGACGACTTACTGCAGTGGGTCAACGGCCTGTTCATGAACTCGATCAAGACCGTGGTGGGCCAGGTCTGCGTCTCGGAGCAGAAGAGCATGCTCGAGCTGATGCCCCTGCAGCAGCTTTTGGCGGCAAAGTTCATCGAGTCGAGCCCTGATCTCAACGCCATCGGCTGTCGCATCGTGCAGATGGGCGAGTTTACGCTGAACCTCAGCGATGAGGACGAGCGGCGCCTGAAGGACGCCCAGTCCGAAATCGGTGCGGCCAAGCGTGCCGCGCGGGTGGCCAATATCGGCATCGCCGAGGCCGATGCCAAGGCGCGTCAGCGCCAGTTTGAGCTCGATCAGAACTTTCAAAACGACGCCCGCTACGTGCAGGGCATGGCGGGCAACTACTCCAACTACGCGGCCGGTCGCGCCATGATCGGCGCCGGCGAAGGCATGAGCCAGGGCGGCGGTGGTGAGGGTGGCGGCGCCATGGCCGGCGGTGCGGCTTTGGGCGTGGGCTTTGGCATGGCGCAGGCCATGGGGCAGGCGATGCAGCCCCAACCGCAGCAGCCCGCACCAGCCCCGGCGCCGCCCAGTGGCCCCGTGGCCTGCCCCTCGTGCCAGGCCACGGTGGCCGGAGGCCGCTTCTGCTCCGAGTGCGGCGGTAACCTCGTGCCCCAGCCCCGCTTCTGCTCCAACTGCGGTGCCCAGGGCAGCGGCACCGCCAAGTTTTGTGCCGGCTGCGGTACCGCCTTCGGGCAGTAGGCCGCGCGGCCTTGTGGTGGTAGCCGTCGGCCGGGCGACGCGCGAGGTCGCCCCCCGCCCGGCAGCCCCCCCGGCAACACCCCCCGGGCAACACCCCCCGGCACACCCCCCGGCAGCCCTCCCGGCACACCCCCCGGGCGCAAGCTGAAGTTCGCCCATTGACTGCGGGCGGAGCAACGAGTGTAGTTGCGCATCTGGCTGCGCGGGCAGCTACCTCGACAGGGAGCGGATATGTCGAAGCCACCGAAGGGTCGAGCCGGTGATAGCGGTGACCGGGCGGCTGCGTCTTTTGGCGTCAGCCGACGGGATTTCCTGCGCGTTACAGGCGTGGTCGGGATTCGCGGCCTCGGGATTGGACCCGCAGTCACCTGGCTCATCGCTTGCGATCCGGACGGTGGCGGTGGCGACGACCTGATCGATGCCAGCTTCATCTCCGTCACCCGGCCCGATGACCTGCTTTCGCTGCGCTTTCGCTTCGTGGGGCTCGAGCGCGTGGACGATGTGCTCGAGGTGGTCGATGACGACGCCCGCATCATCGTGGAGTTTCCACGCCAGCACTTCATCGAAGAGGCGGTCGACGAGCTGGACGCCGACGTCGATGGCCTGCCCGATCCACCGCTGCGCTCCCTCATCTCGGGGGTATCGCGGGTGGCGTTTCGGGTGCCCGAGGGCGTCGAGTCGATCCCCTATTCGCTGAGCGCGATCCTGGAGGCCGTGCAGAGCTATGCCCTGGCGGTCTCCGACAACGCCAAGCCGCCCGAGCCCCCGCCCTCGCCCTCGCTCAGCGCCTTCATCAAGCCCGGCTTGGTGGTCAACGCGCAAAATCGCGTGGTGGTCGACGCGGTCGCGTCCGATGATTTGAGCGCCACCGAACGCATTCAAAATCGGCGCGCGCTCACGGCCAGCAATGCCCTGAGCCAGCAGGAGCCGAGCGTGGTTCCAGCGGCGCTGCCCGACTCCCTCGACTCGCTGGCGCTGGCGCCCAAGGTGCCCGAGGCGCCCGGCGTGGACGAGACCTCGATCGAGCTGCCCTTTCGGCTGCAGATGTCGCCCAATCACTTCGGCCGTTTTCTGCATGCGACCGAGCCGGTCGAGGGAAGCGACGCCTGGGTCGAGCTGTGGCATAGCCGCCTGGCGGTGGCCCTGGATGATGAGGCCGGCACTCTGGTGGAAGGCCCCCATCCGATGGCCACGGCGCGCGCCCTGTGGGTGCGCGGCCAGGACTTCGACCCCGACGACGCGACAGCACCGACCAACTTTGGTAACAACGAACCGTTTCTGCAGGCGATCACTCCACAGCAGCGCAACGACATCGTCCATCAGACCTCGAACTACACGCTGATCGGCACCAAGTCGGGCAAACACGAGCCGCCCCAGCCGGTGGCCGTGCGGCGGATGATGCTCAGCGCGCTCGGCGGTTGGCTCGACTCCCACGGCAGCTGGGTGGAAAAGACCGAGGATGCGACCTCCCCTGGCGCGGTCGTCACCATCGGTTGGACCCATCGCGCGACCATGGGACGCGACCACTACGTGCGCATGGTCTCCGAGGGACATCTCTATCCCTGGGGCCACCGCGCGGTCTACGTGCAGATCTCGGAGCGCAAGATCAAACCGGGGCTGCAAACGGCGTTTCTCTTCAAGCGCGGTTTTTTGGTCATCAAGGAGCCGGTCAAGAGCTACGCCTCGAATGCCGGTGGCGTGGTGGAAGAGAGCCTGCGGCAGCTGCCCTTTTCATCACTGCAATTCCGCGCGCTGGTCACGCCCAACCTCGACCTGCCCGACGATGTCGAGCCGGGGAACCTCGAAGATGGAATGGGGCTGCCGCCGTTTCGGCCCTCGATTCACGGCGAACTCTATCGCTTTCCCGTCAACGGCATCGACAGGGCCGGGCGCATCATTCCCTTCGATGCCGGTGCCATCTGGGTGCCCGGATCTCCTCGCCACGAATCCTGGGGACCCAAGAAAATGTCGGTCACCATGCTCTACGACGAGGAGGTGTCGACCAATCAGCTCGGCGGACAACGGGTGGCGCTGGCGGAGAGCACCGGGGACGAGACCACCTTCGAGACCCACGTCATGCGCTTCGGTCATGTGGACTTGGAAGCATCGGAGACCACCAGCGCGGGCCTCGGCATCCCCTTCGTGCCGATTCTGGAGTCGGCCGATCTGGCCGTCGAAGCGCTGCGCGCCTTTGCGGGCGCCGAGTCGGTGCTTCGCTACGAGTTCTTCCCCGGCTACGTCAGCGACGGCTTCGGTAGCGGCAATGCCGGCGAGGTCTTCCTGCAGCTGGCCGACGACGGCGTGCTCGATGTGAACTTCGAGCAAGGCGGCACCGATCGCGCCGGCGGCTTTCTGGCGCCGAATATGGGCATCAAGGGGCTGTCGCGCACCACCGGTGCGGTCGCTGGCGACCTGGCCACGGTCTCCGCCGGGTCCTTCGACCCCGCCAAGTTTTTCGATGGAGCGCTGCCCAAGCTCTTCGGCACGATTCCGTTGACCGACATCATCGACCTGGGTGATCTCGCCGGCGCGCCTCGTTTCGTGAGCGAGGCGCTCGACGAGGTCGACGCCATCGTGGGCGACCTGCAACGCCTCGAGGCGCTACTCGATGAGCTGCCGTCGGGCACCGGCATCGAGTCGCTGGCCTCCTCGATCCTGAGCGATCTCACGACCCTCTTCGACCAGATCGCAGACTTCGACGTCGACGCGCTCTTCGGCAACAGCGGCAGTCTCGCGACCCTCGATGCCGACCTGGCGATGCTCGCCTCGCTGCTCGAAAGCTCCGGTATTCCACCCAGCGCCGTGCGTTTGCTGGGTGAAGCCGTCGCGCGTCTGCGCGAGGCGCTGGCCGTGGTCGACTCGCTGGAGGTGGCGCTGCAGGCCGCCGCCGCGGCCCAGGAACTGGCCAAGAATCAAACGGTACGCTTCGAGTTTCGCCCGCCGATCAAGGGGGACTCGGCGGGGATCTTCGAGCCCACCGGTGGGCTTGTGCTCGCCGCCGAGATCCGCGCCAAGGCCGTCGGAGGCAAGCCCGCAGGCGCCGACATCATCTGCGGCCTGGAAAACTTTCGCATCAATCTCATCGGCACGCCGGACCCGGCATTCTCGATTCATTTCGAGCGCATGCAGTTCATCGCGCGGGCCGGTCAGAAGCCCGACGTGGACGTGGTGCTCGGGGAGATCGTCTTCGGTGGGCCGCTGGCCTTCATCCAGCGCATCAAGGACATCATCCCTCTCGATGGTTTCAGTGACCCGCCCGCCATCGACGTCAGCCCGGCCGGCCTGGCGGCGAACTTCTCGGTGCCGCTGCCCAATATCGCCATCGGCATCTTCAGTCTGGAAAACCTTTCGATCGGCGCCGGCTTCGAGATCCCCTTCCTCGGTGATGCCATCGGCATCAACTTCTTCTTCTGCACGCGCGAAAACCCCTTCACGCTGACGGTCTCGATGCTCGGCGGCGGAGGATTCGTGGGGCTGCAGCTGAGTCCCGAGGGCGTCCGGCTGCTGGAGATCGCGCTGGAGTTCGGCGCCAGCCTCTCGGTCGATTTCGGTGTCGCCAGCGGCGGTGTCTCGATCATGGCGGGCATTTACTTCGCCATCGAAGGCGACGTGCCCTACCTGGAAGGCTACCTGCGCATTCGCGGTGAGGTCTGCGTACTCGGCCTGATCAGCGCCTCCATCGAGCTCTACATGTCGCTGGCCTACGAAGGGGCGACCGGCAAGGTCATCGGGCGCGCCGAGATCACCATCGAGGTGAGCGTGCTGTGTTTCTCGGCCACGGTGACGGTGTCGGCCGAGCGCAAATTCGCCGGCAGCAACGGCGACCCGACCTTCGCCGAGATCATGCAGCCCTGCGATCCGCCGGCGCTGCCCACCGACGACTGTGGTTCGCCCACGCCCTGGGCGCGCTACGTCAACGCCTTCGCTTGAACGCTGTCCCGAGGCCATTTCGATGATCGCCAAGTACCTGTGGACTCCACTTCCCGCCGGCGCCAGCCTGGATGCCGCCACCGGCGCCCCCAAGTTGAAGATCAGTGTTTTCGTCAGCCCACGGCTCGACCCCGAGACCGATCCTCCGGAGCTCAATTCCTTCGGCGCCAACATCGGGCCCAACCTGAACTTCACGGAGTTCGTGCAGGCGGTGGCGATGAACTTCACTTTCGGTGTGGGTGCCGGCGCCATCACCCTGCCGGCGACCCTGGCCAACGCCGGTGACGGCGCCCTCGACACCAGCCTGTGGCCGCTGATCTTTCCCCCCGATACCTACGTCGAGCCCTTCCAGTACCAGAGCCACACGGCCAAGACCCTGCTGAGCTTTCCCGTCGAAGCCATTCACAGCTACCTGATGGGGCTCTACGAAGGTCTGGCCCAGAGCACCCCCACCGACTTCCCCGGCATCGACGGCAGCCACTCCGAGATCGACCGGCTCTTTCGCCTGTTAGGTCCGATTCGGCGCGCCTCGCACCGAATCGCGGACGCCAATGGACGCGACGCCTCCGACTCCGCGGTGCTCGCGGGGCTCGGCATGGCGGGCGCCTCGGCCGCCGACGCGGCTCTCGCCCTGGCCTTCTACCGCGCCTTTCGCTTCTACAATCGCCGGCTTCACAAGATGGAGCCGATCGAGGCCCCCTACCCGCCCAAGGTTCCGGACTTCGACTTTCACCGCCAGATCGCGCTGCTCGGCGATTACCCGCTACTGTTGCGCAAGCTGGGCGTGATTCTCGACTACGAGATCAGCGACGCCGGCCTGACGCGCTTGCCGACCATGGACACGGTGCGGGCGGCCTTTGCCTCCCGCAACACGGCCGATCATCGCTTTCCGCCGACCTATTATTCGATGGATCTGGTGACCCCGAGCTTCCAGGCCCAGCCGGAGCCGGGTTCCGACTTGATCGCCGGCATGCTCGACCTGGGTCCCCGTTCGGCCCACTTCGTCGCGCAAACCGACGTGGACGGAAGCGCTCTGAAGCTCGTCGAATTCGCCCACGCCATGCAGGAGCGGCGCGTCATGCGCTCGGCCTGGTCCGAGGGCAAAAAGGAAAGCGTGCCCGCCCTGCGCACCGGCGGCATCTCGGTGGTGCGGCGCGAGCGGGGGCTTCCAATCACGGCCCGCTTCGTTCGCAGCGACGGCATCAACGCCGGCATCGACTCGCCGACGCCAGCGGACGTGGAAAACACGCCGCTCTACGCCGACGATCTGGTGCGTGGCTACCGCGTCGACGTGGAAGACCAGGGCCAGTGGCGCTCGCTGTGCCAGCGCGACGGCATCTACGACATCGACGCCGGCAGCGTGGTGCTGGGTCCGCTCTCAGACGAGGGCTACGTCAAGGGCGCCTC
Organism: Myxococcales bacterium; assembly: GCA_029880325.1. Classification (GTDB taxonomy): domain Bacteria; phylum Myxococcota_A; class Polyangia; order Polyangiales; family JAFGIB01; genus JAOUOP01. The sequence continues at coordinate 36,885 of JAOUOP010000053.1, read as the reverse complement.
GGTCAGCGGCGAGAGCGACGAGCCGGACCTGGCATATCTGCACGAGACGAGCTTCGGCTGGAGCGGCTACAGCCTGGTGGCGCCGCTGCCGGGCCGCACGCTGACGATGGACAAGGACCCAGCCGATCCGCGCGAACAGACTCCCAGTTATGGCCGCGTCGACAACGCCCCGCCGGCGGGCGTGCACCTGCAGACAGCCTTCGAGGCCACGCCCGGCACGCTGCCACGCCTACGCTACGGCCGCGACTATCGGGTGCGCGCGCGGGCGGTCGACCTGGCGGGCAACGGCCGGTCGCTCTCGATGCCGAGCGAGGAGTCGGCGGCCACCGACGTGCTGCGCTACCGGCGCTACGAGCCGATTCAGCAACCCATCCTGGTCTATCAGCACCTGCTGAGCGAGGGCGAGTGGCTGGAAAACCTGGTCATCCGCAGCGATCGCGACATGAAGGTGGCCGAATATATCGTAGCCCCTCAGGTGGCTGCTTCGGGCTATCTGGAGTTCAGCCAGCGCCACTGCGCGCCGCCCAAGGTGCCGCAGGCCCTGGCAGAGGCCCACGGAGCCTTTGACCCTCAGTGGGCATCAGAAGATCAGGGCACTCACTACGATTCCTATCTGTTGGCCCTGAAGGAAGCGGGTACCTTCCAGGATCAGGAGATCTTCGACCCGGGCATGGGCGGGCTGGTCCCGGTCCAGAACATTCAATTGATCGACACCGCCATGACCCCCGCGGACAAGCTCGGCATGTGGCCGGCGATGCGTGGGGAGTCGCTGGCGGCCGGGCAGTACGTGATTCACACGGACAAGGACGTGGTGCTCCCCTACCTGCCCGATCCCATGGCCACGGGGCTGACGCTCTGCGATCCGGCGTCGGAGAAGATCTGGCAACGGGAGTGGCTTGGCAGCTGGCCCGACCTGCAGTGCTTTCGCATTCGCGTGCTCGAGGACGAAAGCGGCGCCGAGGAGCCCTACATCGAGCTCGACGGCGACAGCGTGGACGTGCGCCTGCCGCAGGCCACGATCTGGAAGCTGCGCTACAGCTGCTATCCCAAGGCCGAGGCCATCGACTCGATGGCTTTCTATCCGGCGGTTCAGGGTGACGCGGCGGCCGAACAGGCCGGCTTCGAGGGTCGGCATTGGATGCTGACGCCCTACCGCGAGATCACCTTCGTCCATGCCGTGCAGCGACCGCTGACCGACCCGGTCGCCGCGGTCGAGCAGGATACGGCGCGCGGCGTGGGCCAAACCTTCGCGCGTCTTTCGGGCAAGATCAGCTGCCATGGTCGCAGCAGCTCCCGGCTCGATGTGAAGGCCTATTTCGTCGATCCGGTCGACTTCGTGACCCACGACACGCCGACCACGGTGTTCAGCGAGGCCCACGTGACCTCGCTCGAGCCCGCCTACGGGCAGGACGAGGTGCCCTTTGTGCCCGCCGAGCACCGCCACGAATTGGGCGACACCAAGCACCGCAAGGTGGTCTACCAGGCGGTCGCCACCACGCGCTATCGGGAGTACATGCCGCGGGAGTTGTGGGTCCACAGCGACGCCGAGATCACCGCGCGCGAGCAGGTGCTCGACGCCCCCGAGATGGAAGGCGGCGATCCAAGCTTCATCAAGGATACGGTGAGCGTGCTGAGCACGGCCCGTCCCGACCGGCCCAAGATAGCCTACGCGCTGCCGCTCTTTCGCTGGGAGAAAAACGAAGAGGGCACCGAGGTGGTGCGCCGCGGCGGGGCCTTGCGCATCTATCTGGAGCGGCCCTGGTACTCCTCCGGCGAAGGCGAGCTGCTTTCGGTGCTCCTGCAGCCGTCTTCGAATGCCTCGATGCCCGAGGAGATCGCCCAATTCGTCTCCCAGTGGGGAAGCGATCCGATCCGCGCGAACCTGGCGCCCCAAAATCCCCTGGCGCCTGGACATTTCCTCAACCGCGTCACCACCGCCACCGATCTAACGACCGCCGAAGGCGTCGACGGGCTGACGGCGGTCGCGTTCAACGTGCAGTTCAGCACCGAGCGCAAGCTCTGGTACACCGACATCGAGTTCGAAACGGGCGCGGCATATTTTCCGTTCTTGCGCCTGAGTTTCGCCCGCTACCAGCCCGAGTCGATCGACGGTGTGGAGCTGTCGACCACCGTGCGGGGCGAGTTCATCCAGGTGGCGTCCAATCGATCGCTACTTCAGAGTCGCCAGGAGATAAATGTCGTTCGAATTTCACTGACCGGGACGACGGGCTCCAACACGTCGGGCAACGACGAAGTGCCGGCGCCAGGGAGCCTGCAGCTCGTCGAGCCGAATCTGCAGGCCACCGTGGTGTCGCCGTCGCCGACGCCCCAGGTGTTACCGCTGATCGGAGCGCAGCCTCAGCCGGAAGTGATGCGCGCCGCGGTGACGCTACCCGACGACGTGAGCCTGCCGAGCCTGTTGCCGGCGGGCAACAACGCGCGCGGCCATGTGGTGCTGGCCCACGTCGAGCGCAGGACCGGCGACAGCGATCTGGACTGGGAGCTTGTGGGCGAGCGGCTGGAGCTACCCGCCTACCAGAAGATGAGCGAACTCGATCTCGTGCTGTGGCGCGGTGACCTGCAGCTGCCGCGGGCGGCGGTGGACGAGCCGGAAGAGCACCGCATCGTAGTCGAGGAGTACGAGGTCTACCGCACCGATCCGGACATCGCCCAGGCGTCCACCGACCCGCGCGTGGGCAAGACGCGCCTGTCGGGCTCACGCCTGGTCTTCGCCGCGCACCTGGCGATTCCGGAGTAGGAAGGTGCGCTACAAGCGTGCGTAAAGGCGTACGGTCAGGCCGCCGTCGAGGGGCGTGAGGCCGACGCGTAGTGAAGGCGACGTCTTGGCCCTGGTTCGCACGGCGTCATTTTCGTACAGGTGGTAGAGGGCGTGCGAAGAAAGGACGAGCCCGCTGAAGGCAATGGCGCCCAAGAGGATGGCGGGCTCGGGCTTGCCGAACTCATCCTGCGCCAACCAGGCGTAAAAGCCCGCGTAGCCGAGGTTGCCGAGGCCGAAAATCAGTTCCGTGGCCGCAAAGATGTCGGGTACCTGCGAGTCCTCACGGGCCGCGTATACGACGTCTCCGATGCCGTAGACGAGCGTGTCTGCAGATACGACGACAAGGCCTCCGATCAAGATCGTGAGCTCGAGGTCACTCGGGCTGTCGTCACCCACCGCGGTCGCAGACGCCACTGATGCGGTCGACAGTGTGGTCCCCAGTACGGCCAAGAATATCGCTCGCCCCATGCCGCGCTTCGGAGCATGGCGGCCGGTTGCTGCACCCGAGCCCATCGCCGGTAGGCTAGCGTACCCGCCCCGTAGGCGCCAAGCTGGATGCAACTTTTTCCGGATGCCGACGGCCGTACTTCTGCTGGGGAACACGCACGCAGATCGGTTCCACCACGCCCACGCCGCGGGCGAAATTCTTCAAGCGCTCGATCATGGCGATGCTGAGTTCGCGCCCCTTGTGGACGATGGGGCTTCAGGTCCTGCTCATGACGTCCTGATCGAGCACCATCTGGCTGCGCAGCTCGCTCAGGGTGAGCACCTGGATCGTTTCCTCGGAGGTCTCGCAGGGGAGGTTGACGAGCAGCTTGATGATTCGCTTGTCGAGCTGCATTCCCTTTTCCAGGGCCGCAAAGGCCGCGCTGCGGCTGTGGCCGGCGACGATTTCTGCGTCGAGCGATAGCGCCACCGCCAGCAGGTTGCTACCGAGCGCCACCACCTCCGCGTCGGTCTCCGGCGGCGCATTGCCATTCCACTCGGGGGGCGTGTTCTGCAGTCCGATCATCTGCGCCACCAGGTGCAGGCGCGAAATCTTCGCGAGCAGCTGCTGGCCGACCGCGGGATGCTTCTTCACCATCTCGCTTTCCTCGGTGCGAAGCTGTGGCGGGCGTAGAGGCGGTCGAGGGTGTCGGGCGGCAGCGTGATGCATCCGAAGCGGGCCCGCGCCGCCGCCAGCTCGTAGGGCCAGGTGCCGGTGATTCCCAAACGCGAGCAAAGACGGCGCACGTAGCCCTTGAGCGTCGGCACGCGGCTGAAAGCGGTTGGCGCCGCCATGCTCATGCCATCGGTCAGTGCGGTGGCCGCGCCGTTGAGGGTTTGCCGCAACAGCTTTCGCTCTCCGACGATGAACTCGTTGAGGCGCGCGCCAGCGGCCACCGCGCCCAACAGCTCGTCGGGACCGCAGGGCTTGCTCGGGAAGCGGAAGATTGCGCCGTGGTTGACCGCCGCGATGGCGGACTCCAGCTCCGACTGGCCGGTCAAGAGCCTGCGACTGGTGTCCGGCTAGCCCCTAAACAAGCGCATGTTGAGGATGAGCTGCGCAAAGATGTTGTGAATCAGAGGTTTGCGAAAAGCACAGGCGCACCAGGAGGAGCGTTGAGCATTTTCGCGAGCGCCTGAACGCAAGAGATCTGTGGAGATCGCCTGCAACATGCGCTTGTTTAGGGACTAGATGTGCTCGGCGGGAGTGCTGAGCCGATGATCGGGGTCGATACGATGCCAGATGCAAGGACGGCCTGCGCCGGAATACTCCGTGTATTTCAAGGGGGCCGGACGCCGCAGCTGGCGCCGTAGCGGTCCCGAGAGCGGATCATGACTCCCGCCGAGCACATCTAGGGCAGCTCGAACGCCCGCACGTAGTCGTCGCCGCTTTTGTGGCAGTCGGTGCAGGTCTCGGGGCTGCCGGAGTAGATGGCTTCGCCGCCAGCTGCGTACTCGACCCAGTACCAACCGGTCAGGCGCTTTTCCATGGCGGCTACCAACTCCAGGTCACCGCCGTCGAAGCCGTCCTTGACGATCACCGAGCCGTTGGGCCAGCGCTCCAGGCTTTCGCCGGAGGCAAGCGCTTCGGCGAGTACGTCATTGATGTAGATGTCGACCTTGTCGCCGTGGGGAGCGTTGGAGCCCCTGCGCTCTTCGTAGCCGGGCGCGCGCGGCCAGCTGCGGTAGTCGACCTCCTGCAACGCCTGCCACAGGGCTTCGGCGCCGGCCGGGTCCTGATTGTCGCCGCAGGCGGCCCCCAGCGGCAGCGCGAGCAGCAGGGCCAAAAGTCGCCAGCTGCTGGCGCGGGTGCGGTCTTCGGGTCCGAGTTCGTGGTGGGACATTTGGGCCTCGCCGTGCGTACTCCGGTGCGCCCTGGCCGTTACGCGGTGGGCCCCTACTCGAGCTGGGCTTCGAGCTGCTTGATCTTGGCGTCGATGGCCTCGGCCATTTCCGTCCCCAGCTCATGGCGAAAACCAGCGGCGCGCCTGAGCGCTTCCAGGCTCGCCTCCGGGGCGCCGTTGATCTCATGGGCAGAGGCCAAAAGCCAGGTCATCTGGGCCTCGAAGCGCCGGTTGCCGGTGCCGCGGGTGGCCTCGACCCCGCGCGTCAGGGCCGCGATCGATTCGGTCACCTTCCCCTGCATCATGTAGAGCGGTCCCAGGGGCAAGAGCGCGTTGCCAAGCATGGCCTGGTCGCCGGTTGCGTCGGCGATGGCCGTCACGTGCTCGAATTGTTCGATGGCGGCCTCGCTGTTGGAGGACATGGCCTGGCTCAGGCCGCGCAAGAGCCGGCTGTAGCCCTCCAGGCGGCGGTCGCCCAGCTCCGCCACGATCGCCAGAACTTCCTCGAAGCTTTGCTCTGAGTTGTCGACGACGATCAGGGAGTAGCCCTGCATGCGCCGGTCGCCCAGCTGGCGGGCGATGCCCAGGGCCTGGCGCGCGTGAAATTGGGCGCTGTCGACCGTGCCCTGCACCAGCCCCGAGTGGGCCAGCACCACATGGGCGTGGCCCTCGAGGGCCCGGTCGCCTACCTCGATGGCGATCGGAAGGGCCTGGCGCGCCAGCTCGGCCGCCCCGGGCGGGTCGCCCAGCACCTGGTAGCCCCAGGCCATGGTCACCAGGGCGCCGGCCTCGGTCGCGCGATTTTCCAGAGCGCGGGCGATCTCCAGCGCCTGTTCGCACAGCTCGATGGTCTGACGCGGCTGGCCCAGGGCGTGATGGGCATCGGCCGCCCAGATCAACAGCGCCGCCTCGTTGCCGCGGTCGTCCACTTGACGGCTGCAGTCGAGGCCACGCAGGGAGGTCGACAGCGCGCTGCGGGGATCGCCCAGCTCCTGATGGGCGACAGCGGCGTGCCCCAGCAGCCGCCCCTCGGAGCGACGATCGCCGATGCGCCGGGCGGCCTCGAGCGCCGCATCGTACCAGCGGATGCGCTCCTCGGCGTGCTTGCGCAGGCGCAGGAGCTGCACGTCCAGGGCGCTGCAGATGAGCTGGGCCGCGTCGCGATCGGGCTCCTCATCGGGCCCGAGGTCGCGGCAGGCCCGGGCGCTGGCGAAGCTGCAGGCCTCCTGGATATTGCCCCACTCGCGGTCGGCCAGGGCCAGGCCGCGGTCGGCGTCGCCGCCGCGCGAGGCCAGGTCGGCCCGGTGCAATAGCGAGACATAGTGGCGGGCGTGGCGCACGCGCGCCTGCAGGCGCAGGGCATCGCTCGAGCGGCTGTTGGCGAAGAGGCGCACCAGATCGTGCAGGCGGTAGCGAGCCCTGCGACCGGAGCCGTCGGATTCCAGCAGGTTGTAGCGCAGGAGGGTGCCGACGCGGCTGTCGGTCTCGTCCTCGGTCAGGCCCCAGACGGCCGCTGCCGCCGCGCGATCGAAGTGCTGGGGAAACACCCCAAGCGCGCACAGCCCGCGCTTTTGCTCGGGCTCGAGCATGCGGTAGCTGGCCTCGAAGGAAACCTCGACGCCCTCGGACGCCTCGGCGGCGTCCAGGTGGTGGATGCGTTCGCGATCGCCGTCGAGGCGCTCGGCGTATTCGGCCGGATCCAGGTCGGGGCGCTCGGCCAGGGCGCGTCCGGCCAGGCTCAGCGCCAGCGGCAGACCGCCGCAGAGCGAGGCCAGGCGCCCCGCCACTTCGCCAGCGTGGGGCGCGAGCGCGTCGATGAAGGCCTGGGCGTCAGCCGACTGCAGCGGCGAAAGCGCCACCGCGCGCAGACCGGCCAGGGCGAAGCGCTGGCGCGAGGTCAGCAAGAGCAGCGAGCCCTCGGGCGGGATCAGCGGCTCGACCTGCTTGCGGTCGAGGGCGTTGTCCATCAACAAAAGCGCGCGCTTGCCGCGCAGCACGCTGTGATAGGAGGCGGCCACATCGGCAGCGCCCTTGGGGGTCGCACGGCCCGGCTCCAGCGAACGGATCACGTGCAGCATGGCGTCGACCGCCGTCACCGGATCGGTGGTGGCGCGCAGATCCATGTAGATCTGGGCGTCGGGGAAACGCTCGCTCCAGCGTTGGGCCACCAGCAGCGCCAGGGCCGTCTTGCCCACGCCGCCCATGCCGTGGATGGCGCAGACGGTGGCTCCGGCCGCCTCGAGCTGGGCCTCGAGCTGCTGGATCTCGGCACCGCGACCCATGAAGCTGCGCGGCGGCTGCGGCAGCTGGTGCAGCGCAGGCCGCAGGTCGCCTTCGCCGCTGTCCCCGCCATCGCCGGGACCGAAAAGCAGCTCCGACGATTCCAGGCCCAGGGCGCCGGCCACCGCCGCCAGCGTGTCGGGCCGCGGCGTATCGGTCTTGCCCGACTCCAGACGCTTCAGGGTCTTTTCACCGATGCCGGCCTTGTACGCGAGCTGGGCCTGCGTCAGTCCCCGGCGGTAGCGCAGATCCTTGATGCGCTCGCCGAGCTGTTGTGCTTGGGACACGCAACTTCTCTACTCCAGCCGCGCCCGAACCGCCAGCGCGCCGAGGGCGCGCTTGCGGCACCTGCGGCCCACCTCTATGCTGCGCGGCCCCGGTCGCCGAAGCCGGCTGGAATCGGCCATGCAGCTTCCCGCTCCCGACTACGCGCTCGAGTGTCTGCGCTGCGGTCTGCGCATCGAGCGCGACCGCATGAACGTGCAGTGTCCCGAGTGCGGTCCTGCGGCATTTCTACGCAGCGACTACGGCCGAGCGCCGCTCACCCTCGATGGCCCGGTCGAGCGCTTCGCGAGCTACCGCGCATGGCTGCCCTTCGCCATGGGACTTTCGCTGCCGCCGCTCGGCATCGCCTGCTTTCGCTCCGAAGCGTTGGCCCGTCCCCTGGGCCTGGGCGAGCTGTGGCTGCTGGTCTCCGGCTATGCGCCCGAGCTGGGCGCCGAACTGCCGTCGTGTACTTTCAAGACGCTCGAAGCCGCCGGCGTCATGCTGCGCGTGCTCGATCAGAGCGATCGCATGTTGATCATCAGCTCTGCCGGCAATGCGGGCTGCGCCGTGCTGGAGATCGGCAGCAGCAACGACATTCCAGCCATCGTGATCGTGCCCGACAGCGCGCGCGAGACGCTGTGGGTGAGCGCCGAGCCGGGTGCGCGGGCGCCGCTGCTGATCACGCTGCGCGAGGCGAGCTATCCCGATGCCATCACCATGGTCGGGCGCATGCAGGCGCGCTTCGCCGACGACCTGGTGCGCGAGGGTGGCGCCTTCAACGTGGCGCGGCGCGACTCCATGGGCGTGCCAGTCTTGCGGGCCGTGCACGCCATCGGCCGTATTCCCGACCACTATGTGCAGGCGGTCGGCAGCGGCACCGGCGGCATCGCCGCCCACGAGGCGGCGCTAAGGCTGGCCCAGAGCGGAAGCTTTGAGGGCGGCCCCATGCGGCTGCACCTGGCCCAAAACCGCCCCTTTACGCCCATGGTCGAAGCCTTCGAGCGCGGCCTCGACGACGTGGAGCCCATGGACGGCGCCGAGGTGCGCCGGCGCCTGGCCCAGACCTACACGCGGGTGCTGGCCAATGCCGCACCGCCCTACGCCGTGCGCGGCGGCGTGCGCGACGTGCTCGGGCAAAGCGGCGGCGCGATGTACGCGGTGGACAACGACGCGGCCCGCCGCGCCCACGACGCCATCGCCGACGCCCACGGCTTCGATCCCTACCCGGAGGGCGGCGCAGCGTTTGCCGCACTCGAGCAGGCGGTCGCCGCCGGGCGCATCGCTGCCGACGAGACGGTGCTGGTGCACATCACCGGCGCCGGCTGGCAGCGCGCCGCCGACGACCTCGGCAAGCGCCCCTACCCGGTAGCGCTCAACGCAGCGCGCGACGACGATACCGCGGTGGCCGCCACCATCGAGGCTTATTTGAAAGCCCAGGGTAGCGCGGAGCCGTGAAAATCCGCCGCAGTCGAGAGCAGAAAAGGCGATCCTCGGCAGCTCCCATGGCACAGTAGTGCCGATCCGGGGGCCCGGGTCTGCCCAGGGCAGGCTTCGGGCTACGCGCCAAGCCCGGGGTTCGATCGATGCCACAGAGCCGTACCGAAGCCGCTCGCAATCCGATCCTGAAGATCAAGTCACGCAGCGCGAACCTCGAGGAGTTCAGCCAGAACTACGTTCAGGACCTGAGCCGTGCGGGGCTCTTCATCAAGACGCGCAAGCCACTGGCACTGGGAACGCATCTGCGCATCCAGTACGAGCTGGCCGACAGCACTGTGGTGATGTCGGGCAGGGGGCGCGTGGTGTGGCGTCGGCTGGACGGCGAACAGCCCGACGGCATGGGCTTCGAACTGGAGGAAGTCGGCTCCGGCAGCGAGCTGCTGCAGCGGCTTTCGCAGATGCGGGGCAGCTTGCCCTGTCGTTTCGTTGACCCGGCCGGTGCCGAGCGCATCGAGGGCTGGTCGCCTCCGATCACCGCGGGCGGCACCGCTGGCGTGTTTTCGGCGGCCCCGCGCCGCAGCGCCATGTCCGACCAGGCCTCGCCCAGCCAGGCGCCACCGCGCGGCATCTTCGCCCGCGAGAGCGAGGTGCCACTCGCGCTCGGTCCCGAGGTTCTGGGTCCAGGGGTCCGGAACTTCACCGACACTTCGGCCGATCTCGGCCTGGAACTCTTTGGCAGGGGCGTGCCGGCGGTCGACCCCGAGGAGAGTGCCTCTCTCCTGTCGGCGGATCTCTCGGGCGATTTCAAGCTGCCCTCGGACCAGACGCGCGCCAGGGCCGACGCCACCCCCTTGGCTGTCCCGGAAGGCCCCATCGCTTCCTTCCCAACGCCACCACCGCGCGAGTCCGAGCCCGGCCCCCAACCGCAACAGCCGGAGCCGGACGAGCCCGAGCTAGAAGCCGCCATCGAGGAGGATGTCTCTCTCGAGAGCCTCTCGGACTCCGTGCCGCCCCCCGCCGATGAGAGGCCGGACGAGCCCGTGGAGGTGCCGCTGGTGCGCACGCCGTCGCCGCCCCCGAGTTCCTCAGGCGGCGTGGGCGCGCTGCTCACCGGGGCAGTCGTGGTGGCGCTGGCCGCCGCCGCTGCCGCCGTCGGCTATCTGATGTTGCAGGGGGAGATCCCGCTGCCGGAATCGGTCCGGCAGTGGCTGCAGGGACCCGGCTGAGGCCGCGGCAAACTCGCGTCGCCTCACTCACCGTCGGCGGACTGGTCGCGGTGCTCCACCAGCTGCCGGTAGCGACCGGCGCGTCGCTCGTCGGGATACTTTTCCAGGTAGCGCCGCATGGCGCGCTCGGCCTTGGTCACGTTGCCCATGGCGCGGTAGGTCTCGACCAGCATCTCGAGTTCCGCGGCGCTTCGCGTGTGTCCTTCGAGCGCCTGGACGACGCAACCGTTGTCGCCCCTGGCCAGGCAGGCCCGGGCCTGCTCCATCGGTGTTTTTTTGTCGGCCTTGGGCGCTGGCTCGTCGGCCTGCGTGACTTGGGTGGGCGCTGGGGTCGGTGCCGAGCTGGTTGCTTCTGGTTTCGCCTTGCGCGCCCTGGGTGCCCGTTCGCGCCGGGGCGCTGGTGTGGGCGCTTCGGGAACCGCGGCCGGGGGCGCCGGGGCGGGCGGCGCGGTCTTCGGCAGCGGGTTGAGCGCGACCTCGAGGGTGTGGCGCATGACGCCGTCGATGGACTCGAAGGCCGAGGGCTCGATCGTCAGCGTGCGCGCTTGATGGCCTTCGAGTTCGACGCTCACCTGCAGCGCCGCTTCCGGCCTGGGCAGCTCGATGCTGGCTGGCGCGGTGTAGCGCGCGTCGCCGATGCGGACCTGCGCCCCGCCGGGCTGGCTCGCGATCACAAGCATAAACGGTGCCTCGGGCGCCGCTTGCGGCTCCGGCGGGGGCGGGGGCTCGGGTGCGGGTGCGGGCTCCGGCGCGACCATCAACGGCTCGGGCGCCGGTTGCGGGGATTGTTCGCCGCCGGTGCCAAATAGGACCAGGCCCACCACGCCGAGGGCGATCGCGCCCACGGCGATCCAGAGCCATGGGGGCGAGCCCGCCGCGAGCGCATCTTCGCGGGGCGGTGCCGGTTGCGGCTGCTGTGCCGGGCTGTCCACGGGCGCGGACTCCGGCTGAGGGGAGGCCTGAGCCGGCTGGGCCGGTTCGGGCGTTGGCGCAGCGGCCTCGGGCGTTTTCGTCGGCTCTACCGTGACGCCGGCCGCTGCCGTGGCCGCCGCTACAGCCGTAGCTGACTCGGTCTGACCGGGAACGGCCGCTGCCGATGGCTGTACGCTGCGCTCGGTCTCGGCCGCCGGTTCGACCCCGTGGGCGCCGTCTTCGCCGTGCGGATGACGGGAGTGCTCGAGCCGCTCCCGCAGGCGCTTGGCACCGGTGCGGTGGGTGGCGCGCTGGGGCGACTGCTGGGCGGCCGGCTCCTGTGTTTTGGGCCCGGCGGCTACGGGTTCGGCCGGTGCTTGTGCATTGGGCTCGGCGGCCACCGGTTCGGCCGGCGCCTGCGGCTCGGCTGCGGCTTCGACCGGCGCCAATGCGGTAGTCAAAGCCGTCTCAGCGGCTGCCGGCGGGCTGGCCACCCGCTGTTCGGACTCGCCTTCCCGTGGCGTCTCGGGCTGGGCTGCTTTGGGCTCGGCCGGCGCGGCCGGCTCGGCCTTTGGCGGGCTCGCCGGCTGGGCCGGCGCCGTCCCGACAACCGTGGTGATGGCCCGGGGGGCCACCGAGCCGCGGCGCACCAGCCCCTCGCCCTCCTCGGGCTCGCTGCGGGCGAGGATGGTCTCGATGGCCTGGCGGCCCTTGGGGTCGAGCTTGACGAACTTCACGCCCATGCCCGCCGGCTGATCGTCGTCGGGCTTTTCCCGCAGCCACACCACGCGGGCGACGCCGCTGATCGTGATTTCGTCGTCGGCAACACACTCCAGCTTCAGCAGGGTGCCGGCCGGCGCCGGTGACGGCGAACTGATGAACATGCCGCCGCTCGAGAGGTCGAAGCACTGCTCTTCCACGTACTCGAAGGCTGTGGGACTGCGGTAGCGCGCGACGAGGGCGAGCTTGGCACGCGGCTGCTTGCGCTTTTTTGCGGTGGTCACGGGTCGCCCCCGGGTTTGAGAGAGGCGTGGACGCGGCGGTTTCGAGGCCCCAGCGACCTCGCGCCGCGATCAGCTTACCCCGGGGGGCGCGTGCCCCGTCAAGAGAGCGGCCCGCCGCACTCCCGCGCGAAGGCCTGAATCGACTCCAGGGTACGGCTGCGGACGAAGCGTTCGACCAGGGCCTGGTGGCCACTCTCCAGGTCGACCAGTTCCAGGCCCAGGCCCGCTACCTGCGATGCCTTGGAGCCGGGCTGGAGCCAGCGCACCTCGCCGTCGACCTGGATCGCACGCTCGCTCTGCAGGTTCAACTCCAGATGCAGGCGACTGCCGGCACTCAATCGCCCGTCACGCTCGAGGCGCGGCTGGGTCAGCGCCAGGAAGGCGCCGCGATAGCTCAGATTCGTGATCGTGCCCTCGAGCTTGCCGTCCAGGCGCGCCCGTAGGTCGGTCTCAACCCTGAGCCGGCGCTTGCGCTCGTAGGGGTGGTTGGTCAGGGCCTCGAGCACCAGGTAGGCGACGTGGTCGGGTTCGCGGGTCGCCAGGGAACCGCCGCCGGAGCGCCCGGGATTGCCCTCGCGGTCGCCGGGCGTCTCGAAGCCGTGGACGACCAGGGGACGGCGGCCGAAGCGATCACCGATGCTCGCGGCCAGCCCCGCGCGCCAGGCCGTGGCGTCGAGCACGACCACGTCGACGCCCTCGTTGGCGATGCGCTCAAGCACCTGCTCGCGGTTCCGCTCCTCCAGCGGTCGCATACCCGACTGGGCCAGGGCGTCACAGAGCAGGGCACGCTGGGCGTTTTCCCCCTCGCAAACCAGGACGGACGGCCGCTGCACAAAGGGCGCCATCGAGGCCTGGCGCTGGGCGCAGCGCTCCAGAAGCAGGGCCAGGAGGCTCGTCTTGCTGTGGGTGCCGGTACGCCGAAAGACGTTCTTGAAGTGGTTGTGGACGGTGTTCTGGCTGAGCCCGAGTGCGGCAGCGATTTCGGGCACATTGCTAAGACCCGAGCTGAGCAAAAAGAGCACGTCAGCTTCTCGCCCCGTCAGTCGGTGGCGAGCGGCGAATCGCTGGAGCTCGGCGCGGAGGGTTGGGGACGGGCTGTTCACGTTGAGGGCCTCGGTGAGCGGGAGGTTCCGGCGTATCCGTCGCGTCGCGCGAGTCCGCGGGGGATACCCCGGATCCTGCGAAGCGCGGCAAGCCTAGAAAATTGGTAAAGGACTGGAAATCCCCTGGATTGGCTAGAGTGCAAAGGAAAACGCAAAAATATCGGCGCTTTAGACGCTGCACGTCGAAGGATACCGAGGATCTGTGTCCCTCGCGCGTATTACTCCGAGCCCCCTGTGCCGAGCCGAGCCCGATCCCTTCCTCGCAGGAGATACCGCGTCGACGGTTGTGCTTACATTCCGCCGGGCGCGACCTACATGTCAACCGAATGTGTGCTCTGCGGCGGTCGTGACCTTTTCGGGCGGGCTCCGGTACCATTGGCTGCGATTCAACCAAGGGGAGAGCGACCTTGCTGCAGCTCTATGTTTTCGCGTTGGTCCTGGGTGGGGTGCTGCTCGCAGCTTCCCTGCTCGCTGGCGATCACGACGCGGACGCCGACGGCTTTGACGGGGCCGATGGCGCTGACACAGCCGAGTCCGAAGCGCTCGCCGGGGCCGGCCACGGCGACATCGGGGGCTTTGCCGCACTCTTCGCTTCGACGCGATTTTGGACCTTCTTCGCCGCATCCTTCGGGCTCACGGGGCTTGTCTTCGAGGGACTCGGCCTTTTGGCCAGCTCGCTGCTGACCCTGGCTGTCTCCCTGGGGCTTGGGTTGACCATTGGTTTAGGCGCCGCGTGGGCCGTGCGAAAGCTGACACACAGTGAAGTCGGACGTGTCGCCGATGCCGGTGACTACGTGGGCAAGTCGGGGCGGGTCCTGCTGGCGGTCGAACGCGGGGGCCGGGGCAAGCTGCGTCTGGAACTCCAGGGCACCACCGTGGACGTGCTGGCCATCACCGACGACGCCGAACCGATCGCCGCCGGCGAAACGGCCCTGGTGGTGGAGATGCAAGGCACCGAAGCCTTCGTGACGCGCCTTTCGGCCGCGGGGGCTTCGGAGCGAAATTCGGATAATTGACTAGGAGTTCGAATGGATCCCTTGAATCCCATCGCTGGCCTTCCCATTGCTTCGAGCTTCGCGGCAGCGGGCCTCGGCGACGCCGTCCTGGCTGCTGCGCTCTTGGGCATCTTGGTGCTGGTCTTCGTGGCCATGGCCCGCAGCCTGCTCTACATCTGCCGACCCAGCGAGACGCTGATCGTCACCGGGCGCCGCCGCATCGTTGACGGCGTCGACATGGGGCCTCTGGTGGTGTTGCCGACCGGCCGCGCCGAGGCAGCACGCATGTATCCCGGGGCCGGAGCCGGTCACGTCTGGCGCATTCCGATCCTGGAACGCATCGACCGCATGGACCTGACCGCCATGCCCGTCGACATCGTGGTGCGCGACGCCTACTCGAAGGGCAATATCCCGCTGCAGATCCACGCCATCGCCAACGTGAAGGTCGCCGCCGACCCCAAGCTGCTGCGCAACGCCATCGAACGCTTCCTGGGGCGCAGCCGCGGCGAGATCGCCCTGGTGGCGCAGCAGACGCTCGAAGGCGCGGTGCGCGAGGTACTCGCCCAAATGACTCCCGAGCAAGTCAACGAAGACCGCCTGGCCTTCGCTGAAAACCTGATCGAAAGCGCCAAGGACGACCTCGACAAACTCGGCATCCAGCTCGACACGCTGAAGATCCAAAACGTGCAGGACAAAACCGGCTACCTGGACTCCCTGGGGCGCCCGGCCATCGCGCGGGCCCTACGCGACGCCGAAAACGCCGAAAACCAGGCGATGCAGGAGATCGCCGAGGCCCAGGCCGCCGCCGACCAACGCGCCCAGGTGGCGCGAGCCGGCGCCGAAACATCGATCCTGCGCAAGCAAAACGAACTCAGCAAGGTCGCAGCTGAGCTGGAGGGTGTGGCCCAGGCGGTCGAGCGCGAGGCAGCGGCTGCCGCCAGTACCGCCCGCGCCCAGGCCGAGGTCGAGCTGCAGCAGGTGCGCGGCGTGCTCGAACAAAAGCGGCTGGAGGCGGAAGTGGTGGTGCCCGCCGAGGTGCGGCGCGCGGCGGTCGCGGTGATGGCCCAGGGTGATGCGGCCATGACCATCGAAAACGGCAAGGCGGTCGTGCAGGTTCTGGAGGCGACCGCCGACGCCTGGCGGCAGATGGGCAGCCACGCGCGCGAGCTTTTCGTCATCCAGCACCTGGAAGAACTGGTCGAAGCGGTCCAGGACAAGCTCGTGCTCTCCATCGGCGAGGTCTCGGTGCTCGATCCGGGCGACGGTTCGGCCCTGGCCAACTACGCAGCGGCCTATCCCCATGCCGTGGCCGCGGTGCTGCGGGCCATCGGCGAGACCACGGGGGTGGATGTGCCGGCGATCCTGGCGGGCCCGGGCGCCCGCGACGAAGCGGAGGTGGCGTGATGGCTGGACTCGCCGTGCTCATCGTGCTGGGTACCTTCTTCGCCATCCTGCTGGTGATCATCAGCAGGCTGCTCTACGTCTGCCAGCCCAACGAGGTGCTGGTCTTTTCGGGGCGCCGTCGGCGCGGGCGCGACCACCACTTCAAGGGCTACCGCATCATCCGCGGGGGCCGCTCGGTGCGCATCCCGCTCTTCGAGACCGTCAACCGCATGGACCTGACCAACATGATCATCGACGTGCAGGTCCACAATGCGTATTCCAAGGGCGGAATTCCACTGTCGGTTCAGGGTGTCGCGAACATCAAAATCCCCGGTGAAGAGCCGCTCTTGAACAACGCCCTGGAGCGCTTTCTGGGGCACAGCCGCGAGCAGATCCAGAAGTTCGCCCAAGACACGCTCGAGGGCAATCTACGCGGCGTGCTTGCAACCTTGACTCCCGAGCAAGTCAACCAGGACAAGGAGCGCTTCGCCGCCCAGCTCGTGGGCGAGGCCGAGCACGACTTCAACACCCTGGGGCTGGTGCTCGACACCCTGAAGATCCAGAACGTCTCCGACCAGGTCGGCTACCTCGACGCCATCGGCCGGCGCCTGAGCGCCGAGATAAGGCGCGACGCCCAGGTTGCCGAGGCCGAGGCCCAGGCCGAGGCGGCGGAAAAGAAATGGCAAAACACGCAAGGCGCTGAAATCGCCAAGCTCAATGCTCGCATCGAGATCGCGCGCAAGGACAACGAGCGCCGCGTGGTCGACGCCGAGACGCGACGGGCGGCCGAGATCGCGCGACAGCAGGCCGAGGTGCGGGCGCTGATCACCGAAGCCCAGGCCCAGGTTCAAATGCAAGAGGCGCGCATCGAGCAGACGCGCAGGCGGCTGCAGGCCGACGTGATGCAGCCGGCCGAAGCCAGGCGGCGCCAGAGCGAAGAAGAGGCCAAGGCCGAGGCCGCCAAAGTGGTACAGAGCGGCGTGGCCACCGCGCGCGTGCTCTCGGAGCTGGCGCGGGCCTACGCCGACAGCGGCGAGGCCGGGCGCGAGGCCCTGCTGATGCAGAAGCTCCTGCCGGTCACGCGACGGCTTGCGGACCTGGGTAGCCTGGAGGTCAATCGCCTGACGCTGCTGGGGACCGGTGGTGCTTCCGGCGCGTCCGCGGTGCACGAAGGCGGTGAGCTGGCGGCGCGACTGATCAGCTACAACGAGCAGGTCAAGGCTGCGTTTGGCGTCGACTTGGAGGCTTTGGTGAAGGCCCGGCTCGGGGCCCCGGCACCCGGCGCTGGAGCCGCACCGA
Organism: Myxococcales bacterium; assembly: GCA_029880325.1. Taxonomy (GTDB): domain Bacteria; phylum Myxococcota_A; class Polyangia; order Polyangiales; family JAFGIB01; genus JAOUOP01. Next base: position 19,870 of record JAOUOP010000053.1, on the reverse strand, counting down.
CGCTGCCGGAGTCGGCCGCCAGCGCCTTTGGCACCGTGCGTCCGCCGCCGCGGGAGCGCTGAAGTTCCGCCAACGCCCCCCATCCACCCGGCCCGAAGCCCGAAAAACGGCGAACCCCGGGTCAGAGGGAACGCGCTGATGTGCTATGCCCAGCCGTCTCAGGGAAAGCGGAGGAGTCAGGATGACGCATACGTTTCCGAGGCTCGAAACTGAGCGCCTGATCATCCGAGAGCTGCGCAGCGACGATCTGGAGCACTGCCACGCGCTGTTCATCGAGATCGGGTTCGCCGACGCGGACAAGACGGATGAAGGGAACAAGAAGGAGCCCGGCGAGCAAGAAGAGTGAGTCGTGTCGAGCGAGGTTACAGCCAACGGCGACCCAGTTACGATCCAGTGCAAGGACTCGGCTCTCCCCGACGCCTGGCCCGATCGCCCTATCGCGACCTTCAGACGCATCCTGTCCACCCTGCTCTTCGGCGGCGGCGCCGTCGAACTGCCTGCCCAGCTGCCGGGCCGCGATGCGCTGCCGGACTACTTGCTGCGTGAGTTCCACCGCGTGCCCAACGGCTACTACTCGCGGCTGCTGGTACGCGGCTACGAGCGGGGCTTTGAGCGCGCCATGCTCGGCAGCATGGACCGCAATCGCGACTGGCTCGCCCGCGCCGTGCAAGGGCGCCAGGCCGTGCTGGACATCGGCTGCGGCTCCGGAAAGGTGATCGGCGCCGTGGCGCAGACGGGCGTGCGCGATCTCTGGGGCCTGGACGCCTCGCCCTACCAGTTGTGCATCGCCGCGGCCGACTTTCCCGAGGTTTCCTTTGTGCAAGGACTGGCCGAGAACATGCCCTTCGAAGACGCCCGCTTCGACGCCGTCACCGCCTGCTTCTTGTTCCACGAGTTGCCGGCGGAGATGCAGGATGCCGTACTGCTCGAAGTGCGTCGCGTGCTAAAGCCCGGCGGCCTCTTGGCGATCAGCGAACCCTCTCCCATGCAGCTGTCGACGGCCAATCCCTTCACGCTGTTTCGACTGGCAGGGCTTCGGGGTTGGTACTTCGCCCTGCTCGCGCGCTTCGTGACCGAGCCCTACGTCGAACAGTGGCACGCCCGCGACCTTCGCGCCTGGGCCGAGTGCCAGGGCTTTACCGTACAGCAGGACGCACAAGGCATCCCGTTCCGACAGCTGATTCTGCAGCTGCGGAGGGGACGGACCTAGAGTCAAGAGACGCCATGCCCCGGGAGTAGTCGCCCATATCATCGTTCGCTTCGTGGGTGCGCAGCCGATAGCTGCCGATAGCTGCCAGGACGTTTTTCGGACCGCATCCCCCGGCCGGCTGCGCAGCGCCGGCTCAGCCTGCGGGATGGAGCGAGCCCACCAGCTGCTCGAACTGGGCGCGCACGGCCTCCAGCGTCGCAGCTGGCCCGACCAGCTTGAAGAAGACCGGCCCGCGCGGCCCCTCCGCGATGGCGCCGAGCAGGCGATGGTCGGTCTGCGGCGCGGGCGCCGCCTTCTGCATCATCGGCGCCATGCCACCGCTGAAGGTTCCCTTCAGGTCGAGCGTGGTGACCTTCATGCCAGCCACGGTGCGTTCGTCGACCTGCGCGGCCCGCTTGCTGTCGCTGCCGTCGGGCTGGGAGAACTGCCCGATCCAGCGGTCCATGTTCGCCTGCACGCCGCCGCCCTGACCGGGGCCAAAGTAGAACACGGTCAACTCGCCCGCGCCGCCCTCCGCCGAGACGCCGTACTCGGCCGCGCGCATGCGCGACTTGGGCGCACGCGCGACGAATGCCTCGGGGACCTTCCAGGCCAGGCCGCCGGCCGCGTTCGGGCCAGGTGCTGTGGCGGAAGGTTGGACTTCGCCGGTTCCGGTCGGCGGATGCCCGGGCGGCAATTGGTTGGCCGCAGGCCTCGCTTCGGCAGCCGGGTGCCCGGGCGGCAGCGGCGACCCGGGCTCGGTCGCGGATGCGGCAGGCGCCGGGGACCGGCCGCTGCAGGCGACGACGAGAATCAGGATGTGGGGGCAAACGCGATGCATGGCCGCGTTCTACACCCGCGCGAGCCACTGCAGAAATCTTTGGGGTGCGGATCCTTTGATGCGACGCTGAAACTCAATATTTTCGAGCAGTTGAGCGTCAGGCGAGGATGAAAGCGGGGCTCCTCCGGAGGTATCTAGAGGTTGAAACGACAACTAGATGTGCTCGGCGGGAGTGCTGAGCCGATGATCGGGGTCGATACGATGCCAGATGCAAGGACGGCCTCCGCCGGAATACTCCGTGTATTTCAAGGGGACCGGACGCCGCAGCTGGCGCCGTAGCGGTCCCGAGAGCGGATCATGACTTGCGCCGAGCACATCTAGACCCAGGAGGTGACCCCATGAGTGCATCCTACCGCAGGGAGGGCTCCAGTGAGGAGGAACATTTCCTCGAGGCGGAAGCGCAATTCGCTTCGATGAAGAAGGCTCTGATGTCCAGTGAGCTTGAGGCCAAAAGCGAAGCGGAAATCGAGCGATGGCTGTCGCACGAGCAGCGCGAACTGATGCGTCGGCTGCACCAGGCCTATCTTGCGTTGCGCAGCCAGGCCCGGCCCACGCAGCCGGTCGTGGGCGCTGACGCCCGAGAGCGCACCCATGAACGCGGCGCAATGGTGCGCAAGCTCGAGACCCTATTCGGAACTGTGGAGTTGGGGCGCACCGGGTACTGCGGCCGTGGTCTGTCGTACCTGTTCCCGGTCGATGCGGCCTTGGGACTTGGCTCGACGAGATACTCGCTCGAGGTCAACCGACAGGTGGCTCTGGGCGCCTCGCGCATGTCGTTCGACGCAACGCTGGAGATGATGGCGGAGCATCACGCGGCCCACGTTCCGAAGCGTCAGGCCGAGCAGTCGGTGAAGCGCTCGGCGCCTGACTTCGATGCCTTCTACGACAACACCCGACTTCACTTTCCGGGACCGACCAGTCCATTGCTGGTGCTGACCTTCGATCAGAAGGGAGTCGTGCTACGTCACGAGGACTTGACCGATGCGACCCGAAAGGCCGCTCGAGAGGCAAGCCCGATGATGGACAGTCGGCGCAGCAAGGGCGAAGTCAAGCGCGGGCGCAAACGTCGCGCATCGGTGGCGGCGGTCTACACGGTAGCGCCGCACGAAAGGACCGCCGACGAAGTGATCGCGGGTCTGAGGCGAGTGCGCGACGCCAGCACCAAGCCCAAACCCAGACCCGAAGCCAAGCGGGTGTGGGCGAGCTTGCAGCGGTCGCTCGAGGACGTGATCTCGGACGCATTTCGATGAAGCCACCGACCGTGACCCCAAGCATCGCAAACGCTGGCTAGGGTTGTCAGCTACGACGCGCTGCTGATCGGCGGCCTGGTGGCCGGATTTGGCAACGGCCTGGGCTCGGGCATCAACATGACGCTGGCGGGCGACTTCTCGCCGCAGCAAGGGCGCGCCGAGTTCATCGGCGTCTGGGGACTCACCAGCGACATGGGCTCGGCGGTGGCGCCCTTCGTGATGGGCGCGGTGGCCACGGGCATGAGCCTGGCGGGCGCCGCTGCGGTCACGGCCGGCATGGGCATTTGTGGCGCTGGGCTGGTGCTCTTTGCCATGCGCGAGACATTGCAGCGCCGGACGGCCTGAGGGCGCTGCGTGCTTGCCCGCCCTGTGCTGAAAAGAGCGGCACTACGGCCATAGAGACCAAGGCACCTCTCCTGCCAGGTACAGCACCAGCAGCGCTGCGTACATGAACAGGAAAAGGCAGAATGCCAGCGGCTCATGCCACCGCTCAACCTTGCGACGACTCGTGATCTCGCCAAAGATCACCGCCACTACCACGACCGCATGGACGAACGTCGATGATGCCGCTTCGCTGGGTCTTTCGGGCCGACGAGACGGCTGTAGGCCATTCGAGGAGGACAGGGGGGGACGGCGGCGCGGCCGACCGACGAGGGCTGTTGTCGAATCGTGACTGGTCAGTTACGGCCCCCTGTGGCCATTGGGGCATTTTGGCGTCCAACGGTCGTTTTTGGCGATAGATGGTCGCTTTTGGCGATGGATGGCGACGTCGATGCTCTACCCGCGCCCGGAGCCGCCGCGGTCTCTTGCTCCGAGTCAGGGGTTCGGGCCTAAACGTTCAGCGCTCAGCGGTTTGCTGAGACATCGAGAGCCGCCAGCTTCACCAGCGCGTCATCGGTGACGCGATGGGTCGTCCATTCATCCATCGGCACGGCCCCGAGCGCGCGGTAGAAGTCGAGCGCCGGCGTATTCCAGTCCAGCACGCTCCATTCAAGGCGTGCGCAACCGCGGGCGTGGGCGATGGCGGCCACCCGCGCGAGCAGGGCTTTGCCGGCGCCGCGCCCGCGCGCCTCGGGGAGCACGAAGAGGTCCTCGAGCCAGATGCCGCGGCGCCCGCGCCAGGTGGAATAGGTGTGAAAGAAGAGGGCGAAGCCGATGGCAGAACCCCTGTCTTCGGCGATCAGGCACTCGAAGGGCGGGGCGCTGGACTGCAGCTGGCTGCGCAGGGTGGCCTCGTCGGTCCGTACGACGTCGGGCTCGCGCTCGTACTCGGCCAGGGCCTGGATGAAGGCGAGGATGGTCGCGGCGTCTGTGTCGGTGGCGACTCGTAGTTTGATCATGGCGGTTGCAGCTCGGGCCAGGGATGGGCCTGGAGGCTGAGGCCGGGCCGCGAGCATCGGCTGCCAAACCGTGATACCACGAGCTGCGGAGGGATCATGTCCAGAGCCAAGACTCTTGTCCATCGAGACCCGCGGTTGCTGTTCGCTTGCCTGGTGCTTGCCGGCTGCGCAGACAGTCACGGCCAGTCTGACGGTCCGGTCGGCGCCATCGCGGAGCCGACGACCGAGCCTGCTGCCGAAGCCGCCTCCGAGTCCACCGTGGAAGTCGCAGCCGAGCCGACCGACGCCGCGCCCGCTTCACCGAAGCCGGGTTTCGCACCGGCGGTCGCGGGTGACGATCCATGCTCCGCGCCCGGCGCGTTCGAGCCCCTGCAGCCGTTTCCCGGCGAGACCTGCTACGACTTCGTCCCCCACGCCCCGGAGGGCGTGGATGTGCCCTTTGAGCAGGGGCAAGGCGAGGCCTACCATGTGTGGAACCACGCCATTCCCTGGGCTGAAGATGCGGTCGCGACGCGCTTCGGCGCCGTGCTCGACGATGCCGATGTGAACTACCAGTGGTACGTGTTCGGGTCGCCGAAGGGGAACGAGGCGGAGGCCGTGAGCATGTACGTGACCAACACGACGCCGGGCCCCGATGCGACGCTATTCGCCCATTGGGCCAGGTCGCGTTGCAACGTGGAGTTGCCGAAGAGCGTGGGGCTGCAGCTGCCCCACGAGGGTACCGTGGTGGTGGTGCGGCATATGGTCAATTATACCGGCGAGTCCCGGCTCGATGCTTCCGCCTTGCGTATCTGCACCGTGCCCCGCACGAGTCGAAGCCAAGTCGCGAGCATGACGGTCCTGGGGACAGAGTCGCTCAACCCGATAGAGGGCTTTCCGCCGGGCCTCCATACCTTTTCCGGTACCTGTACCAACCGGGCACTCGATGCGGTGGAGATCTCGCTTGTGATTCCGCATATGCACGAATACGGCATCCGCACACAGCTCGAACTCTTGCCGCGCCAGGAAGGTCCCCCGCAGCAGCTGCTCAGCTCCGCTTTCGACCCCGCCGCCCGCAGCTACCACGTCTTCGACGCCCCCGTCGTGCTGGGGGTCGGAGATTCGTTGGTGGCCAGCTGTAGCTACGACAACGACTCGGAGTATAACTTGTATTTCGGCGAATCAGTCGTCATGGAGCAATGCTACGTGTACGCGCTGACGAGCCCAGCGCGCGCGCTGGAGGACGGGTCGCTCAGCCTGCTCGGCATGAACAACGCCTGTTGGTAGCAGGTAGCGCCGCGCCCGCTCACAGCCGCGCACTGCACAGGGCCTGGATCATCACCATGTCGATGTCGCGACCGGTGACGAAATCCGCATCGAGGCCGAAGTCGAGGTCGGCGGTCGGCATCAGCCGCAGGCCCGCTCCGATGCCGTGTTCGATGAAGTAGCCGACGTCAGCCGTGTAGCGCGCGATGGCCGGCCGGTAGCGCAAGCTGAGTTCCGTCGTCGCAGCCAGGGAGAGACTCGGCGCAAGCGTCAACGCCGCGCTGCGCATCAGAGAGCCCTTGCTGACGGCGAGGCTGGTATCGAGCCGGGTCACAGGCGGGGGCTCGAGCCAGCGCAGGTGCAGCAGCGCGCCGAGCTGTTCCGATGCCAGGTACTTGGTAAGCGTTCGAGGGAGCGCGTTCTTCCCCGCCCCCCACGAGCGCCCTACGCTCGAGGGGTATGGATTTCGTCGAGCTCGAGGATCGTGCCCCGCATGACATGGGCGGCGAGCCGCTGCTGAGTTTCGGGCTGCTCGAGGGTCTGCTTCCAGTTGCAGGGGGCCAGCTCGAGGACGCGGCTCTTGGGCCAGCCGGGCAACAGGCAGAGCAGGTCGCGCAGGTAGGCTTCGGGCTCGATTTCGTGCAGGTGGCAGCTGGCGATCAGGGTCGTGCAGAGCATGTTGACTTCGGCCCCGTCATTGCTCGCGACGAAAAGCCACCGCTTGCGTCCGCTGGCGGGCCTGCGCAGGTGCCTCTCGGAGATGTTGTTCATCGCCGGCAATCGCCATCGTCGAGGAAGCGCCGCAGGGCTTGCTCCTGGTTGAGCGAGTAGCCGATGGCCGAAGCCAGCGGTGTGCCACCAAGGGCGTAGTCCTCGTACTTGCGGCACAGGTCGAAATGCCTGTCGACCAGCACCTTGACCTTGGTTCCGCGCATTTTCTCGCGCCGCTTGCGCTCAGCTTGTCGGCGAACTTTCGCTCGAGCAAGAACATGATGCGGAGGTTGCTCAGAAATTCGGCGCCGATCTCCGCCTCGGAGGTCGTGGCCTTGAAGAAACACTTGCGCGCGTGGCTCCAACACGCGACTTCCGAGGCGCCTTCGTCACAGAAGAGGTGATCGTAAACCGAATGCGCGTCAGCCACGATGAAGCCTTTGTAGTCGGCGAGCAGCTTGTCGACCGCCGCCGAGTCGTGCGAGCGACTGAAGGAGAAGATCACGTGGCGCCCTGGCGCCACCAACACCCAGAAGTGGCCACGCGAGCATTTTTCCAGAGCCTGGACCAGAACCCCGGTGGCATCGATGCACACGTAGGGGGACTTCAGCGAGTCCAACCACATGGCTTCAACCAAAGGCCGCAGATGATCGCGCAGTTGGTCGAGCCACCCGTACAACGTCGAGCGCCCTAAGCGCATGCCCTCCCGTTCGAAGACCGATTCGAGCCAGTTGTAGGGCAGATGGTCATCGAAGCGCCGAACGATCAGGTTGGCCAGCAAGCCGGGACCGGCCATGCCTCGCTCAATCGGCAGTTCGATGGCCGGTGCCCGTGTGATCCACGCTTTGGGGGGCTCTTCGGGCAACGTTCCGCGCGCGGCGCGCTCGGCCTTCACCGCGTCTTCGGCCTCCTCGGTTTTGGCGCGGTACTTCAGATACACCGTCGTCACTTCGACCAGAGCCGACTTGCGCCGCTCGATGGTCGTCGTGCGTTCTTCGCCAACGCATTCAAGGGCATCGGACCCAAGACGCTGGACCTCTTCGGGCACGATCCGGATGACAACCTTCTGCAGCTCCGGGCTCGCAGTCGAGCGCCCGGTTGGCTTGCGAGGTGGACGGTGCGGCTTTTCGTCGTTCGCGCCGGTGTGATCCTCGGCTTCCCCTTCTTGCTGCTCGGCCGCCTCGGCGTCCGCCTCGACCTGATCAGCCACCTGCTGCGCCACCTACTCGGCATCTGCACCGTCGGCATGTTGCGCGCCCAGCAACTCAGCAAGAATCTGGAATGAGAGCTGCGAGTCGTCTACGCCTTTGAAGCGCTCGGACTTCGGTCCGATCAGGCCCTGCTCGAGCCTGGCGACCTCGGCCTGAAGTTGCTCAACAAGCTTCTTGTAGGCGTCGCGGGCACGAATCGCTTCGAGCAACGCCCGATGATGGGTGTCACTGTCGAGAACGTCGAACTGAGCGGCAACCAAGTCGACATCGACACGGCGATCATCTTGCTCGCTTGCGACTCCCATCGCCACGATAGATACGTGGCGACGATCACAACGTCAACGCACAACGCGCAGCTTTGCTCTTTTTTTACGAACTTTTGGTGGCCCAGCTAAGAGTTGAGCGAGTTGGCCTCCGTCGATGCGAACGGAAATCGAATTATCGGAACTCGCTGATGGTAGTTCGAACACCGCCTGATGAAGCCGCTTGTACAGAATGCAGTAGCCGTTTCGGTCCCACCACAAGGCCTTGAGGCGGTCGCGACGTCGGTTGGCGAAGATCAGTAGCGCGCCCGAGCGAGGGTCCTGCTCCAGCTGTTGGCGCGCGATCAGCGCGAGCCCGTCGAAGCCCCGTCGCATGTCGACTGCCTCGGTACAAATGAAGATGCGAACCGAAACCGGGATCATTGCGCGGCCTCCAGGACCCCGAGCAGGCGACGCAGCGTGTCTTCATCAAATCCAACCGGCACGCGCACCCGGCGCTCAGCGCTGACCACGAGTTCCAGTGTCGCCGGAGTCGACATCACCGCGACGGCGGGGATCTCCAGCAGTGTGGGCAGTCGTTGTGTCGCTTTCAACCGTCGCTGCCCGCGCGGTCTGCGGGGTAGCTCCGGACTTGATGCGCACGCCGGTGCGGAGGGAGACGGCGACGTCGCCTGCCGCTCCCGATTCAGTCGCCACTTCCAGTAGGACAGCGTCGACGCCTTCAGTCCCGTCTCGGCGGCGAACTCCTTGGCCGTCAGCCCACTGTCCTTCCAGCGCTCCCCGCGCTTGGCCCATTCTGTTGCACTCGAGCGCTGCATGACACCTCCTGTCGGATGCCAATCTGCAGCCTGGCGAGGCCGTCGGCTAGAACGTGCTCTCTCGAACGGTTACGTCATTCATGTCGATTGCTCCTTGGGGAATCCCGAATCAGGCGGCTCTACCTTTGCTGCATTGATCAGCAGCCGGCAGTACAGCCGCACGATCTGAGCGCGGTCTTCGGCGCTCATGTGTGACCAGACAGTCGCGAACTCACTGTGTTCGCCCAATGGCAACTTGATTTACCCGTTGCTCATGCCGTGCTCCTCAGTGGAGCCGCAAGTACAGAGGGATCCGATTGGGGAGCGTGGGGGACTGAATGCCTATGGGTTTGTCGCCAACGTGCCCACCCAGGCTGTCGATCTGCTCGGACTGAAGATCAAGGGCGGATGCGACGTAAAGGACTCTGCGGAGCGCCATGTGTCCGGCCTGATCACCAGCGGCGGTGGACTTTTCGGTGGCGAGCTGGTCCTTGAGGGCTGTGACGGGCCGAGCCGAAGTGGACTTCGGGCCGAAATCGTCGCCCGCATGATTCAGTCTCGCTATACCTTCAAACTCAAGGGCAGCAATGGGACGGAGAAGCGGGCGAACCTCTTCAGGCACATCGCGGCTAGAATCCGAATCGTAAACCGTGCGATGGATGCGGAGTTCGGTTTCCTCGCAGGCGATGTATTTGAGTCTCATGCGAATCCGGAGATTCGTTAGAATGAAGACGCCTTCATCACAGATCCGGAAGGCTAGTATGACTCAGCGAACAATCCGGATATTTTGTTCAGTTGTCAGCAAGGTGTGGAGACGTGCATCGCAGCCGGGATCGGCCAGCGGGCCCCTCATCTAAATGATCACCTCACTGGCTACGACGCATCACTCAACTTCTGGATACTTGTACCTGGCGACTGGGTGTTCACTCGGAATCGGAGTTTCTCCTCCGGGAGGTTCAGTGACGGGCAGGAAGGCCAGAATCTGATCTATGTGAGTGCGTCGAACGACCAGTATTGGGGCCTAGCAGCAGATGGGTAAAAGGTTGGCGATCAAGCTGCATGGATCGCCTATGTTGCCTCATGGCGTTCACCTTCGACCAACGTGGCTGCCTCCTCTGCGTGGTCACGAAGCGTAAAGTTCCCCAGAGTCGGATTGGACGCTCCAGGGATTGCACGATAACCGACCAGGACAGGTCCCGCGTCTCTTCCGCCGTGCTGTAAGGCGGCGGAATCGTGAGGGTTTGGGGCCTCAGCGGTGTAGGCAGCGTGGCATCCGGTGCCGATATGGCTGAAACTGGGGGGTGCCTAAATATACCTACGGTCCCGCCGTGCTGTAAGGCGGCGGGAGTTCCTGCTCGAGTCGGCCTCGATGGGGACCGGCTGACCTTCACCGGCGATGATGCCACCCGTGGTGCCTCGAAGTCTGGCGATACCGGAGTCTTCGAGCTTCGGCAGAAAGTTCCGAACCGTCGTCGTGCCTTTGGCGATATGCTCCGGAGGTGTCCGACGACGAGCCCGTGGTGGGGATCCATCAACCGAACTTTCTTCCGTGGCTGGGCTATTTCGCCAAGATCGCCGCTTCCGATCTCTTCGTGTGGCTCGACGATGTGCAGCTGCCCCGGGGTCGCAGCTACGTGAGCCGCGTCCGGGCGCGGGTCGGCGGCGCGTCCCGCTGGCTCACGCTGCCCGTACGGCGTGGCGATGGTGGGCAGCGCATCGCAGATGCACGTGTCGTTGACCTGCCGCGCGCGCGGCAGAAGCTGTTGCAGACCCTGCGGCTTCACTATGGCCGTGCGCCGCACTTCGAGTCCACGATGGAGCTGCTATCGCCCCTGTCGGGTAGCGAGGACGACCGTCTGTGCGAGCTGAACATCCGCTGCAACGAGGCCATCGCCGGTGCGCTCGGGCTCTCCCCGCGCTTCGTGCGAGCGAGTGAGCTCGCCGTGGGCAGCGCTTCGACGCAACGACTCGTCGAGCTGACCTCTGAGGCGGGAGGCGCGCGCTATCTTTCCGGCGCTGGCGGGGTCGGCTATCAGGATGAGTCGGCCTTCCATCGCCAAGGGCTGCGGCTCAGCTACCTCTCGTACCAGGAGGCGCAGCGCGGGGTCCCCACGGGCCTCTCTGTTGTCGACTCGCTGATGCACCTGGGCGCCGAGGAGACTGCGAGGCGGTTGGAACCCGGGGGCGGGGAGTCGCTGCGCATCGACCTCTTGGACCGCCCCACGCTGCGGCGCCACATCGACGCCATGTTGGCGATCACCGACGGAGCCTTCGCGCAGAGCTGGCAGCGGGAGAACTTCCTGCGGGAGGCGCCCGGCAAGCACGCCCACAGTTGGTTGATCGTGGAGTCGGCTGCGGTGCGCGGCTTCCTGGTCGCCACCACCTTGCACGGGGACCCGCACCTGCACTTGCTGATCGTGCGCGCGGAGGAACGGGGGCGTGGGCTCGGAGGCCGCCTGCTGCAGCGCTTCGTGCAGAGCGCGGCGATGGCGGGTTTCGGGCGAGTGACCCTGAAGGTCGCGCTCGATGCTGAGGACGCGCTGCGCTTCTATGCGCGTCACGGCTTCGTACGCATCGGCAGCGAGGCGGGGTATGTTCGCCTTGCGTGTCAGCTCGGCAGCACCTGAGGTCGTCGTCAACTGTCAGGCGTTCTTGCCCGCGAAGTCGCGCCCCATGTCGAGGAAGCGCTGGTAGTAGTCGATGATGTCGTCGACCGCGGCCACGCGCTGTCGGGCTTCGCGCTCGGCGCTGCTGCGCAGACGCGCTTGCCACTGCTGTGCCTGCTCACCCCACCAGATGGGGTGGATCAGCACCTGCAAGGGGGGCTTGCGTCCTTCGCCCAGATGCCGACACCAGCATCCTGATCGGAAGCTGCCCGTGCTGTCGGAGATGTAGCGGCCCTGCTCGAAGAAGGGGGAGGCGTAGGCATCGAAGGGTGCCGCGCCGCGGATCTTGGCCAGCAGCTCGGGCTCGAGGTGTGCGGCGGAGGGGTCGTGACGTGAGATCGAGCGTACGGGCTGCCCGACCAGGTCGCCGAGCAGGGCCAGGTCCCGCCGGAAGGCCGCCTCGATCGACTGTCCGGTACGCCGGTAGTAGGTGATGTCGTAGTGGAAGCCCACTTCGTGGCCGAGCTCGACCAGACGGCGGAGCTGCCCGTGTCCCTGCTCGCTCATCACATCGTAGAAGGTGGAGTGCAGCTGCACGAAGTAGGTCGAGCGAACGCCGTGCTCGGCCTCCAGCGCCGCGACGTCGAGAGCGTCGAGCATCGAGTGATCGATGTCGTGGCGCAGGTAGGTGCGGGGGCGGCCGTCCTCGGGTAGCTCCGCGTCGCGGATGGGTAGCAGCTGGCAGTGTTCCGCGGCAAAGGAGAGCAGCTCGCCAAGGTGTCGCCGGCTGAATTCGCACGGTCCGGTGAGGATCGCCATCATGACAGCGTAGCAAAGCAATCACGCGCGAGGAGCGCGATAGTCTTTCCATTCCGCCCCGCATGGCCTTTAATTCACGCATGGCACGGACATCGGTCTTGCTCTGCGGCTTGGGAAGGATGGGGCGCAACCACCTTCGCCTGCTGCGGACACTGTCGTCGCAGTGTGAGGTGGTCGGTATCGTCGACCCGGCCACGCAGGCCGCAAAACGTGCCGGCGACATCCCGGTCTTCGCGACGGTCGACGAGGCGCTCAGCGCCACGCAGCCCGGTGCCGCCGTGGTGGCGACGCCCACCGCCACGCACTTCGAGGTCGCCCGGCGCCTGATCGAGGCGGGCCTACCGATGCTGCTCGAAAAGCCGATCGCCGCGACCACGGCGGAGGGAGAGGCGCTCATGCAGGCGGCAGAGCAGGCCTCGGTTCCGGTGATGGTTGGGCACGTCGAACGCTTCAACCCGGCTGTTGTCGCCATCCGGCGGCTGGTGCGCGAGGGACAGCTCGGCGACATCATCAACGTCAGCGCGCGCCGGGTCGGCGGCTCCCCGCAGGATGTGACCAAGGCCGGCCACGTGCTGATCGACCTCGCGGTGCACGACATCGACATCACGGCCTGGCTGCTCGGTGAGCCGCGCCTGTACGCCGCCCAGGGGCACCGGGGGCGCTATGTGGACGCCGCGACGCTGCTTTTCAGCTGCGGCTCGGCGACGGTGGACATTCACGTCAACTGGGTCAGTCCGATCAAGATCCGCAGGCTGTCGGTGACAGGCAACGATGGCCACCTCGATGCGAACTTGATCACCCAGGAGGTTACACTCACCCGGAGTAGCCCCATCCTGATGAACCTCAATCCGGATCAGAGCATGGTTTTCGACGAGTACCTGCGCTCCTTCGCCCAGCCCGATCGCATCCAGGTGGGCATCCAGACACGCGAGCCCCTACGCGAGGAGCTGCGAGCCTTCTTGAATGCGGTCGCGGGGCTTTCGCCTATGCCGGTCGGTGCTGCCGAGGGGGTGCGCGCCCTGCGTCTAGCCGAGCAGGCCCGCAGCGAGATCTCCCGCTCCATGGGCGTGCCGCCTTCGGTCATGCCTCCCCCGCTCGAACCGTCCCCGTCATGAGCCCTGCGGGCGAGCCCCTCGTCCATTGCGTCGTCCCCGTACACAACGACGCGGACACGATCGAGGCAGAGGTGGCGGGCTACATCGAGCAGATCTCCGCGTTGTCGGCTAGCTTCCAGTTGTGGCTTGCGGAAAACGGGAGCGCCGACGACTCTGCGCGTGTGATCCGCACCCTCGAGGGGCCCGCCGGTGACCGCATCACGGTGCACGCCGCGTCTATCGAGCCAGCCGGCATCGGTCACGCGTACCACCACGGCATGCAGCGGGTGTTTTCGACGCCGGCGAGCCCCGGGCAGTGGATCCTGCTAACGGCCGGGGATTTTCCCTTCGGGATCACCGATCTCGAAGGCTTCCTCCCCTTCGCGCGACGCTACCGCGGGCGGGCCATCGCGGTGGGCTCGAAGGCGCACCGCGACTCCAGGATACGAACGCGAGGCAAGCGCCAGATCCCCACCCTGGTCTACCGCGCACTGCGCCGGGGGATCGTCGGCATGCGGACCCGCGACAGCCAGGGCACGGTCTTCATGGCGAGAGGGGATGCGCAGCTGCTCGCGACACGTGTGCGATCACGGGACTTCTTCTACTCGACCGAGCTGGTGTACTGGGCGGAACGCCTGGGCTATGCGGTCGAGGAGCTGCCCGTGCAGCTGCGCCCCTGCATACGACCGAGCACGGTCCGTTGGTCCACGGTCGCACCAGCTATGCTGCGGGACCTGTGGCGGCTGCGCAACGACCACGGGATGATCGGGGATGCACCAGGTGAGTGAGCAGAGTTACATCCATCCCAGCGCAGAGGTCGAAGAGGGCGCGCAGCTCGGCGCCGGCTGCCAGATCTGGCATCAGGCCCAGGTCCGCCGCGGGGCGGTGCTCGGCGCGCGCTGCGAGGTCGGCAAGGGCGCTTTCATCGATCGCGGTGTGCGTGTCGGCGCGGCCTCGAAGATCCAGAACTACGCCTGCCTGTACGCGGGCGTGGAGCTGGGGGACGGCGTGTTCGTGGGGCCGATGGTGTCCTCCACGAACGACCTGCGGCCACGTGCCGTGGACCCGCTTCTACGGCCGCTCGACGCCTCGCAGTGGGAGGTCGTCTCGACCCAGGTGGGGCAGGGGGCGAGCATCGGCGCCAACGCCACGATCGTCTGCGGTGTTCGCATCGGCGCCTGGGCGATGGTCGGTGCTGGCGCGGTGGTCACGGGGACCTTCCTCCCCATGCCCTGGCGCCGGGCAATCCAGCGCGAGCGGTAGCGGTCGCCGACCGTAGTGGGCAGGTCGTGGCTCGCCCCAACGGCGCTGGCACCTACCGGTCGGTGGCAGGCGATCACGAGATGACGGTCACCGAGCGGGACTGGGGCCCCGCTCAGAATTGAGTTGACCGTTTTGCACGTGCCGGCGGGCCCGCTCGCGGCTTACGTCCGCGTGAAATTCCTCAAAAATAGCTGGCGCTATTCCTGCGGATTTCACTGTGGGCGCGCTCGCGATCGAACTCCTCCGTCACGTGCAAAACGGTCAACTCAATCTCGACCAGAGCCTGAGTGTGGTCCGCCGTTGGCCACGCACGGACTGCTACGGCGCCTCGGCCGCTCCCTCGCACAGACGTGCTCGAAGCGCCGTGGCGCGTTTGTGGTCGGGTCGCAGCGCCAGCGTGTCGGCGGCGGCCTGGCAGGCTTCTGCACGCCGCCCCCGCTGCAGCATGACGAGCGCCAGGTTGAAGTGGGCTGGGGCGTGCCCGCCCGCGCTGTGTGTCAGCGCCTGGCGCAGAGAGGCTTCGGCCAGCTCGGGTTGCCCAAGTCTCAGGTACGTCAGCCCCAGGTTGTTGAGGGTACGCACGTCCCCGGGGCTCAGCTCACGAGCGCGCTCGAAGAGCGGGTGCGCAAGCGCCCAGCGCCCCTGTTTCGCCAGCACGTAGGCGAGGCCGTAGTTCGCGCGCGGGCTGTCCGGCGCGACGGTGACCGCGTGTCGGTAGAGCGCCTCGTGGTCGTGCCAGCTCGCGGCCTGCACCGCTTGGAAGAAGAGCAACAGCGCGGCCCATCCGGCGATTGCTGCAGCGAGCAGTCCACGCAGGCGGGCACGCATGCGCCAGAGCTCGCTCAGGAGCACGACGAGCGTGATGCAGGCTCCAGCGACCAGAGGGAAGCTGTAGCGGTCGCCGCGCACGCCCATGATGAGCACGACCACCGCCGACGGGCCGAGGCACAGGGCGCCGAAGCCGGTGCCGGCGATGACGATGCGTGCGCCGCGCGCGCCCCGGGTATCGGCTTGCGGCTGCTGCCACAGGCGCGTCGTCGTCAGGACGAAGGACCCGACCCAGCCCGCCAGCGCGACCCAGCCGACCCAGCCGAGGCTCGAGTCCGGTGGCTGGGCGATGTTCAGGTCTGTGGGCAGCAGTACGCGGCGCAGCTCTTCGAGCCACAGGCCCGGCAACGCGGCGATGGCTTCTGGTAGCTGGGAGGCGCCGTTGCCGCCCGCCATCGCGAGCCGGAAGGGGAGGTAGAGCCCGAGGCAGGCGAGCTGGGTGACGATACCAGGCAGTCCTGCGCGGAGGCGTCCAAGCGCCCACAGCCACAGCGCGGTGGCGAGCGGCAGCGCCAACAACCCCTCCTTGCTGAGCAGGGAGGCGGCGTAGGCCAGCGCGACACCGGCCAGTAGAGGTGCCGATGCACGCAGGCCGCGGGACGCCGCCTGCCGCTCGCCGCATTCGAGGACGAGCAACACGGAGAGCAGGCCGAACATGGTGCTCATCAGGTCTGCTCGGGCCGAAAGATAGACGAGCGTTTCGACCGACAGTGGGTGGGCCGCGAGCAGCAACGCGGCGTAGCGCGACTCGAGTTCGCGGCGCCCCAGGCGGCACGCGATCAGATAGACCAGCCAGGCCGTCAGCAGACCCATCAGGTAGTTCTGGGCCCTGAGCCCGGCCGGCTCCATGCCGGAGACCGCGATGCCGAGGCGGTACGACAGGTGCATCACGGGACGATAGCTGTCGTGAGCGCTCACCCGGTCGTGGCGGGCCCGTTCCTCGGGTGCGATGTAGTCGAGCTCGGTCGCGCGCACGGCGTCGAGCACCGGCCCGCGGTAGATGCGGTTGCCAGGGAGGTTGTGCAGATCGTCCCAGACGAAGTCGTGCCCGAGCGCGCTGCCGAGGTTCAGGGCTACGAGGAGGGCGCCCACCCACCACAGCCGTGCCGGCCAGGGCGAGCCGGCACGGGGCGCGGGAGCGGCAGCTCGATCGTCCTTCATGTCGAGCTGGGATTGTCCCACAGTCGGCCATGCCTGTGCAGCCTTGCGCTCACCCGAGTCACCGGTACTCGCGTTCTGCGTGGTCGTTCCCAGCCTACTGCGGCGCTGCGCTCAGGGCCTCGAACAGGAGCGCAAAGACCCTCGAGGACTTCGACTTCCAGTTCAACACCAACATCCCCAAGGCCAAGGTCATCGACCTCGCCACCGGCATCTTCGTCGCCAAGCGCGCAAACGTCCTGTTCGTCGGCCCTTCCGGCGTCGGAAAGAGTCATCTTGCCCAGGCGCTCGGTCACCGTGCCTGCCGCCTCGGACACACCGTCGTCTTCGTCGAGGCCAACGAGATGTTCAAGCAGCTCCGAACCTCACGGGGCGATGGGAGCTATGACCGACGCCTGCTCCGATTCACTTCCCCCGACGTCTTGATTGTCGACGACCTTGGCCTGCGGGCGCTGCGCGGAGAAGAACCGCTCGAACTCTACGAGATCATCCGCCAGCGATACGAGAAGGGCTCCACGATCATCACAACCAATCGAGACGAACGAGAACTCGCCGCGCTCTTCGCCGACCCACTCATCGCCAGCGCCGCAATTGATCGGCTTCTCCATCACGCCCATGTCCTCGTGATCGAGGGCGACGCCCCCGGTGGCAACTCCAACTGCAATCAGGCCTTTGGCCGCTGCGATCAATGCGTTCAGTCCAGCGATTGCCCGGTCGACCATGAGTGCGTCGACGTCGACTGCGTCGCCTTTGTGCCGTGCGCCAACTCCCTCGACTGTGCTCAAGGCGATGTGTGCGATGCCGAAGGCGGCCGTTGCGGGGAGTCTGTGAGCGACGCCGACTGCGACGGGTCGAAGCTATGCGCGGGTCGGATCTGCAGGGCGAGCTGCGACTCGGACAACGACTGCACGTCGATGGGCCTGCTATGCCTCAAGGATCCCGGCCATTGCGCCGAGTGCACGGCTTATTCCGACTGCGAGCCGGGCCTGGTGTGTGGCCCCGGCGGCGTCTACACGGGCGGCTATGTGCGCATGTCAACCACCTGCCAGTCAGAAATGCCGGACATTTTCGGCAGGCCAGGTGGGGCTGAAATTTCGGGAGGGATGAGACCTGGCGTCAACCGGCGGCCCGAGCACCGACGCGGCATAATTCGGGACGCGGCATTACCTGCGTGAGCGCTTGTTGCGCACCGAGAAGCTCATCGAGAAGGGCTCGATGTTCCGGCGCTCCATCGAAGGCCGGGTCGTGCTCGACATCCTGCGCACGCTGCTGCAGACCGCCGCCGCGGCCGGCGCCCCTCCGCATCAATACCTCGTCGATGTCCTCAAGGCCTCGCCACAAGACATCGAAGCGCATCCAGAGAACTACACCCCGGCCGCCTGGCTCAAGCGACAGCTTGCCGAAGACCAAGCGCCGGCCGCCTAGCCCGCGCCTTCGGTGGGGGCGGGCACGGGTTGGCCTTGAGCTGTCGCGCTCGACCTCCGCCCGGCCGCGCCGCCGGCCAGCCTCGACCCCCCGCCTGCGACCTCGCGGCTCGGGCTCGCCACAAGCTGCCGCGCTCGACCTCCGGCCAGCCTGTACGCGGCTCCCGGCCGATTCCGGCCGGGGCCCGCGTACAGGCTGGTTACGTCCAACCCGATTCTATCGAACTCGGACCGCCGCAACGGACCGCCCTACATCAACTCTCGCGCGGTCCGACTCCGATAGAACGCTTCCATTATGCAAACTTCGGGTTAATTGCCGTGGTTTTTGCACTGAACATTCGCTGCGACGGCGGTGTGTGCACGCTTGCAGGGACCGACAGGGCCACCGGATCACAGGACGGGCGCGACCTTGGTCCGCCGTCAGGCGAACCCGCCTAGCGTACATCTTGGTGCCGATCCGGGCGGTCCCCTGTGACCCCGAGGCCCTAACGCCCAACGTCCGCCCCACGACGCAGCCCTGTTGCCCGCTCAGAATTCGCATTCCTTGTCCGGCAGCATGAGGCCCTCGAGCAGTAGGCCGTCCTGGTTCGAGATGGAGAGCGCGAAGATCCGCTTTCCACCGATCTTGCCCAGCATCACATTGGCCGTGGTCCCCGCAGCCAACTCTCGGCCCAGGGCACCGCCAAGCTCCGTGATTTCTTCGGTGTCGTGCTCGGTCACCAGAGCGCCGGACTCAAAGCCAGTCGCCCAGAGCGTGCTTTCGAAGCTCCAGGCGATCGAGTCGTCGTCACCGCGAATCGAGACCCTCGCCGGCACCACCAGCTCGACTCCGCACGAGTGAAAATCACCCTCAGGTAAGGTCCTGGCAGTCGCTGGCCCTTCGGTCGCTTCGATCGTAAGCGTGATCTCGGACGTGCTACCGCTCACCGTGGGTAATAGCGCCGGGTCGATTTCGCAGTCCATGTTCGTGTTGGAAAGCCGGGATGCACATGTGTCGCTGGAGCAGTTCGGCACCCACTTGATGCGATGGATGCGCGTGCCGACAACCGCGTCGATGAGGTCCCGAGGGGAGGCTTCGAACTCTTCGATCGTTTCGTCGAGCCCGAACATGCGGATGGTGGGGGCCGGCAGGCAAGAACCCTCGATGTCGTCGGTGGCTCCCCCGCCGCATCCGCTGCCCCAGACGAGCGCGGCAAGCGCGCCCAAGACAAGAAAGCGGGCGCCCCATCTCCCCAAGCCTTCGTCCCGCCCGTGCGTTGTCATGCTCACCTCCACGTGAGGCCCGCCCCGAAAGTGCCGGCCCTGGTTCTGGGATGGCATGGCGTAGCCCCTCGAGCAACGCTTGTTCTGCAATTTCCACCACCCTAAAGTGCACGAAAATGTGCAAATTATGATGCATGACGAAAACCCTGGATGACCGCTCCAAACTGGTGTCGCGGCAGCTCATACGCAGTCTGCGCGGCCGCCGATCCCAGGCCGCCCTCAGCCGCCGCCTGGGCTATCGAACCAACGTCGTGCAGCGCTGGGAGGCCGGTCGCTGCTTTCCGACGGCTGCGCGCTTCTTTCAGATGTGTGAGCGCGTGGGCGTCGACCTCGAGGCGAGCTTCACACAGTTCCACGGGCGGCGCCCCGAGTGGCTCGATCTCCATGCGCCCGATGGGCCCCAGGCCGTGATCGCCTTGCTCCAGGGTCTGCGTGGCCGAACGCCCCTCGACGCTCGCGAGAATTGACCCACCTGTGCTCGCGAAAAGTGATCCACCCAGTGCCGAGCGAGCGTAGCGGCAGTGGATTCAGAAAAGCCGAGGTACGGCGCCTGTCACGGCGCTTGACA
>JAOUOP010000052.1 GCA_029880325.1 Myxococcales bacterium | reverse complement strand
TTCGAGGAGAAGCATCCGTAATGATTCTGGACCAGGCCTTCAAGCCCAAGTCCCCACCTGTAGGTTCACTGCGCTTCGCTCCGTGGTCGTCACTGGACTCCATCCAGCACGCTGGATGGAGTCCAGTGACGAGATGCCGTGATTTGAAGTACCAACCTTTGCGATGGACGCAAGAGGCCCTGATAGAAGGGTGATGCTCACCTCAGAGTGAAGCACAACACGGTATCGACGACGACCGGGAGACCCGAAGAGAAGTCACGACGAGCGGAGCAAGACGATCGAACCACTTGACGTCGCGAACAGACAGAAGACGGCCGCCGTACGATCAATTGCACGGCGAATGGTGGCTTGCACCTTTGACCTTCCATTCCATAGAAGGAACCATTAGGCACCCCCAGTTTCAGCCATATCGGCACCGCATGCCACGCTGCCTACACCGCTGAGGCCCCAAACCCCCACGATCCCGCCGCCTTACAGCACGGCGGGGTCGAAAATTGGTCGTCGCCTCGGAAATTGGTCGTTGCCAGCAGCTTTGTTGGCGTGAAGAAGATTCTGGCCACCGACCCCTTCGACGCCCCCAACAACGTCAGGCCCAAAGGAGGCCGCAAGCCGACGGTGGCTGGCGGCGGCGACCGCGAGGCATACAGGAAGAAGGTCGGCGCCGTGCGAGAGTACCGCCGGCAGTACCGAGAGGCCTGGCAGAGCTTCCGCAGGGGGCTCGAAGCGACTTTCCCCGGCGGTACGCTTCTGATGCGGCACCGATACCGCCAGCCCTGCGAGCCGCTGGACTGCTGGTGGCGTGTACTGGCGTGCTGCCCAGGGGCGAAGCCGCCGCCAACCACCGGCTAGCACGGGTGGTGCATCGTTGGGGCTGTACGCGGCGGGACAGAGTGCCCGTTGTGGACCGGTGCGTCCGCGGGGCGGCTGCCGTGCACCGGAGGGGGCCTTCGGGGGGCATTGCCGTGCACCGGAGGGGGCCTTCGGGGGGCATTGCCGGTGCTCGAGCGTGGTTCGGCGCTCGAAGGCGGTGAGTTCGGACAGGCCGGCGGACGCCTCGCAGTCGCTCGGGTTGCGACTTCGGTCCCGTAACGCCACGCGAAGCAGCCCACCCTCGTGAAGTTGCGGTGGTTTCAAACCGATCGACGCTTTAGGCTGCGCAGAGCAGCGGGAGACCCACCGTGACAGCGCCGATCACCGATCACCTCGAGCAGCTCGACTCCGACTCGATTCATTTGGTGCAGCAAGCCCTGGCGTCGCTGGAGATTCCGCTCAACGCCGACGGCGTTGCGGGACCAGAGACGCGGACGGCATTGGTCGAGTTTCAGCAGCGACGCGATCTCAACGCCCACGGCCGCCTCGATGGGCAGACCGTGCTCGAACTCGGCAATGCTGCTGGCGGCTTTCTACGCAAGCACGGTGCCAAGTGGCTGGAGATCGCCAAGCGCACCGGAGCCGCGGACGTGCCGGACGCAGCGGACATGGGTGCCGAGGTGCCGGCCGCGATGAAGGGCGACGAGCCCCTTCCTGTTGCGAAGGTCGCGAAAAGCAGCGTGGCACAGACCGGCGTCGACGGGCCCCCTGGCGCCGTCTCCCCGGGGGGCGTGGTCCTCGAGCAGTTGGGGCTCGTGCGTGGCAATCCCCTGTACCTGCAGCACGCAACGGGTGCAGCCCGCGCTCTCCTGCGTACGGGCTTGCAAAAGGGAGCGAGCGACTGGGGCGATCATTGGCTGATCGGTGAAGCCGTCGCGGAAGCGCTTGGCGGTCCGTCGAGCCAGGGCGCGATCGACGGCGACGGCGGACGCGTCCTGGTCGCGCTCGAAAAGGCACTGGTGCTGCTGGACTTCGCTACTGGACGGCCTTCCGAACCCCGCGATCTGATGCAACACACAGGCGACATCGAAGCGCTGAGCCTGCTGCCCGATGACACGCTGCTGCTGGCCCGTCACGCCCGCGTCGAAGCCCATCGACTGGGCGCTGAAACGCGCAGCGTTCACCATGAGTTTCGCTGGCTCAGCGATGATTTTCGGTTCGCGCGCGTGATCTGCAGTCGTCACTCTCCCCTTTTCGCGCTGGCCCGCGAGGACGGTCGCATCGACGTGGTGCGCTTCGAGTTGAAGGAAAGCTTCGAGCAGTCCGTACTCACTTTGGTCTTTTCCTGCGAGACCGGCTTTGGCGCGCCACATTTCATGGAGTTCAGCGTCGACGGCGCGCTGATCGCGGGGGACGGCGCGCAGATCGCCCTGTGGGATAGCGACGGCACCCCGCGCGGCAAGGTACCCTGCGAAGCCGGTCAGTGGGCGACCCTCCACCCGAACCAGCAGGTGCTGCTGCTCTATACGCCTTTCGACCGGGAGCGTCCGGAGCAGCGCGCGCGGCTCACGCTCTGGGACCTTCGGCTTCGGCGAGCCGAAGTCCTGGCCGATGAGGTGGGAACCGGACCGGCCTGCTGGAACGCCGAGGGTGGCGCTGTCGTGAGCGCACAGTCCGACGCCCGGGGAAACACCCTGGTGTCGCGTCTGGTGCTGCCACGCTCGATGTATGACGCGCAGCCGGCGAGCTACGCGCCGTTTCGCAATGACGCGCCGGCCAATATCTTCGACCCCCAGGGCGCGACGCCCGACGCGCTGGGAATGCGCGCCGACGTGGACGCGCTCTGCCACGCCCTGATCAGTCGGCGCGTTTCGGCGCCGCTGTCGGTGGGGCTATTCGGCGATTGGGGTTCGGGCAAGAGTTCCTTCATCACGGCGCTGAAGTGGCGCATTGAGGAACTCACGGAGAACATCCAACGGCTGGCCCAGGAGCGGCCCGAGGCGGCGCAGCCTTTTCACGCCAAGGTTGTGCAGATCGACTTCAACGCCTGGCACTACGCCGAGGCCAACCTGTGGGCGAGTCTGGTCAATGGCATCTTCGAGGGCGTTGCCAAGGCGCTCGCAGCGCCCGAAGACCAGGCGGCGCGACAGGAGGCGATTGCGCGCACACACGCCGCGTTGGTCGACACCCTGCATCGCAACCAGCGCATCTATCGCACCACCCTGATGCAGCGCGACCGGGCCGTCCGCGACAGCCAACGACTCGAAGCCGAGGTCGACCGCCGTGCGCGTCTTGCCGCAGCCCTCGACCTGATCGACAGCTCCGAGCTGGCGGATTTGCTCAAGAGCCTGAAGCTCGAGCCGGGCGCCGTAGAGCATTGGACGAAAACGCTGCAGAAGCTGCGCGGTGGTTGGGGGCAGACCGTGCGCGCGACCCAACTGCTGCGTCACCGCTGGGGCGCGTTCGCGCTGGCCGTGGCGGCATTGGTCGTCGTGGGCGGCAGTGCCTTTGGCATGGCCCAGGGCATGATGGACATGTCGGAGCAGCACGCGCGGTTGGCGGGCGTGGGGGCCTCGCTCGTCTCGGCCGTGACCGGGGCTGTGGCCTGGCTGCGTCCGCAGCTGTCGCGCTTGCAGACCCAATGGCAGACGGCGCGCCCACTGCTCGACGCCCTGCCCGAGCTGCTCGAACGCTACGACGGAGACCTCGAGAAGCTACGCGAGGACCGACCCGCACAGCAGACCGCGCTGCGGGTCGCCCAACGTGAGCTCGAGGCCGCGCGCAAGCGATTCGGTGAAGCGCAGGCGGCCCTGAGCGCGCTCGAGTCGGGACATGCGCTCTACGAATTTGCCGACCACCGCGCCCAGGACTACCGGCGCGAGCTGGGCATCTTGTCGCAGATCCGCGACGACTTCGAGCAGCTCTCGAGGATCCTCGAGGATCAGCAGGCGCTGGGCGAGTTGACCGCCGAGCGGATGCAACAAGCCGAACGCGAGCGCGGCGGCGATCGGCACGCGCCGCCAGCGACCCGCATCATTCTCTATATCGACGACCTCGACCGCTGCCCGCCGCGTCGCGTGGTCGAGGTTCTGGAGGCGATTCACCTGCTACTGGCGACCCCGCTCTTCGTCGTGGTGACCGCGGCCGACGCCCGCTGGCTCCTCAACTGCTTGCGCTATCACTATAAAGACCTGCTGACCACTTCGGGCGACGGTCTGCAGAACGAAATCGACGAGGGCGAAGTATTCCCGGTGCGGCCGTCGCACTACCTCGAAAAGATCTTCCAGGTGCCCTACGTGGTACCGCGCATGTCAAAGGCCGGCTACGGAAAGCTGCTGGGCAGCTTGGTGGACGTCGCGGAGGCCGAGCCGGGTGCTGCGGCTGGCAGCGGCGTCGAAGCGAAGCAGGGCGCGCCGGTGACAGGCCACCGGGCCCACGAGCGACGGGGTAAAAAGGAGACCGAGCGGCATGGGCAGCCAGGCGGCGAGCGAGGTGCATACGCCGTCGAAACCCTCACACTGCCGCGGAGTGCACATCTGAGCCAACCGGTATGGAGTGACCTCCAGCACCAACAGGCCGAGCGCGCGCTCCAGCTCAGCGCCGACGAACTCGAGTTCATGGGCCGCTTGCGTCCGCTGCTATGGACTCCACGCAACGTCAAGTCATTCACCAACACCTACCTGATGCTGCGCGTGCTGCAGGCGGTCGACCTCGACACCTATCTCGCCCAGAAGCGCTATCGCGGTGCACTGCTGCTGCTGGCCCTGCAGATCGGACACCGGGACATCTTCGCGGCGCTCTTTCGGCGCCTGCAAGTGGAGGGAACGGAGTCCGTCGTGCAGCGCTTGCAGGCTGCGGTCGAGGAGGTGTGTGGCAAGCCGGCGAGCGAACAATTGGTCGACCGCGAGCACGACGACTGGCGCCGCTTGAAACAACTGGCGCTCGAAATCGAGCTGCCCGAGCCCATGGACTGCGCGCGCTACGCCAAAACCGCAGCGCTGGTACGTCGCTTCTCCTTCGGACTCTCGGTGCGCCTGTAGGCCAACCGCGGCGGCGCGCACCGCCCAGAAACCACTGGCGGACTCGCGGCGATGAAGCGTGTCATGCCGACCTGAAACGTGCCCGAGCTGAAACGTGCCAGGGCCATTTTCTTGCTTTCGCCATCGGTATTGGCCGACTCCCTGCGCACGCGGGGGCCGCACTCGCTCAAGCTGGCGACCCGGCTGCACAAACCCGCGCACGCTCGTTTGACACCAGTCTCCCAGAGCGTCGAGCGGTTTGAAATCGCCGCAACCCGCTCTCCTTCCCGAACTTAGGGCTCGCGAAAGAATAACTTCCCCCTTTGGTGCGTGACGGCGGAGTGCGGTCGGGACGGCGCCCGGAGGAGAATCCGCAGTCGTACCCGAGGTACATCGAGGAATTCTTCGAGGACGCACGGCCCGAGCGTGCCCGCCGGTGCGTGCCAAAGGGGGATGTTATTCTTTCGCGAGCCCTTACGGCCGCTTCAAACCGCTCGACGCGCTATCCCAGCGGAAAGGGCTTGGCGCCCTCGATCTCGGGCACGTCCAGCACCAGGCTTTCGCCATCGCCCAGGCGAGGAACCGTGAAGCTCGCCCGGTAGCGTTCGCGGGCGCCTTCCTCTCCGCGGTCCAAGACCGGCACTTCGATGGCGACCAGAGTGACGTCGGCGCCATCGGCTCCGATGCGCGCCAAACCGTAGCCCTGGCTGGCGGTGTCGACGAAGCGCAGGTGGTCGTTGAGCCCCGGCAGGCGTAGCGCCTCTCCTTCCGCCACATCGCCACTGTCGGCGATGGCATTGGCCGCGGCGCTGCCGTAGAGGACGAGCGCGTTGAAGTTGGGCACGGCTTTGCGCTCGCCGCCGAATTGGGTTTCGTCGTAGTTGACGACCTTGAGGATCGGCGCGACCAGCGCCTCGAGCCCCTCGCCCGCGGCGCTGCGGATGGCTCCGGCGATGGCGGTGAACATGGCCGCAGAGCTGATGCCCGCGGTGGCGAAGTCGACCATGACCGGCGTCGGGCTGTCGGCATCGTAGTCGTCGTGGACCACGCCCGCCAGGTGCGCGTGGTGGTCGCCCGACAGCGAGATCACGTTTTGGATGCCCTCGTCGCGCAAGAAGCCCATCAACTCGCGGCGCTCGGTCCCATAGCCGTCCCAGGCGTCCGGTCCCAGCATCAGGTCCTTGGGGATCAGATCGACGGCGGTGGCGTCGAGCCGCACCCGGAGCAATGGCACCGAGTTGCCCCAGAGTTTGAAGGTGGCGTCGGTGGCGCGCATTACGTCCTTGAACCACTGCTTCTGCTCGGCTCCCAGCATGGTGCCCGGCGGGCTGTCGCGGCGCACGTTCTCGAAGTTGTCGATGCTGGCGGGTGGGTCGCCGCCGTTGGCCGTGTTGCCCGCGTCGAGGGTCACCACAACGTCGAGGGGAAGTCCTCCGCGCGCCTGGAAGATCAGCGGGTTGCCTGTGGTGAGTTCCTCGGGCAGGGCGTGATCGCTGCGATAGGAGCGGTTGTCGGTGAGCACGAGTTCCAGATGGCGGCCGAAACGCAGCCGCCGATAAATGGTCAGGCTGCCCAGGGCCTTGCTGTTATTGGGCTCGTCGATATCGATGCCCTCGTCGTAGCGCACATCTTCCACTTCGACGGGGCGGAAATCGTGGGCCGCAGGTGCTACACCGTCGGCCTCTTCGGCTTCTTCCAGGATGGCGGGGATGTACTCGAACCAGGCCTGGTTGGCCGCCACGCGCCGCGATTGGGAGGGTTCGTCGGTGCTGTGCTCGGAGGTGTAATTGGCCTGCGTCTGCCAGCAGTCGTTGCTAAACTCATGGTCATCCCAGATGCACACGAAGGGCCAGCGTGCCCGCGCATCCTGCAGATCAGGATCGCCCAGGTAGCTCTTGTAGAGATGACGGTAGTCATCGACGGTCTGAGCAAAGCTGCCACCGCTTGCGGTTTCGCCCCCACCCGACGGGAAGGGCGCTACCGTTCGGGGCACGCCGTCGCGATCGATGAGGTCGACGCGCTCGAGGTCTTCGTCGAGTGCCGTCTGGAACTCTTCCCTGCGTGTCTCGTAGATGAAGTCGCCCACGTGCAGCACGAAGCGCACGCGATCGGATTCCGCGGCCTGCTCGTCGTCGTTGATCATGCGGCGATAGGCTCCGTGAAAACCGCTGGTGAAGTCCTGGCACGAAACCCACGCCAGCCCTACCGCCACGTCGTCGTCGGCTTCGGGTGCGGTCCAGGTTCGCCCCACACGGCTTTCGCCCTCGCCTGAGACAAAGCGGTAGTAATAGGTCGTCGAGGGCGAGAGCGCTTCGACTACAACGCGCAGGGTGTGATCGTGTTCGAGGCCGGCCTCCAGGGTCTGCTCGACCACCAGATCAGCAAAGCTCTCGTCGAGGGCCACCTGCAGTTCGACCATCACGCTGGACTCGCCGTCTTCGGGTTCGGCGCGGGTCCATAGCATCACCGAGTTCGGGCGCGGGTCGCCCGAGGCGACGCCCTGGGGGAAGGACACGGAAATATCCGATCCGAAGGTGCCGGCGTCGGCGGTATTTCCCGCATCGCCCATCCCGGTGGAGGCAGCGTCGTCGCCGCAGCCTGTCAATTTGCCGACGCTGGCGGTGACCACGAAGCAACCCGCCTGCTTGAGAAAGTCCCTGCGTTTCATCGATTCGCCTGTCGCCTGTTGAAAGCCCCGGCCTTGGTCTGCGCGTCCGCAATCCTGCCCCAGCGCGATCAGGGATGCCAGCGTCCAGTGTCCGCACCTTTTTGTCGTCGCGTGGTGACTAGTCATACAGGGCGATCGACCCTCTTGCGTCCGCGGGTGCGATGGGATTTCATGCCAAGCGCAAGCTCACGGTTTCGCTTCGACCCCGTGACCCCGGAAGCCGCG
This sequence comes from Myxococcales bacterium, assembly GCA_029880325.1. Taxonomy (GTDB): domain Bacteria; phylum Myxococcota_A; class Polyangia; order Polyangiales; family JAFGIB01; genus JAOUOP01. The sequence continues at coordinate 48,153 of JAOUOP010000052.1, read as the reverse complement.
ATGGAACGCACCAATTCGCCGCGTAGCACTCCCAGCGGCTCCCTCGCCGCCCTTGAAGCGCGTCTCGAGCGCATCGAGCGGCTCCTGGAACCGCTCGCCGCCCTGGCCGACGCGGCCATGCCCGGCAGCGCCACCCTCGTCGATACCTTTGATGACTGGGCCGGCCGCGACGGTCGCGTCGACGGGCGTGTTCGCGGCCTCGGTCAGCTTTTGCTGCAGCTATCCGAACCGCGCACCCTCGAACGGCTGACCACCCTGCTCGAGCAGGCCAATGCGCTGCCCGCCATGATCGCGACCGCCGTTGACAGCGCCGACGACGCGGTGGCCCGCGCCGCCCACGACGGCGTGCAGCTCGAGCGCGTTGTGGTCAATGTTCGCAAGCTCGTGCACGCCATGATGCGCGGGGTGGGCGACGCGGACTTCGACGCCGAGGCGCTGGCGCCGGCCTTTGCGCCGCGTACCCTGGGCGCTCTGGGGCGGCTGTCGCAGGCCGTCGTCGACGCGCGCGCGCTCAGCAGGCCCACGGGCTTTCTGGGTCTACTGCGCTCGACTTCGGATGCCCACGTCCAAAGGGCACTGGGCTTGCTGCTCGCGGTCGCGCGCGAGCTCGGTCGCAGCTTGGAAGAGGCGGAACACAAGAAACTCGCCGAGGACAATGATGGCTGAACACTACGAAGTCCTGATCGCAGGCGGCGGTAGCGCCGGAATCAGCATCGCCGCACGGCTGAGCCAGCTCGAGCGGCCACCGAGCATCGGTCTGATCGAGCCGTCCAGCAAACACTACTACCAGCCGATTTGGACCCTGATCGGAGGCGGTGTTTTCCCCAAGGAAGTCAGTGAGCGCGATGAAGCCGACTTCATCCCGGCCGGCACGACCTGGATGCAGGATGCGGTCGAGCGCTTCGAGCCGGAAAAGAACACGGTCGTCACCAAGGGCGGCAAGACCATCACCTACGGCGACCTCGTCGTCGCCCTGGGCATCCAGCTGGACTGGTCGCGCGTCAAGGGGCTCGAGGAGGCGCTGGGCAAGGACGGCGTGAGCAGCAACTACAGCTACGCCACAGTCGAAAAGACCTGGGAGTTCATCCGTGCCCTGCGCAAGGGCAAAGCCGTATTCACCTTCCCGTCGACGCCCATCAAGTGCGCCGGCGCGCCCCAGAAGATCATGTATCTGGCGGAAGAAACCTTCCGCACCGCGGGTGTGCGCGACCAGGTGCAGGTGATCTACGCCAGCGCCACTCCTTCGATCTTCGGCATTCCCAAGTACCGGATGGCGCTGGAGAAGATCGTCGCCGAGCGCGACATCGAGACGCGCTTTTCCCTGAACCTGACGGAAATCCGCGCCAAAGATCGCGTGGCGGTCTTCGAGCCCGTCGGCGGCGGCGACCTCCAGGAGATCGACTACGACTTCATCCACGTCACCCCGCCCCAGAGCGCGCCGGCGGTCGTGCGCGACAGCCCCCTGGCCGGCGACGGCGGCTGGGTGGCCGTGGACAAGCACACGCTGCAGCACGTGAAATACCCCAACGTGTGGTCCTCGGGCGACTGCAGCAGCCTACCCGTGTCCAAGACCGGCGCCGCGGTTCGCAAACAGGTTCCGGTGCTGGTAGAAAACTGGCAGGCCAAGCGCGACGGCAAGCCGCTTCGGGCCAGCTACGACGGTTACGCCTCGTGCCCGCTGGTGACCGGACGTGGCAAGTGCATCCTCGCCGAGTTCGGCTACGATGGCGCCATCATGGAGACCTTCCCCTTCGACCAGGCCCAGGAGCGCTACAGCATGTACGCGCTCAAGGCCTATGCGCTGCCGAACCTTTACTGGCACGGCATGTTGCGCGGGCGCATGTGAACTCGGGGTCAACGGGCAGGGGCGAGGTCCAACGCAGGTGCCTGCAGCTGTGGTGGATGGGGTGAAAGCGCCACAACCATGGCAAGAAGTGCGCGACGCGGTGCGTCGGGTGGACGCTGCTTTTGAAAACGCAGAGCGAAAATACAGCGGTGCCGAGATGGAGCTTCATGCGCTGCTGATGAGGTGGCAGGCCGAGCGCCTGCGTTGCAGTGGGGCTGCAGGGGCTTCGTACAGCACCATCGAGCACGCACAAGCTGGGCTCGAGAGTGCCGGGGCAAGCCCTTAGGCTAGCGTTTCGCCATTCCGGAGATTTCGCTGAAGCGCTCGACTCTCCCAGCGGCCGTGCGGCCATCACTTCGGTGCCAAACGCCCGAGCACGATTCGGCGACGCCACCTCGCTCGTTCGGCGGGGCGTACTCCGCGTCGGCTCGCCAACCGCGGCGACGCACAACTGGTTCGACGCACCATCCTTGAAGGCCGCCGGCTTCCAGACCATGATCCAGCATTGCTGAATCGTGGTCGGACATTTAGCATCCCCGCGATGTCGATAGCCGCAGACGATTGGCGATCTTCCACCTGCGCGGGCGATGCCTATCGAACGAGGGTGCGGGTGATACTCGCGTCGTTTGTGCGGGTTCTGTTGCTGTGTACGCTTGCCCTGTGCGCCTGCGATCCCTTTCACGTAGAGTTCGACAAGATCGAGCCCGCAGAGCGTTATCAGGCTGGCGAGCTGAGCGCGGCGCCCGCGGCGCCCACGCAGCTCAAGGTGATGACCTGGAACGTGAAGTTCGGAGGCGGCCGCATCGACTTTTTCTTCGACTGCTTCGGCGATCGCGTCCTGATGTCGAAGGCCGAGGTGGTGGCGAACCTGGAGGCGATCGCAGCCAAGATCCGCCAGGTCGATCCCGACCTGGTCTTTCTGCAAGAGGTGGATATCAATTCCAAGCGCGGTGCTTTCGTCAATCAGCTCCAGTGGCTGCTTGATCACACCGACCTCAACCACGGCGCCTATGGCTCCCAGTGGCGCGCCGACTTCGTTCCGAGCGACGGCCTGGGTGCGATGGACGACGGCAATGCGATTCTTTCGCGCTGGCCTCTACGCGATGCGACGCGCCTGGCACTGCCACTACGAAGCGATCAAGACGCCCTGACACGCTACTTCTACCTCCGCCGCAACATCCTGCGCGCACACTTGGAGCTTGCCGAGCGCGAGATTGCGCTGGTGGCCACCCACACCGACGCCTACGGTGACGACGGTACCAAGCTGCGGCATATCGAGGCCTTCGAAGCCGAACTCGACGCCCTCCGCGACGATGGCGCGCTGGTCATCGGCGGTGGCGACCTCAACACCTTGCCACCCGGTAGCGACAAGCAACACGATTTCCCCGACGCCGTTTGCACCGACGAGGACTTCATCGCCGACGACTACCGTGCCGAGGCCGAGTGGCTCGCGGGCCTGTACGGAAGCTACGCGCCGGCGGTTGCGCTCGAGGACTACCAGGCCGACAACGCCGCCCACTTCACCCATACGGTGGACGGGCGCGGGTTCTGGAACCGCAAGCTCGACTATCTCTTCACCAGTGGGCAATGGCAGCCGGATTCCGCGCTCACCCACCAGGACCAGGCCCGGGGCGGTATGGAGACCATGCCGCTGTCGGATCACGCACCGCTGAGCGCGGTCCTGGAGCTGCCATGAGCCGGCTGTTCGCCGCTCTTCTATGCCTGTGGGCGATCTTCTGCGGTCGCGCGCTGGCCGAGCCCCTGGTCGTATCCAGCGACAGCACTCGCACGCTGCCAGAGGGGCGCATCGAAACGGGCGTCTTTCAGCCCGTGCGCTATGGCCTCCACGACGGGCTGGAGCTGTCGAGTCATATCCTGATGCTCGTAAACCCACAGCTTCAGGCCAAGTGGCGCTTCTTCGAGCGCGGGCGCTACTCGAGCGCTGCTGTGGGGCGTCTGAGCTATCCCAAGCCGCTGCTCGATCTGCTCGCCGGGGAGGGGGCGCTGGGGCTGTTGCCCGAAGACAGCCGCGTGCCGCAGGTGCTGGTTTTGGACATGGACGCCCTGGCAACTGCCGAATGGATGCCCGAGCAGCTCTTGACCCTCAGCGCGGGCATCTCGGTCGCGCCGCGTGGCTCCGCCGAGGGCATGCCGCTGCTGGACTTTCCCTTCCTGTACGCGCGCTTCGCGGTGCTGAAGACGACCGCCGTCTACCGCGCCGGGCTGGGCTACGAGGCCATGCTCGGCGCGCGTTTTCGGCTGGCGGCCGACGTGAAGCTCTTCTTCCTGCCCGTGGTCGACGGCGGTTTCAGTCTGGAGCCGGGGCTATCTCTGCGATGGCTGCTCGCTGAGCACGTGGCGCTCGAGGCCGGTGCGCGCTTCGAGTACGCTCGCTATCCCCCCGGGATGCAGTTTCACTACCTGCCGTTCATCGATGCACTCTTCGCCTGGTGAACGCGGTTTCTTTGCGGTCCTTTGCGTCACTCGACTTCCACTCCCAGCGAATCGATATCGAGGCGGATTTGACCCAGACGCACGGGAACGCTTTGGTCGATTCTGACTTCGCTCGCCAGCTCCGCGTCGAGCAGTACGGGGAGCGATTGCTCGAGCTGGATGCGCACCGGAATCGTGCCGGCCACGGGTGCGGTGATCGTTTGCTGTATTCGAATCGGCAGGGTTTTCCGGACCGGGACGCGAAGCTTGCCCGTGACCCCCACATCCTGGTCGATCGGAATCTTCAGCGACAGCGGCACCTCGGTACGCAAGCGCGCCTTCAGGTCCTTGACCTGGACCCCGAGGGTGTCGCGCACGCGCAGCTTTTGCTTGATCGGCACTTCCATCTCGACGGGCAACTGCGCCTTTACGGGAACCTCGATGCCGAGCACGCTGGCGACCGTCGTATCCAGCGGCAGCACGGTCTTGACCTTCACCACGTCGTCGATGAAGATCTCGTCGTCGATGGGAATGCGCAGGCGGTCGATCTGAAGCTCTTTGTCGCCGAGCTTCAGATCGAGCGCAACGGTGGTGCGGATGTCCAGGACTTGCTTGACGTGGATGTCACTATCGAGTGGCACGTCGATCGTCGTGTCGATGGGCACGCTGAGCGTCTCGTCGAGCGGGATAGAGAGCGCCTTGCCGAGGCTGGCTTCGACTTCCAACTCCTTGTCGAGCTGCACCTTCACCTGTTCGCTCAGGCGTGTGACAAAGGGCACGGCGTTTTCAGTGGAAACGTGGACGCCATGACCGACGTCTATTGTGATTACGACGCGCTCGAGTGGGCCAAGCAGCCATAGGAGCAGGGCGCATAGGCCCAGGGCCAGGACCCACCACCGGGCGCGTGTCCAGGGCCGTGCCCACATTCGAGGCTGCGCGGGTGCCCGCTGCGGATCATCCTGTGTCACGGTAGCTCCCGAGTTGCGATCGTCTGTTTGCGCGGCTTCCGACGTCTCCCGTGTCGACGGGTCCCATGGCGGACAACGGTAGCCCTGCCCGCTGCCCGTGTCGCCTTTTCACCATCGCCTCTGCACGGCAATCCGGGCATCAGCCCAAATCGCCCTTGCCCCCCGGGCGCAGCTGGCCAACCATCGGCCCATGGGCCAGAAGGTTGTCGTTTTGGGCCTCGATTGCGTGCCGCCGAGCTTTCTTTTCGGGCCCCTCGGTGCGGAGCTGCCGAATCTCTCTGCGCTGGTCGAAGGCGGGCTCCACGGCGCGCTGCGTTCGTGCGCGCCGCCGATTACGGTGCCGGCCTGGAGCTGTATGTTCAGCGGTCGCGACCCGGGTGAACTCGGACTCTACGGTTTTCGCACACGGGAAGCCGGCGCCGTGACCCAGCGCGTGGTCCACAGTGGCGATGTGCTGGGGGCGCGCGTCTGGGATCGCGTGGGGGCGGCCGGCGGGCGCACACTTTCGCTTTTCGTGCCGCCGAGCCATCCGCCACCGCCGATCGAGGGCGCTTTGGTTTCATGTTTGCTGACGCCGGGTGCCGACAGCATTTTTACCGAGCCGCGACGACTCGGCTCCGAGCTGCGCGCACGCTTTGGCGACTACCGCATGGACGTGGCGGACTTTCGCAAGCTCGACGGCGCCGCGCTCATCGCCGAGCTGTCGACCATGACCGCCCAGCACTTCGACATCGCGCGCTACCTCTACACGCGGGAGCAGCCCGACCTGATGCTGATGGTGGAAGTCGGCACCGACCGCCTGCACCACGGTTGCTATCATCTGCTCGATCCCGATAGCCCCGCCCACGATGGGAGCGATCCCCTGCGCGAAGCCGCCGTCGACTACTACCGAACCCTCGATCGTCAGGTGGGCGAGTTCTTGTCTTCGCTGCAGCCGGGCACCGCCGTGATCGTGGCCAGCGATCACGGCGCCCGGCCCTTGCACGGTGCCATCGCTGTCAACCAGTGGTTGATGGAGCAGGGATACCTTTGCTTTGAGGAAGAGCCCACGGAAGTCACCCCAGCGGCAGCGCTGTCGATCGACTGGGCGCGCACGCGGGCTTGGGCCGAGGGCGGCTACTACGCGCGCATTCATTTGAATCGGGTCGGGCGCGAGCCCCGCGGCATCGTCGCCGAGGCCGATTTCGAGGCCGAACTCGAAGCCCTATCCGAGGCGCTGGGCGCGCTGCCTGGTCGCGATGGCGAGGTGCTGTCCCACCGCCTGCTGCGTCCCCAGCAGCACTACCGCGCCTGCCGCGGCCAACCGCCGGACCTGATGGCATTCTTCGGAGATTTGGACTATCGGGCGATCGCGACGGTCGGTCCGGCCGGCCGCTACCCGATCGTGCAGGAGCATAACGACAGCGGCCCCGACGCCTGCAATCACGATTGGGACGGCGTCTTCGTTCTGGCCGGTGCCCGCGGGCAGCGGCGCGGAGTTTTGGAGGGCGCGGCGATTTACGATGTGCACCAGACGATCTTGGGCCTGATGGGCATCGACACGCGCGAGGATCTGCTGGGTGTCGACCGCAGCCGAGGCGAGCTTCGGGGAGCCGCCGGGCCGTGAACCGGGCACCGCGAGGTGCCCACAGCTTGCTCGTGGGTTTGGACGGCGGCGACCTGGCGTTGATCGAACGCCTGGGCGCCCGGCGCCTGCCGAACCTCTTTGCCGCCATGGAGCGTGGCGCGTGGGCGGCAATGCGCGTTTTGCAGCCGCCTGCCACGCTGCCCAATTGGACGACGCTATTGACGGCTCTGGGTCCGGGCGAGCACGGTGTCTTCGACTTCACCACCCGTAGCGACTATCGCGTGCGCTTTACGGGCGGCAGCGTGCGCGCGGCGCCCACCTTCGCAGCCCGTCTCGATGCCCTCGGCAAGCGCTGCGCTTGCCTCTTCTTTCCCGCCACCTATCCCCCCGAACGCCTGCGTCACGGCGCCTTCATCAGCGGCTGGGACTCGCCGGTGGCCTTCAGCGCCGATGGCAGTTTCGTGTGGCCGCCCAGCCTGCACGCCGAACTCGAGGCCCGCTTCGGCCCCCATCGTTTCGATGACGTCGATGAGTTCGCCGCCGATTCGCCCCACTGGCATGCGGCCTTGCCCGACGCCCTGATCGCCCGCATCGAACGTCGCGCCGAGCTGGCCGTGCAGCTTTTGTCGAGGCAGCGCTGGGATCTCTTCGCGGTCTACTTCGGCGAGAGCGACACCGCCAGCCATCACCTGTGGTCGTTGTTCGACGTCGACTCTCCGCGCCATCCAAGGGGCACAGGCCCCTTCCTGCGCGAGGCGCTGCCGCGCGTGTATGAGGCGCTCGACCGGGCCCTGGGCCGCCTGCTCGAGGCCGCTGGTGGCGATGGGGTGGAACTGACGGTGGCCAGCGATCACGGCTTCGGCGGTGCCTCCGACAAGGTGCTCTACCTGAATAACGCGCTCGAAGCGGCCGGGGTCCTGCGCCATCAGCGGGCCGGAGCCCGCGCCGAGCTGCTCTCGGGCCTCAAGCACACGGCCCTGCGCCGGTTGCCTCCACGCCTTCGCGAAGAGATCTTTCGCGCCGCCGGCAGCTGGCTGCCGAGCTGGCTGGAATCGCGCGTGCGCTTCGGAAGCATCGACATGGAGCACACGCTGGCGTTTAGCGATGAGTTGAATTATTTCCCGGCCATCCATTACAACCTGCGGGGCCGCGAAAGCCGTGGCCAGCTCGTCTCCACGGAGCGAGCGAGGCTGCGCGAGCGCATCGAGGGAGTTCTCGGGGATCTGCGCGATCCCGACACGGGGCGCCCGGTCTTGCGCGCGCTGCACGCCCGCGAGGAACTCTACGCGGGGACCTTCGTGGAACGGGCGCCAGATCTGATCGTGGAACTCGAACTCGACCGCGGCTACAGCTACAACGTGATGCCGTCGGCGAGCGCTGCCGAGTACGGCCCGGCGTCGGCGATCTTCGGGCGCATCCCGCCGGCCGAGTACCTCGGTCGCAAGGGCCGCAGCTTGGCGGGCAGCCACCGCAGCCGCGGCCTCTTCGTGGCGGCGGGCCCGCAGGTCGAGTCCATGGGGCGCATCGAGGCTTCGGTGGAAGATGCGGCGGTCACCGTGCTCGCACGGCTGGGCGTGGCCCCGCCCTCCGGCAGCCGCGGCCGGCGGCTTACGCTGGGGGCGGCCCTCGCAACGGCCGAGCTCGTGGCCCCCGAGGTCGAGCCCAGGGTCGCGGCGGCGCGCGATTCCGCCGGCGAGGCCAGCGTGGCCGCCCGCCTGCGCGCCCTGGGGTACATCGAGTGAGCGAGCGGGGTCTGAGCCTCCACATCGCAGCCCTGCCATTCCCGAGCCCCCAGGGAACCCAGGCGGTGCTCGCCACGATGCTGCGGGCGCTCAACGCCCATGACCGCACAGCAGCCCTGTTCTGTTACGCCCACGGTCAACAACGACCCGGGCCGCCGCCTCCCTTTCCCATCTACCGCAGCGGAACCATCCCGGGCGTGACGCCACTGCGTTCGGGGCCCCATCCGGGCAAGCTGCTGCTCGACGCGCGCCTGTCGCTGCAGCTACCCGCGCTCGAGCGACGCCTGGAGCCCGAGTTGCTCGTCGCCCACCATGTGGAAGCCGCGCTCGCAACGCTGCCGTCGCGCAGGCTTCGCATCTTCTTCGCCCACACCGATCTCGGCGCCGAGCTGCCCCATTACGTGCCCCGCTACGCATCCAAGGCACTCGGTCTGCCGGCGCGCCTCTCGGGCGCCGCACTCGACGCCTTTCTCCTGCGCCGCTTCGATGCGGTGGCCACCGTCTCGCCGCTCCTGGCTTCGCGGCTGAAGCGGCTTGCCCCAAACGCGAGCATCACCCCGCTACCGCTGCCCTGGCCGGTTGATCCCGATGGGCCGCCGTGTCACGACGAAACCCAGCGCGCCCTGTGCTTGAGCGCCCGTCGCCTCCTCGCTCTGCCCGAGAGCGGCGCGCTTCTGCTCTATGCGGGCAATCTCGATGGATACCAGGGTTGGCAATCGTTGCTCGATGCCCTGGCGCTGCTCGCATCGCGTCAAAGTGATGTCCATCTGCTCATCGCCAGCGACAGCGACGGGCGCCCCGTGCTGCAGGCCGCCAGGCGACGCGGGCTCGCAGGGCGCGTGCACCTGCGCAAGCTCGGCGACGAGCTGCTGCGCGTGCAGCTGCATCGAGCCGCCCAGCTCGCGCTGGTGCCAAGGCGCGCGCCCGGCGGTCTACCCATCAAGTTGCTCGATGCCATGGGGCGCGGCCTGGCCACCGTCGCCACGGTGCGCGCCACGGCCGGCCTGCCAGTTCAACATGCAGTTGAAATGGTCAAAGATGATGATGTCCATGCGATGGCCGCAGCCGTTCACGCGCTGCTCGCCGATGCGCCAAGGCGTCGTGAGCTGGGCACTGCCGCACAGCGTCACATCCGCGATCACCACAGCGAGGCGGGCTTTGCACGCGCCTTTCGTGAGCTGGCCGAGGAAGCGCGGGCCAGACGCAAATTTTTGTAGCGCGTCAGAACGGAAGATCAGTGGGGGCGCGGATAATTTTCCGCATGTGGGCGTGGCTACTACCATGGGCCACGTCGGCTCGTTGGTCGACCTTCCGCGATGCTCGAAGAAAACCTCCAACGCCACGACTTGGGCAGCCGCTTCGTTACGTTGCAGCCGGCCTGCGATCCATTCGACGCCCTGCGCAAGCTGCTGCTCGGAGCCACTCCAGGCCCGCGCCAGCTGCCGGCATTCGCCGACCTCGTCGCCGGCGTCAGTGCCCTCGCTTCGGGACGTCGCAACCGCGTGATCCTGCCGCTCGGGGCCGAACCCATCGAGTATGCGCTTTTACGTCGCGGTCCGCGTTTGCTCATCGATTGCTACAGCACCGAGGGCTCACCCACGGTGTACTTGCGCGAGCGCGCCATCGCCCTGCGCGAGCTACTCGACGCCTGCACCGTGGCCGGTCGCGCCATGGCCGAGCTGGAGAGCGGTGAAGTCAACGGCGCCGCCCTGCACAAGCTCTGCGATCGCCTGCGCGCGACGCAGTTGGCCAGCGACCCCCATGCCGAGGTCGCCTCCGTGGCTTGTAGCGGTGGCAGTCTGACCGACCCCGGACCGCAGATTCCGCTGGCCTTCGGCTTCGAAGCCATGATTCGACCCTCGGTGGATCAGGCCACCGCCAGCCACGCCTTCGACGATGTTCACGCCCTGCTCTTCGAAGGCCGGCTGTGGACGTTCTGTGGCGGCAGCCAGCGCACCATCTTCGAGGGGCCCATCGTGCTCGCTGCCCAGCGCATGGTGGCTGCCGTGCGCGCTCTGATCGACGCCTGGCAGGCCGATCGCAACGTGCACGTGCGTCTGCGCAGCGGCAGTTTTTCCATCGCCGTGCGGCGCTCGCGCGGTGAACCCGTGCGGCTGACCCTGAACAGCGGCCGTGAGCAGAGCCTGACCTGGCCGCTGCTCGACGTCGACCAAGCGGCGTTGCCGATTCTGCGCCTGGCTTCGGACCTGATGCGCAAGTTGATCTCGGTCGACCGCCGTCAGACCCACAACCTGCGAGTCAAAGCCCTGCGCGCCGAGATCCGCAAGCTCCGCCGCATCATCCGCTCGCGCGACCGTCTCGACGGTTTCGAAAACCAGGATCCGGAGCGCTTGAGGTTGTCGGAGCCCGAGCCCGACAGGCGTGTGCACGAGACGCCGGCCAGCGAGCTGAAAGTCGAGCGCCGCACGCGCCTGCGCTACACCGAGCGCTGGAGCGCCGAGGTCGATGGGCTCGACGCCGGCAGTTCGTTTCTGGTCGATGATCGGCTGATCATCTCGAGTCAGAAGATGACGTTGGCCCTGTCGCGCGGCGACGGCGAGGTGCTGTGGTCGCAGCCCAGCGCCGGAAGCAGCGCCGCGCTCATCGGCGGCAGCCTGATCCGCCACCTGCCCGAAGGCGAGCTGGAGCTGCTCGACGTGGAGGATGGTGAGGTATACGCCCGCTGTCCGATCGCGACTTCCGGCAGTGGCGTGCAGGGCGCGATCTTCGCGGGCGGCGGTGAGCTGCCGCCGGTGGCGATCGTGCCCGAGGCGCGCCAGCGTCTGGCGGCGGTGGATCTGCGCACCGGTCAGCCGCGCTGGAACGTGCGCGCGCGGGGCCAGGGCGAAGTCAACCTGGTGTGCAAGGGCCGGGTGCTGGTGGTCACTTCCGGTCATGGCACGGTGGATGCGCTCGACGTGGCCAGCGGCGAGCTGGTGTGGCGTTTCAGCGAGAGCGTGCGCTTTTCGCTGCCGGCGGCCATCAGTGGGCGTGTGGTGGTGGCGGTGGCCGGCGAGCCTGGCGGTGGTGGCGGTGCGGTCTATGCCATCGATCTCTTCAGCGGGCGGCTGCTGTGGCAACGACCGCTGCCGGCGGCGCCCAGCCGCGAGCCGGTCGCCGACGAGGGCACGGTGCTGGTGCCCTTTGGGCGCTCGCGCAGTGCGCGGCTTCTGGCACTTGAACCCAAAAGTGGTCATACCCGCTTCAGCTGTTCCGACCCCGGCCTCGACAACGGCGCCCAGGTGCTTTGGACCCAGGACGCGGCCATCATCAACACCCCTGCCGGCCGTGTGCTCTGCCTCGATCTCGAAAGCGGTGAGACGCGCTGGAAGCGGGCCCTGGCCAATCCCCTGACCGACGACGTGCCGCGCAAGCTCGAGCCGATCTTGCACGAGGGCGCCCTCTACGTGCCCAGCGCCCAGCTGCACGTACTCAATCCCGACGACGGCGAAGAGCTGACGCGGGTGTCGTGCGATCTGGTGCCCGATGGGCTCCTGGTCGATGAGCGCGGCTGGTTCTACGTGGCCGAGGAGAGCGGCCACCTGCGCGCCTACGCGGCGGCACCGCATCTTTCGCTGGTGCGATGACCGGCTTGTCAGAGATCTGGGAGGATGTGATGACGTGCTTGCGTTTCAAGAGCCTATTGCTCGGGCTGACCGGTTCATTCGTGCTGGCGTGCTCCAGCCCGGCACCGGAGGTCTCCCCGGCCCCAGCTCAGGAGCCCGCAGCCGAGCCCGCACAACCCCCGGCGCCCGCCGCCGAGCCGGCACAGGCCCCGGAGCCCGCCGCCGAGCCCACGCCAGCCCAGGCTGAAGAGCCCGCTGCCGCCGAAGCCCCTGGAGCCATCGAGGCCGCCGCAGTAGCCCCCCCCAAGCCCGCAGCGCCGTCGCCGAAGACCTCGCGCCCGTCCTCGAAGTCTGCAGCTGCCGAAGCCAAGCCCGCCGAAGCCGAAGCCGAAGCCAAGCCCGCCGAAGCTCCTGCCGCCAAGGCGCCCGAGGCCTGTGGCGACGACGATCAACCGCCCTGTCCGCTGCAGGGCTGGATGGACAAAAACCTGCAGGCCCCGATGGAAGCCGGCAGTGCCGCGAAGCTGGCGGCGGGCATGCGCCGCGCCGCCAAGCTCTCGCCCGATGCCAGCTGGAACGGCGGCGACAAGGGCTGGGTCACCATCGCCAACGAGGGCGCCAAGCTCGCCGATGCTGGGGACATGGCTGGGGTCAAAAAAACCTGCAAGGGCTGCCACAAGGCCTGGCGCAAGAAGTACAAGGCCCAGTACCGAACGCGACCGGTCCCCTGAAGCGCTGGGGCGCGCCGCTACAGCGACTTCATGTGGGCCACCAGGTGGTCCAGCTGTTCGGGGCTGAGCTGCGAGGTGGTGCCGTGGGCGTCGCCACCTCCGCTGCGTGCCCGCCCGCCGACGGCAGCGCGTCTGCGCATCGGTGGCCCGAATTTTTTGAGTACGCGCCATGACGGTCGCCCCCACCCGGTGCATGCTCACGCCATGCGACAGCAGCCCGACGCTCCGACGTGGTTGGCATGGCCGCTGGGGAGGACCCTTGCGCTCGTGCTGTTGACCAGTGCCTGCAATACCTTCGACGACGCGCCAGACGCGGGTCTCTCGGGCGGCGCGCAACCCGGCTTTGGTGGATCAGTGGTTGCTGTCACCCCAAGCGGTTCGGTCATGGCTCCCAGCTCGCCGTTCGGCGCCGGGTCTGTCGACCCGATCCCCGGAGCGCAGCCGACCCCCGACCTCGCGACCGCTTGCGGCAACGGCATCCTCGACCCCGGCGAGAGTTGCGAGCCAGCGCTCGCCATCGGCGACAGCTGCGAGCACCAGGGCTACGACGGCGGTGAACTCCGCTGTTTATCTCTCAGTTGCATGTTCGACACCAGCGGCTGCGGCGCACCGCTCGAGCGCTGTCCCTTCGACCCCACCGAGCAAGATGGAGAAGGCTGCAGCGAGCGGGGACGGCTGTGTTGGAGTTCCAGTTCGTCGCTGGCCACGGCGCTGTGCGAGTGCGTTACCAAAACCGGTGACGACGACGGGGGCGCCTTGGCTGAGGAAGACGCCGGCAGCGGCCCGGGCAGCCTGCGCTGGCGGTGCGAGCGCCGCAGCGCGGCTCTTTGAGCGGTCGCCACAGGCGGGCTTGACCGGCACGCGCGAATCTGCCAGGGCAACGCCATGACGACGCGAGACGGCGTGGCGGTGGCCGCCATCCAGATGACGTCCACCGGCGACGTGGAGGCCAACCTCGAGTCGGCGCTTGCGCTGAGTGCTGCGGCGGCCGACGACGGTGCGGCACTGATCGTGCTGCCCGAGTGCTTCGCCTACCTGGGCCCCGAGGAGGGCAAGCTCGCCATCGCCGAGCCCCTGCCGGGCGGCGGCCCCATTCTTGCACGCCTGAGCGCCTTCGCCGCCGAACGAGGTGTGGAGCTTTTGCTCGGCGGTTTCTGGGAGCGCGCTGAGGATCCGGCGCGCGTGCGCAACGCCTGCGTGCATCTGGACCAAAGCGGTCAGGTGCGCGCGGTCTACCGCAAGATCCACCTCTTCGACGTGGACCTGGCCGACGGCACCAAGCTCGAGGAGTCGGCCACGGTGGAGGCCGGCAGCGAGCCGGTGGTCACCGACAGCGCCCTGGGGCGCCTGGGTTTGAGCGTCTGCTACGACCTGCGCTTTCCCGAACTGTACCGCGCCCTGGTCGACCGCGGCGCCATCGCCCTGGCGGTGCCGGCGGCCTTCACCCTGACCACGGGCAAGGACCACTGGCACGTGCTGTTGCGCGCCCGCGCCATCGAAGCCCAGTGTTACGTCATCGCCGCCGCCCAGACCGGCCACCACTACGGCCCCCGCGTCAGCTACGGCCACGCCCTGATCTGCGATCCCTGGGGCACGGTGATCTCCGAGTGTGGCGAGGGTCCCGGCTACGCCCTCGCGCGCGTCGATGCCGCGCGCGTCGATGCCGTACGCAGGCAGGTGCCGAGCCTGCAGCACCGCCGCTTGCGATAACAAACTATAAGTTATGTGCTGGGCATTCGGCCACGGATCACCCGCGGTTTGCCCGCGCGATAGCAGTAGAGCGGTACCTTCGGATCGTCGCACCGGGCGTCTTGCATCACCTGGCGCAGCACGAAGGCGGTGACGTCGATGATGCGCAGCGTCAGCGCTTCCTCGATGCCGAACCAGGCCAGCTCCAGCAATTCGCCATTGCCCACGAGTTCACCGTGGGCGTCGGCTTGCTCGGCGCAGAAGAAGCGCGCGTGGTAGCGGATGGGGCTGCGCGCTGGCGTGATGGCACGGGCCAGGTAACGCACGCAGGACAGTTCTGGCAGCAGCTGACCGTCCTCGACGCGACCAAAGCACAGGCCGGTCTCCTCGTAGGTCTCGCGCAGTGCCGCCACCGCCAGGGCCCGTGCGCGGCGCGGGCTGCTTTCATGCTCGAGTGCCCGCCGCACCCCCGGGCGCAGCTCGCCCAGGGCGCGGGCGTCGGCGTCGCCGCGGTCGACGGAGCCGCCGGGGAAGACCCAGACGTTGGGCATGAAGCGTCCCTTGGGTTCACGCCGGCCGAGTAGGACTTGGGCCTCGGGGCCGCGCCCCCGAACGATCACCAGGCTGGCGGCGTCTTTGGGGCGTGCGGGCTTCAAAAGATCTTGCGCTCGCGCTTTTCGATCAGCTCGGGCAACTCGCTGAGGTTGACGGTGACGGTGGCGCGCATGGCGTCATCCCACTCGGCGAACTCGTCGAGCCGCACCGGGCGCGAGGTGCGGCGGTAGCCCTTTTTGCCCACCGAGACGCGAATGTCGCCCTGCAGGTGGCCGAGTTCGAGGGTGGCCGGCGAGGTGGCGGTCCTGTCGCCCACCTGGACCTCGGCGCCGCTGGGGGTCGTCTCCACCGTCAGCACGAAGGGCAGCGGCTCGAGCCTGAAGCGCACCGGCAGCGGCCTGCGCAGGATCATGGTCTTCTTGGTGAGCGTCGCATAGCCCGGAGCGCGCACCGCGATCTCGGCCTCGCGGTCGAGCGGCAGGTCGAGGTGGGTGGGCGTGGTACCGACCACGCGCCCGCCCATCACGATGTCGGCACCGCGCGGCACCGAAGTGATGTTGACGCTGACCCAGGCCTTGGGCGGCGGCTCGACCACTGCCGCGTCGGGGCCGGTGGCCGGGGCCGCGTCGGGGGCCGCGGCGGCCGTGGGCTGCGGCTCGGCTTGCGCCACGGCGGGTTTGGGGGCGCTGGCGGCGGCGGGCTCTGACGCGGGTTCGGGTCCGGGTCCGGCACCCTGAGGCAAAAGTCCCTGCTGCATGGCGAAGAAGCCACCGCCCGCCAAGGCCAGCAGCAGCAAAAAGCCGCCCAGCAGCGGGCCGGAGCGCTTCGCGCCTGCGGCAGCCGGGCCGGGGGCCGCCTCGGGGAGGTCGTCGAGACCGTCCTCGTAGCGTTCCAACAGGTCTGCATCGAGGGCCATGGGCGGCGGCGGGGGCACCGAAGAGGTGCCGAAGAGATCGGCCTCGCCGAATTCCCCCTCCCCCTTGCCGTCGAACTCGCCGTCGAATTTGACCCTCAAGGCGTGCTGGCTGCCCTCCTCGCGCACTGCGCCTGCGAAGGGATCGATATCGCCGGTGTCGCCCCAACCCCCGTCGTCGTCAGCGGCATCCTCGAAGGAGCTGACGGAGGCCTGCAGCGTATCGTGCTCGAGGGCGGCGGGTTCTGGGGCTGTGGCTGTGGCTGGCCGCTCGTCGTCGTTGAGCGAACCGAAGGCCTCATCCATCTCGTCGCGCTCGGGTTCGTGGGCCGCGACGGTGTCGTACATCTCGGTGTCGTCGCCGACGGCGGCGGCCGCGATCGGCGACGGAGCACCGGACTCGGCCACCGCGGGCCCTAGCGGGCTGCCGAGCTCCTCCGACATCAGGTCGCTAAAGAGCTGGTCGACGCCGTCATCGATGGCCGCGGCATCGGCGGCGCCGTCGAAGAGTGAGCCCGAAGTACTCGTCTTCGCCTGGGCCGGTGCCGGCGAGGAGAAGAAGCCCTGTTCGGCAATAGCCGGCCCGGGCGCGGACTCGCGCCCCTTGGGCGGCCTACTGAACGGCCCGGGCGCGGACTCGCGCCCCTTGGGCGGCCTACTGAACGGCCCGGGCGCGGACTCGCGCCCCTTGGGCGCACCGCTGAACGGCCCGGCGGCGGGGGGGGCAGCCGCTGGGGGGCCGGCCGCTGGGGATGGGGCCGCGATCGGCGCCGCTGCCTTCCGCGGTGTGATGGGCAGGGCCGGCGGTGCTGCCCGGCGGGGCGCCACCGGCGGTGACAGAGGCGCGATATCCGCCGGCACGGCCGGGGCTCGGGGCACCGCAACGCCGCCGCGGGCCGGGGGCGTCGCGGCTTTTTCAGGCGGAAAAAAGGAGCTGCGCAAGGCCTCCCGCTCCGGCAGCGGCGGCGGTTCGGACGTGGCGATGGGCGCGCTGGAAAAGAGACCGGGAGGAGCCGTCACCCGCGCTGGTTCGGGAGCCGGATCCCTGGGTGCGGCGACGGCTTTCCCGGGTGCCGTCACCGTCGGCGCTGCCGCTTGGGGCGCGGCCGCGGCCGGACGTGCGGCCGTTTGTGCGGGCGCGGCGGCGGCGGTGGGGGGGCTCGTGGGCGGCGCCAGCTCGGCCCCCACTTGGTGCTCGAAGCGGCTGCGTTCGCCGCCGCGGGCGGCGATGGCGCGCTCGACCACGGCCCGGCTCTCAGTGCTGAGCTTGAGAAATTTCAGCCCCATGCCCGGCGGAT
The DNA here is from genome assembly GCA_029880325.1 of Myxococcales bacterium. Lineage (GTDB taxonomy): Bacteria > Myxococcota_A > Polyangia > Polyangiales > JAFGIB01 > JAOUOP01. The sequence continues at coordinate 30,845 of JAOUOP010000052.1, read as the reverse complement.
GCCCCGGCTCGGCCTGCTGGGTGCGGCGCCAGGCCACCCGTCCCACGCCCGAAAGTACCGGCTCACCGCTCTGCAGCAGGAACTCGAATTTTAGCGGTGCGCCGGCCGCGGGAGGCTTCGCCGTCTTGACGAAAATGCCGTCACGGCTGAGGTCGAGCGCGTACTGCTCGATGAAGGCATCGACCGTGGCGCTCTTGTACTTGACCTTGAGCAGCGGCGGTGCGCGCTTGCCCTTGGGCGGGGCGGCCATGGGCGGAGTATTTCGCATCGGATGTGCATCGGTAAAGGGCGAAACCCGTTTCGGGCACATCTAGGTCGTGGCGGTCACAGTAGCCGCAGCACCGCCGGGGCGGCCATGGGCCAGTCCATTTCCAGGCGCGGCAGGGCGTTCGGCGGGGCCGTGGTGGTCGCGACCAGGCGTCCCCGAATCCGATCGGGTGCCAATTCGATGACGCTGAGGGCGACGCAGCAAAAGCCTGCGCCCAAGGCCGCCAGCAGCGCTCGAAGCCAGGCTGCGGCATCGCCTGTTGCGACCTCGATGGGCAAAACCTGCAACGGGCTGCAGGTCTCTTCGCGGGGCTCCAGCCGCCGCGCCAGCGCCATGCCCAGGGCTGCCAGTTGTTCGGGGCGATCGCCACCTGCGACCTCCAGCCTCGAGCCGCCCGCCCGCGTCTTGATCGAAGGTGGCGCCGCCGCGCGTGCCGGAGGGCCGCCGAGGCGTTCGAGGGTGCCGGCGTAGGCGCCTGCGAGTTCCGGTGCCACCTGCAGCAGTGGCGCCAGTGCGAAGGCGCGCTCGTGCAGGTGCGGATGGGGCAGCCGGAGCTGGGGCGTATCGCAGGGCTCGGGGCCCCATAAAAGGTCCAGATCGATCACCCGTGACCCCCAGCGCTCCCCGCGCACGCGCCCCAGCTGCGCCTCGATGGCGAGCATCGTGTCCAACAGCTCGGGAGCCGAAAGCTCGCTCCGCAGGCGCAGGGCCGCGTTGCAGTAGCGTGGCTGGGGCGGGCCGACCGCGGCGCTGTCGAAGAGGTTCGAGGTTGCGACCAGGTGGCAGCGAGGCTGAGCGGCGAGCAGCTGCGTCGCTGCCTGCAGTGTCGCCTGCAGCGAGCCCAGGTTGGCGCCCAGGCCGACGATGAAATCCCGGCAGCGGAGGTTCGGATCCATGATCGCGGTGGCGATCGTGCCGTGATCGGCGCTGGCTGCAAGCAGTGGCTCAGCCTCGCGAGGTTGTGTCGCCTTCAAACCGGTTTTACTCCCCATATCCACGGGCGCAAGAAGGTCAGAATGATCCCGTCCCGACGCCCATGGACAGATCTGCGCTGCAAAAATTTCGAGAGTTCATTTTGCGAACCCTCAGCCGACCCGCGCAGCGATCAGGGCCTGCTCTATGCGCAACTGCGGCGCAGCCCCGCAGGCCTCGAGGCGGCGCTACGGAACATGCGGATACGAACCGCTCCCAGCCCGCATCGGCGCAACCTCCTGATTCTCGTCGATCAATTCGAGGAGATCTTCCGCCATCACGAGCGCAAGGATCCCGAGGAGGCCTATGCCTTCGTGTCGATGTTGCTGCACTCGACGACGATTGGCACCTCCAACGTCTACGTGCTGATGACGATTGGGTCGGATTGGCTGGGCAAGTGATCCGTCTTTCCGGGTCTTCCGGAAGCGATCAACAAGAATCAGTTTCTTGTCCCGCGCCTCGATGGGGACCAGATGCGTGAGGCCATCGAAAGCCCCATCGAGGTTCGAGGCTGCTCAATCGATCCTCTCGGGTCGACCACCGTGCCGGCTTTGTCGCTGTGACGGGCGCGGTAGGCGAGTTGTCGGCGGCGGCTGGGAGTTTCCCGTCTCCCCACAGTCCGTCACGCCGCTCAGCGACACCAACGCTCGACTCTTTTGCTGCAGGCAGCGCGGAGTCGTGGTGGTCATCTGCCGGCACTGTGACCGGGGCAGCTGTGGGGTGCTGTGCAGGCTGACGACCCGGCGCGCGGAAACGAGAAGGGACGCGTCGAGCGCTCGGTGCGCTACGTCAGCCCCGCGCTGCTTGTCATCGACGAACTCGATTACCTCCGCTGCGACGTAATCAGCCTGTAGGCGGGCCCCGGCCGGAATCGGCCGGGAGCCGCCTACAGGCCGGTTACTTTGTATCGAGCACGTATTTCATGGCCCTGGCGGCCCTTTCCGTGTGCGTGTACCGCGACCCACGCCCCCCGTGCGGAGGCCCCGGCCGAGGCCCGGGCCTCCGCGCTGCGCATCAAGCGGCCTTGGCGTCAGCCTGCTCGGCCGCCTTCGCAGCCGGACTCGCGGCCTTCAACCCACCGTGCAGTCGGTCGCTGAGGTTTTGGTCAGCCAGCAGCACCTCGCGCATGCGCTCGCGCCCCTGTGCCAAGCTTTGCCCATCTAGCGAGTAGTAGCTACCGCGCTTTTCGAGCAGTCCCGCCTCAACCGCATGGTCGATGAGCTCACCGACGCCGTCGATGCCTTCGCCGTAGCGAATGTCGAGCTCGGTGGTGGCAAACGGGGGCGCGAGCTTGTTTTTGACGACCTTGACGCGGGTGCGGTTGCCACGGACTTCTTCGCCGACCTTGAGGGCGCCGATGCGGCGGATGTCGAGGCGCATGGAGGCGTAGTATTTGAGCGCGTGGCCGCCGGTGGTGGTCTCGGGTGAGCCGTAGGTGACGCCGATTTTCATGCGCAGCTGGTTGATGAACATGATGGCGGTTTCAGCCCGGTGGGCCAGACCCGTGATCTTGCGCAGGGCCTTGCTCATCAGGCGCGCTTGCAGGCCCACCTGCTGGTCGCCCATTTCGCCTTCGATTTCAGCCTTGGGTACCAGCGCCGCGACGGAGTCGACGACGATGAGGTCAAGGGCGTTGCTGCGCACGAGCATTTCCAGGATGTCCAAAGCTTGCTCGCCGGTGTCGGGTTGGCTGACCAGCAGTTGAGAGGCGTCGACACCCAGGGCCTTGGCGTAGTGAACGTCGAGGGCATGCTCGGCATCGATAAAGGCGGCGACGCCGCCGGCACGCTGGGTTTCGGCGATGGCATGCAAGGTGAGCGTGGTCTTGCCGCTGGCTTCGGGGCCGTAGATTTCGATGACGCGGCCGCGGGGGTAGCCGCCGCAGCCCAGGGCGCGATCGAGGGAGGGAGAGCCGGTGGGGATCGCCGGCACATCCTGGGCCTGGTTTTCGCCCAGACGCATGATCGAGCCCTTGCCGTAGGCTTTTTCGATGCCGCTGACGGCCTGGTCGATGCTTCGCTTCTTTTCTTTGCTGAACATGGGGGATTCTCCTGGAGATATTGTCTGTGAGTTGAACGGCTAGAGATGAGGCACCAGCGGTGCCCGAAAATTGTTGTCGCGAGCGCGTTCAGCGCGAGGTGGCGACGGCCGGGACGCGCGCGCGGGCGGGGGGCTCGGGGCGGTCGAGCAGGCGGTACTGGACGGCTTCGGCCACGTGGTCGGGGCGCACGATTTCGCTTTGCTCGAGGTCGGCAAGCGTGCGGCTGACGCGCAGGACTTTGTCGTAGGCGCGCAGGCTCAGCTGTAGCTTCTGCATCGCCCGGTGCAGCAGCGAGCGGGCCTCGGGCTCCAGGGCGTCGGCCAGGCGCTGCTGGGGGGTGCGGCGGTCAGCGCCGTGCTTTTTTCGCTCGCTGGCGACGCGCAGGCCGGCGTAGTCGCGGGCCGCGATGACGCGCGCCCGCACCTGGACAGAATCTTCTAGAGGCTCGCGGCATTCGAGCTGCTCGACGTCGATGGCCGGCAGCGCCACGTGCAGGTCGAAACGGTCGAGCAGGGGCCCCGAGATGCGTGCGCGGTAGCTGTCGATGCGGTCAGGGCCGCAGCGGCAGATGCGTTTTTTGTGGCCATGGTAGCCGCAGGGGCAGGGATTCATGGCGGCGACGATCAGGGGATTGGCCGGCATCACGGCCCGGTCGCGCACGCGCACGACCTCGGCCAGGCCGGCTTCCATCACCGGGCGCAGCGACTCCAGGGCGTTGCGGCGGAACTCGGGTAGCTCGTCCAAAAAGAGCACGCCGCGGTGGGCCAGGGTGACTTCGCCGGGGCGGATGGGGTCGCCGCCGCCGACCAGGGCCGCATCGCTGCAGCTGTGGTGGGGGGCGCGGAAGGGGCGGCGCTGGCGGCGCGCGCTGGGGCTGATGAAGCCGGCGGCGGAGGCGATGGTGGCGATCTCGAGGGCTTCGTGGCGCTCGGGCAGGGGCAGGATACCCGGCAGCCTCCGCGCCAGCATGGTCTTGCCGGTGCCGGGCGGGCCGATCATCAGCAGGTTGTGGTTGCCGGCGGCGGCGATCTCCAGGGCGCGTTTGGCCCCATGCTGACCGCGCACGTCGCAAAGATCGGCGCCGTCGTCGTCGGTCGGTGCGCCGAGCCGGGGCGGCAAGGCGAGCTGGCCTTCGGCGCCGAGGAACGCGACCACTTCGCGCAGGTGGGCGGCGCAGCGCACTTCCATGCCCGCAACCAGCTCCGACCAGGCCGAGTCGCCGTCAGGCACGATGGCCGCGGCCAGCCCGCGCGCCTGGGCGCCGCGCAGCTGGGGCAACAGGCCGCGCACCGGGCGCAGGTGGCCGTCGAGGGAGAGCTCACCAATGATCAGCGTCTCGGCCAGCTTGTTGGGCGCGCACATGCCGCACTGGGCCAACAGCGCGATGGCGATGGCCAGGTCGAAGGCCGAGCCGGTCTTGCGCAGGTCGGCGGGCGCCAGGTTCACCACGAAGCGCTGCTCGGGCAGGGCGTAGCCGGCATTCATGAGGGCCGCCTGCACGCGCACGCGGCTTTCGCGCACGGCCGCCTCGGGCAGGCCGACGACATCGAAACCGGGTAGACCGCGGATGGGGCTGACCTCGACCTGGACCCCACGGGCTTCGATGCCGCTGAGGGTTCCGGATTGTACGGGGCTGATCATGAGCCCGGCCTATTTCAAACGCCGTGCCGAAAATCGCGATCAATGATTTCAAGCACTTACGAGCGCCAGGACGCTCCCAGAAGCGGCGGCCGCCGGCGGAAGGGTGGCGGCCGCCACCCCCGCCACCCCCCAAAACGCGACGGGCCGCGCACCAGGAGAGGTGCACGGCCCGTGCTGTGGAATCCCGCGGGCGGGCTCAGCCGCTGCCGCAGGTGGGGTTGACGCAGATCGGGCTGCCGTTGGGACGGGTTTCCGGATCGGCGGTTTCCGACAGTGTCGGACCGCGGTCGTCGCAGACCCAGGCGGCCGGGCAGTCGGCGTCGGTGGAGCAGGACCTGACGCAGACGTTCAGCTTCGGGTGGCAGAACATTGTGGTGTCGTCAGTGCCGTCGGCCAGGCGCACAGCGCAGGCCGCGTCGTCGGTGACCTCGCGGCCGTTGATCACCACGTCCTTGCAGGGATCACCCACCGAGGGCTGCTCGATGCCCGGCGTCACGTCGGTGCGGTTGTCGGCCAAGGTCTGGGCCTCGTTCAAGCACTCGAGCTTGACCGTGACACCGGTGGGCGGTTTGGCCTTGGGCGTGAAGGCCACCCGCTGCTTCTCGTCGCCGGTGCACTCCTTCATGACCTCCTCGGAGAAGTTGTCGTAGTACCAGCCCTCGTTGTCGCCTTCCTTGCTGGCGCCCGTCGTGTCGCCCACGACCGACAGCTGAGCGACGGTGCAAACCTGACCGCCCTTGTCGGAGACGGTGTCGCGACCTTCGGGCACCCGGAGGAACTCCCAGCCCTGCTGACCACAGGTGGTCGGGGTGTTGGCCGGCGCCTGGTTGGGCGGCGGCAGCTCCCAGACCACGTTGCAGCCGACGAAGCCGTCGCTGTTGCGCACCAGCGGGCGCGGCAGGCAGACGGCGCCGAGCTGCTTGGCGATGACCTCGATGATGGCGTCCATGGCGGGGCCGAAGTCATCCTGGCAGATCGACTGGATGACGCCGTTTTCGCCGAAGCGCTGGGCGACCTCCACGAAACGCCGCGGCGGGTAGGCCTTGCCGTTATCGGTGACGCAGGAGGGGGTGAGGTTGCCGCCCTGCTCGGGCGTGCGCGTGGGGTCCGGAACCTCCTGCATGCGTTGGTCAGCCAGGATCGTGGCGTAGTGGTTGTCGCGCGAGGCCTGGTCGCCAAAATCGATCCTGGACAGGGCCTCGGACGAGACCAGGTCCGGGGGCACGCCGGCGATGGCAGCGAAAATCACCAGGTTCTCTTGGCCCGGACGCAGGGCGCGGAAGCCGTTGACGTAGCGATCGAGGTCGTAGAGGTTCTGCTTGTTGTGGAAGCAGCGCAGGTTCAGGTCCTGCATCGCCAGCGGGTCGCCCGGCGGTAGGTATTGCTCGGGCGTGAAGTGGCGGGTGTCAGCCGAGGAGCAGTCCTCCTCGTCGGTGACCATGACGATGGCGATGAGCGAGATGCCCTGCACCGGGTCGTTGCGCAGGAAGCCGTTGTTCTCGCGGTCGCCGTGACCGAAACGGCCGAAGCCGGCGGCGTCGCCCAGGAAGAGGATGCGGTTTTCGGCGAACGGCAGGCCTGTCGCCGGGTCGATGTCGGTCTCGGGCCACAGCGCCTTGAGGCCGGCTTCCAGCTGCTGCTCGAAGCCGCAGCCCTCGGTGCCGAGCGACGCGATACAGCCGAAATCGCTGGCCGCCTGCTCGGGCGTGTTGACGCCGGCGGTGTAGGAGATGAAGGGCGGGTAGCTCGTCTGGCAACCGGTGGCGCCGGGACCGGGAATCGAGTTCATGATGCCGTCGTCGCCCAGGCCCTCGCAGCCGGGGATGCCCTGGATGCCCACCAGGCCCATGTCCGAGGAAACGACGCCCAGGTGCAGGTCCTTGGCGGGGGGGAAGTCGTTCATGCCGTCGAAGTCGCGGTCGCCGCTGGCCAAGACCTGGACCAGCTTCGGAAACTCGCGGGCCAGGGCCACCTGCTCCTCGCGCATCGACCCGGAGTTATCGACCACGAACAGCAGGTCGACCTTGTCGATGTTGGTGACCGCGATCTCGGCGACGACGCCGGAGACCAGGCACGGGTTGAGCGGCTTGAGCTTGCGCTCGAGGCAACCGCCGAGGGCCAGCGCCATGGCAACGACAGCTACGCACATCTGCGCATACCGGCTGCGTGCTGAAAACATCATCGCTCCTCCGTTTGAATCACTGCTTGAGCCAGTGCTTGAACCATTACCTGCGAACCCCCGCTCGGGACGCTCCATCCTGGATTTGAATCGCGACATCTTCCGTAATCCCTCGTGGATCGTTCGTATCGCCGATCCTTGTCAAAACCTGCCGTGGGCACGACGTCAGCGCGGCTCACTCCGGTCACCATCCCCTGCGCTGAAAACACAGGAGCCAGCATTCCCAGGGCCCATCGGCCCATACCTTAGTGCTCACGCGCTGCCAAGATCAATCGTTGCACAGCTAAAAATCCAAGCGTTTCTGCGCCTTTCCAGCGCCTCGGGACGGCGATGGGCGAACGCAAACCGACTCGATGCAAGTTACAGGCCAGTTCTGCGGCTACCAATTGTCGGAAATTTCGGCGCCACTTGCCTACATGGTGCCAACTTCGTTGTCGACTACCCGCAACAAGCTTGCCGATCGCACAGCGAGGCACTTGCTGGGCTCCGGGTCCGCCGAAGCGCGAGAAAATGTTTGTGTGGCCTGCAAAATATGCGTTGCTTGCCGGCAATTTTTGCACATACTCAGTGGACGGTGCGGGAAGGGATGCGACGGCGGTGAGCAAAGTCCTGGTCGTCGACGATGAAGACAGCATCCGGCTGGTGCTGGAAACGCTGCTGGCCAAGCACGGCTACGAAGTTGCGCTGGCCTCCGACGGCAAGCAGGCCCTGGGCATGCTCGAGCGCTTCGGCCCCGACTTCGTGCTGGCGGACGTGCGCATGCCGGGCATTGGCGGCATCGAGCTGTGCAAACTGATCGGCGCCCGCAACGCCGGCACCACCGTAATCGTGATGAGCGCCTACGGCTCGCTGGAGCAGGCCCTCGAGGCGATCAAGTCCGGCGCCTACGACTACATCTCCAAGCCGTTCAAACAGGACGAGGTGCTTTTGACGCTGGCCAAGGCCGAGGAGCGGTTGGCCCTGCAGCGCGAAAACCGGGCCCTACGCGCCGCTGCCCGCCGCGACCGCAGCGGGCCGCTGCTGATGGGCAAGAGCGGGCCCATCGAGCGCGTGCGCCAGCTGATCGACAAGGTGGCCGAGTACCGCACCACCGTCTTGATTCAGGGCGAGAGCGGCACCGGCAAGGAGCTGGTGGCCCGGGCGCTGCACACCGGCAGTCCCTGGGCCGACAAGCCGTTCGTAGCCATCAACTGCGGGGCGATCCCGGCGACGCTGATGGAGAGCGAGCTGTTCGGCCACAAGCGCGGCGCCTTCACCGACGCCCACCACGACAAGCCCGGCATCTTTCGCGAGGCCGACGGCGGCACGCTCTTTCTGGACGAGATCGGAGAGCTCGACCTTTCGCTGCAAGTGAAGCTGCTGCGGGCGCTGCAGGAAGGGGTGGTGCGGCCCCTGGGCGCCACCCAGGACGTGGCCGTGCAGGTGCGGGTGGTGGCCGCAAGCGTCCAGGAACTGGCGCGCGAGGTCGAGGCCGGGCGCTTCCGCGAAGACCTCTATTACCGGCTCAACGTGCTGCAGATCACGGTGCCGCCCCTGCGCGATCGCTCCGACGACATCCCGCTGCTCATCGACCACTTCATCGCCCGCAACAACGCCCGCCTGGGAACTCACATCGAGGGCATCGAACCTGCGGCCCGCAAGCTGCTGGTCGGCTACCACTGGCCAGGCAACGTGCGCGAGCTGGAGAATATGATCGAGCGCGCTGTGGTGCTGTCGGAGGGCCCGCGCCTGGGCGTCGACGACCTGCCCGAGCGCGTGCAGGACACCCCGGACGTGGTGGCGCGGGTGCTGCGCAGCGGCGAGCTTTCGATCAAGCAGGCGGCGCGCACGGTGGAGCAGGCGCTGATCACCAAGGCCCTCGAAAAGACCCGCGGCAACCGCACCGCCGCAGCCAAGCTGCTCGAGATCAGCCACCGGGCGCTGCTGTACAAGATCAAGGACTACGGTCTGAATTAGGCACCGCCGCAAAGGGCGCGCGCCCTTTGCCCCGTTGCAGCAAAGCGGCGACGAGTTGCTGTCGACGCCCCCCCCGTATGACTATGTCGCGCGTCATGGATTGGCGGGTCTCACTCTTCTCCTGGAGTTTACTGGTCTTTGCTGTCGGCCATGGTTTCGCGCAATTCGACTTCGGCTGGGGGCTGCTGCGAGGAGGATCGCTGATCGCGTGCATGGTCGTGGGCCTCTCGCTGGCTCGCGCCCGCCGCTCCTCGGTAACGCCCCTCGTGTTGCCGCGCGCGGCGCGGCAGGCAGTGGCGTTGTTCGTGGTTCTGTCGCTGGCATACCACGCCTACGCAGCGGCGGACTGGAATCGCAGGACCCACGAGGCCGATATCATCAAGCTCGATCAAGGGCAGACGCTCTACCGCGCGCTTCGCCATTTTCCGGAGGTCAATCCCTACGCGCGCGGGGTGCTGCTGGACCCGAAGTACTATATCCAGCTCATCCAGCGGCACTATCACAGCGGGTGCCTGCACTTTCCCGTGGAGCCGCCGGCTCGGGAGGCCCCTGCGAGCGAACACGAGCGCTGGCGCCGGCAGATGCTGCAGCTGGCGACGCGTCTGTGGTGGCAGGACGACCTGCACGCCGCCCAACAGCTCATGCCGCGCGTGGAGTCGCGCCTCGCTTGTGCCGACGCGGCCCTCGGGTTCGACAGCCTGGGGTTCAAATATGGTCCGCTGACCCTGGCCACCTTTGCCCCCGGCGTCGCCCTGTTCGGGAAGGTCGGCGTGTTCGTCACCCAGGACCTGTTGTTCGCCCTGATCTGCGGCCTGGTCTGGCTGGCCGCGCGAGTGCGAGCCGGTGCCCATACGGGCGTGCACTGGCTCGCACTCGCACTGCTGCTCTCGGTGCCCATGCTCCGCGACAACCTGTTGCGCACCTCCGCGCTCGATGGCACCGCGACGGTGTTGTGCCTGGCAGCCCTGTGGCTCTGGCTGCGCGGCCACGGGGCCGTGGTGGCCATGCTGCTGGGCTGCGCCGTGGGTGCCAAGCTACTGCCGACACTGCTCTACCTCCCTTTGTTGTTGACTCTGCCCAGGCGCTGTTGGCTGCTGTTCGCGGCCTGCGCCATCACGCCCTATCTGCCCTTCCTGGTTTGGGACGCTCGAGGTCTATTCGACAATGTCGTCATGTTTCCGCTGACACGAGGCGGCAACACCACGTCACTGGCGTTCTACCTTCCGGCCTGGGCTCGCCCGCTGCACGCCGCGGCCTTCGCGGTGGTCATGCTCGGCTTCCTCGCGCGCGCCGCGCGTGCTCGCTTCGCGGTGCGGCCTTTCATGGACTACCTACTCGTCGCCCACATGGCCTTGTTGGCCGGCTCACAGATCCTGCACAACAATTACAGCGTCTGGTTCGGCCCGCTCCTGGCCCTTTTCGTGGTGGAACTCACGCCGGCACCCGAACGACGCGTGGGGCACAGGAGCGGAGACCCGAACTGCGAGGGTGGGGCCGCGCTGCAGTCCCATGTCGGACGGGCGTCGAGCCCTTGACCGCCCTTGGCTTTCCGGACCCAGGACTTTCGATGGGGTTATGACGTCCACCGGCCGATCGCGAGCGGTCGGTTTCCGTCGGCGGGTGGACTTGCCCATGCCCCCGGGCTCGGTCTGCCCGTTTCAGGCCGTGTTCGAGTCGGGGGCTCCCCGGGCGCGAGCGGCATCACGCACCGCTGCCACTCGACAGCCGCTCGCGCTTGGCGTCATGCTGCCAGCGCGCGTCGGCCCGCCCGCGCGCACAAGCCCGTGGCCCAAGGACTCGCACGCACCCTCGACCGGCTGGGCCAGCGCATCAGCCGCCATCGGCCCGATCCGCTGACGAGCGTGGCGCTGACGGTGCCGGTCTTCGTGCTCTACCACCTGGGCATCCTGCTGCTGGACAAGCGCAACGGCGTCGACTGGTTGTCGGAGTTGACGCTGCAGTTGCTCGACCGCAGCGTGCTCGGCTATGTGGCGGTGACACTGGGGCTGGGCGCGGCGCTTTTGACTTCGATGTGGCTTTTGCGCTCGCGCGGGCGGCTGCGGCCGGTGGCGCTGGTGCCGATCTTGGTCGAGAGCGTGCTGTGGGCGCTGGCGATGCTGGCCTCGGTGGGCTGGGCCACGGCGCGCATGGAGGCGGCTTTGGTCAGCGGGTTGGCAGCCGACCTGGCGACCAGCCTCACGCCCCTCGAGAAGCTGGTGATGGCGGCCGGCGCCGGTTTTCACGAGGAATTGATGTTTCGCGTGCTGCTGGTCTCGGGCGTGGCGCGGCTGTCGATGCGCGTTGGTTCCGTCTCCGCCCTGCGCGCTTTCACCCTGAGCGTGCTGATCTCGGCGCTGGCCTTTGCCGCCGTGCATCACCTGGGCCCGCTGGGCGAGCCGCTGTCCCTGGAGGCGCTGATCTTTCGCAGCCTGGCGGGCGTATTTCTGGCGCTGCTGTACCTGGCGCGGGGCTTCGCCGTGGCCGTCTACACCCACACCATCTACGACCTGATGGTCTTCTTCGTGCTGCGGTGACGACAGTCCGTTCGAAGCTCTGGCCCTGGATCGCACTGGCGGCCACGGCACCGGCTGTGGCCATGGCCCAACCACCCGCGACGCCCGCGGGCGACTGGCTGCGACTGCTGCCCGACTGCGACCCGGCGCCTTCGCCTCCAGCCCAGGCCGCCCTGCGCTATCCGCGCCCGGGCCTGCCGGCCCTCGTGCACGCGGGCGCCACCCTGGTGGTGCGCGTGGCCCTGCCCACGGCGCTGACGCCGCCCCCGGGCGTGCAGCAAGACCGGGTGCTGGTCGGCTGGCACGCAGAACTGCGTGGCGGCGGCCTGCCGCTGGATCCCGGCCTCAGCCCCGACGCCCACCGCCATCCGCTTTCGGTCTACGGCGTGCGCCCCGACGCCGCCCGCTCCATGGTCTACCGGGCGCGCATCGCCGTGCCCGCTTGGGTCGCGCCCGGCAGCTACGAGCTGCGGCTGAGCCTGCCCGACCAGGAGCTGCCGCTTTCGGGCGGCCCCGTGCGCGTGTTGGCCCCCGGGAGTGGGGCGCGCGTCGGGCGCGGCCCGGGGCCGGCGCAATCCGGGCAGGCGGCGCTGCTGCCGGTGGATCTGTGGCTGGCAGGTGAAGCGCCAGCGCCCGCCGCCCTGGGTGTGAGACCGGCGCCAGCGCTCGAGGTCGAGGCCGGCGCCTTCGCGCTGCAGCTGGGCCCGCGGCTTTGGATTTCGGGGCACTGCGACGACCGGCGCTTGCCGTTCGAGGCCGGCGCCCGGGCCGTCGCCGCCGCCGAGGGCCTGGAGCTGACCCGCTCGCCGCCGGCCGGGAGCGCGACCGGGGCGGGCCAGGCCCCGCTGCAGGTGGCGCGCGGTGAGGGCTGGCTGCGGCTGTCGCTGCCAGCGGCGGCCGGGACGCCGCTGGAGCTGCCGATCCTGGCCCGCGCCGACGGCCGCGCCATCGCCGTCGAAGGCGCCTCCATCGACTGGTATCCGGCCTCGGCCGTGGGCGCGGCGGCCGCCTCCGAGCCCCTGATCGTCGGCCTCGTACGGCTCGAGCCGGGCGCGCGCGTGCGGCTGTCGCGACGGCCCGGCGCTGCGCTCAGCCCCCGGCTGACGACCCGACCCCTGCGCCCCCACAGCGGCCAGACCCTGGAAGTGCTGCCACCTGCGGGCGCTGCCGGGACCATGGCGCCGCGCCTGGCCCTGAACTTCGGTGGCGGTCGCACCGCCTTTGGCCGGGCGGCGGTGCGCCATCGGGTGCTGCGCCCGGGCCTCCATGCCGTGACCGGCCTGGCGATCACCGGCGACGGCCGGGTGGGAAAGGTGCGCCACGAGATCGAGGTCGCGTCGCCCACCGCGGGCAGCTGCGGCGTGGGGCGTTCGGGGGCGCGCCCGGGGCCCGGCCTGGCTTGCGCCATGGCCGGCGTGGCCAGCCTGGGGCTGATGCTGCGGCGGCGCAGACGGCGCCGAAAATGAAGTGACGGGGAAAAAATCGGGAATAGAATGCCGCCGCTCCGGAGTAAGGACTGCGGATCAAAGGCCACCCGTATGCGTTCCACCCTCCTGACCCTCGCCCTTTGCTCGGCCGCCGTCGCAGGCGGCTGCGCGCGCCAGACGATTCCCAATACCCACGTCGAAGACACGGCTGAAAACCGCGAAATCGTCGAATTCATGGAGCAATACCGGAACGCGGTGGAGCAGCGGGACGTGGGGGCGCTGATGCGCATGGCCTCCAAGGACTACTTCGACGACATGGGCACCCCCAGCGGCGCCGACGACATGGACTACGAAGCGCTGCGCGCGAGCCTGGGGCGCCTGCGCAACGAGGTGATCGCGGCCCGCTACCAGATCAGCTACCGCGGCCTGACCTGGATCCCCGAGGATCGGGTGCTGGTGGACGTGGTCTACACGGGCTGGTTCAAGGTCGACACGCCCGAGGGCCCCCAGTGGCGCCGGCGCCTGGAGCCGCACCGGCTGGTGGTGGCCCGGCGCGACGAGCGCTACCTGATCCTCTCCGGCATGTAGTTCCCGCCCAGCTCAAGAAGCGCGAGCACGCCCGAATCGGTTGAACCCCCGGGCGCTGCCACGCTACCTTTAACGGCCCAGCGCTTCGCCTCGCGCCCCGGTCCGGGGCCGTTGGCCTCGCAGCACCACAGCAGGGCGCACGAGCGACGGAACTATGGGCGAGAGCGACGGCTCCAGGAAACAACTCGGCAAGATCCTGCTGCAGCAAAAGCTCGTCAGCGCGGGCGAGCTGCAGGAGATGCTGGAGGAGCAACGGCGCGACCCGGGGCATCGGCTGGCCTCGGCAGCGGCGCGCGCCGGCCGCCTGAGCATGCAACAGGCGCTCGAGGCCCTGGCCAAGCAACATGACGTGGCGCCCATCGATCTTTCCATCGTGGTGGTGCCGCTGTCGCTGCTAACGCTGATCCCCGAGGAGATCGCGCGCGAGCATCTGGTCTTTCCCCTGCGCGCCGAGGGCGAATCCCTGCGCCTGGCCATGGCCTCCCCCGACCGCGGCGAGGTGATCGAAGAGGTGGAATTCCTGACGGCCAAGAAGGTCGTGCCCTACGTGGCCCTGGGCGACGTGCTGACCGAGGTCATCGACTACGCCTACGACGCCGACCGCCGCGGGCTGGCTTTCTACATCGGCGCGTTCGCCACCGACGACAGCCTCGGCGACGCCCACGGGCAGGCCGAGCGGGCGCCCGAGCCGCTGCGCGCCAAGCCCGAAAGCGGGCGCAAGCGCAGCAATGCCTGGTCGAGTGCCGAAACGCGCGCGCCCCATGCCGAAGACGAGCTCGACGAGGCCTTCCAGCCCCAGCCGCGCTCTTCGGCGCCGCCGCCGATGCCGCCCCCCGACCCTTCCGCCCGCGTGCTGCTGGCCGACGCCGACGACGGCGCGCGCGCGGCGCTGTGCGCGGCCCTGACGGAACTGGGCGTGAACGTGAGCGAGAGCCGCGACGGCGTCGAGACCCTGGAGCGGGTGCGCGACGACGGGCCGCGGCTGTTGGTGGTCGACCTGGAGCTGCCCTCGGTGCGCGGCCTCGACATCTGCCGGCGCCTGCGCGCGAGCCCGCGCTTCGAAAGTCTGGCCATCGCGGTCGTCACCGGCCCCGGCGCAGGCGGTTGGCGCCTGGGGGAGGACCTGCGGGAAAACTTCGGCGTCGAGCACGTCTTTGAAAAACCCCTCGACGGGCCGCAGGTGGCGCGCGTGCTCAGGCTCTTGCTCGAGGGTCAACGCCCCCCGAGCGAGCCACCGCCGCTTTCGGAAGCCTCCCAGGTGCGCCGCGACGCGGCCATGGCGGCGTTCGAAAAGGGCGACCTGAACGCCGCCATCGCCGCCCTGGCCGATGCCGCCGACGCCGATCCCGGCGCCTTCGAGCTGAGGTACCACCTGGGCCTGCTGCACGGACGCCGCGACGACCTCTTCGGCGCCATCGCCGCCCTGGAAGCGGCCATCGCGCTGCAGCCGCGCCATTTTGCGGCGCTCAAAAACCTCGCCGTGGTCTACCAGCGCGCCGGCTTCCGCCACAGCGCCCACGGGATCTGGCAACGGGCCCTGTGCTGCGTCGACGACGAGCAGACCCGACAGACCATCAAGGAGCACATGGCGAGCTTGCTCTAGCCCGGATGCCTATTCCATGCGTGACTGCGGCCTGCGGGCTTCGGTCCGTGGCCGTCCGACGACTGCTATCGGCGATGAAATTTCTCTGCAATCACTGCAAGGCGAAGTACCAGATCGCGGACGAGAAGGTCGCCGGTCGCACCCTGCGCATGACCTGCAGGCAGTGTCAGGGCGAGATCGTGATCCGCGGCGACCAGCCTGGCGCCGCGACGGCCTACCAATCGCTGTCGGGCGCGGGCATGGCGCCGGCGGTCGACGTGCTCGGTGCGGGCTTCAACCAACAGCTATCGGCCCAGGCGATGCCCGCGGTGGCACCGGCGAGCCACGCCGGCGCAGCCCAGTGGCACGTGGCCATCAACGATGTGCCGGTGGGACCCATGTCCCGCCACGAGGTGGCCGCCAAGATCGCCGCCGGCGCCGTCGACGCCGAGAGCCTGGCCTGGCGCGAGGGGCTCGACGACTGGCTGCCCGTGCGCCACCTGCCCGAGCTGTCGGGCCTACTGACCCAGGCGGCCGCCGCTTCGCAGCAGATCGCGGCGCTGGCACCGCCGCCGCCGATCCAATCGCTGATGCCCGAGCAGCGCGCCGCCGCCGCCGCCCCCATCGGTGGACGCGGTGGCCTGGTGCCGAGCTACGGCCCCGAGGAGTGGGCCGCGCCGCCCCTGGAGACCAATCCCTCCCAGGTCACCCACAACCCGCTGATGGAGCCGACCGGGCGCAGCCAACCGAATATGGCGCTGATCTTCGCGCTCTTCGGCGGCTTCGCCTTTTTGATGTCGGCGATGGCCATTTTTGGTGCCCGCATGTTGCGCGACGATCCCCAGCCGCCGCCAGCGCCCATCGCAGAGGCCACTCCCGAGGCGCCACCTCCCACGCTCGAGCTCGAAGACCAAGCCCCTGAAGAGCCCGAGCAAGAGGTGGAGGAGATGGTGATCGGACTCGAAGATGTCGAGCACGAGTCCGCGCCGCAGCGGTCGGGTACGCGCAAACCCAAAGAAGGCGGTAATAAAAAGCAGTTGACCGAAGCGCAAAAAGCCATGCTGGCGCGCATGGGCGGCGGGTTGGACGAGGAGATCGGAAAACTCAATACCGCCGGAGGTTCCGGCTCGAATCGACGCAAGGCCGGCAGCGGCGAGCTGACCGCCGCCCAGATCTCCAAGGTCGTGCTGCGCGGCAAACGCAACCTGCAGCGCTGCTACGAAACGGCGGTGCGCAGCAGCGGCTCCGACGACACGATTCGCCTCGACGTGGTCCTGACGGTGGCCGAGTCGGGCAACGTGAAGTCGGTGAAGGTCAAGGGCCAGGGCCTGCCGGGCATGTCGCGCTGCATCGAGCGCACCGTGCGCGGCTGGCGCTTTCCGGCCTCGGGCAGCGAGAGCCAGCCGCAGTTTCCGCTGGTCTTTCAGCCGGGGGGCTGAGCCTTCATTCCCCCGGCCGTTCGGGCAGCGGGGCGCTGGCGGCCAGGTCGTCGAGCGCGCTCTTGCGCCGACTCAGGCGCCGGTATAACTCGTAGCCGCCCACGAGTAGAACGCAAACAGCGGTGGTCTCCACCATGTGGCGCGTGATGAAGGCCATGATGGGCGCGATCCACTGGCTGAGCGCATCGCCGAGCAGGTAGGTGATGGAGCACCACATGATCTGGCCGACGGCGGCGACGGGCAGCATGATTCTCATGGGCATTCGCACCACGCCCGCGAGCGCACAGAAGGGCGGCCCCGGCACGACGAAGAGCGCCACCACGCCGGCGCGGCGAAAAATGCGCTCGAAGAAGCGTGCGAGCCGGCCCAGGCGCCGCGAGCGGCCTTCGAGCCAGGCGAGGCCTTCGTCGCCGTTGATGTGGCCCAGGTAATAGGCGAGCACGCCCACCAGCAGGCGACGGCTGGCGGCCACCAGCACGAAAGGCAGCATCTCGGTGACCGTGGCCGCCATCACCAGATGCCGACCCAGGGGGCTCAAGCCGATCAGCAACAGCGGGGCGTGCACCAGGAGCGCCGGCGCGAAGGCCGCGCCCAGGGCCCCGGTGGCCACCACGGCCGCCAAAATGCCGAAGATCCAGGGCAATTGTTCGCGCCGGGGGGTCACGGCGGCGAGTATGGCACAGGGCAGAGGTCCGCGCCGGAGCGCCGTCTCAGCGCTCGAGCATACGCGAGCTCACCTGCCGCGGGGGATGCACCCAGATGACCTGGCCACCGCGCTTCCAGGCGCGATCGTGGGTCTGCTGCATGTAGAGCTGCAACAGGCGCTGCCGGGCGGCGGCGAGCTGGACGCCCATGGCCTGCCTGGCGTCTGCGGCGTCCTTGGGGTTCCTGGTTTCTTTGCCGGAAGCCGAGGCTGGCGCTTCAACCGCAGTCGTCGGCTGTGTCTGCACGGCGGACCTTGCGGCACAACCGCCGACCAGGGCTGCTGCGAGCAATGTCGCCACGAGGTCGCTGCCTCGCATCATGCCTAGAAGTTAGCACCAGCCCCGCAGGCGCGCCCGCCGCTGCCGTCGGCGTCGACGTCGATGACCTCGACGTCCAGCTGGCAAGCGCTCTGGCCGCCGTGGCCATCGCGCAGCACCATCCACAGCTGCTCACAGCCGGGCTCGGCGGGCAGCCGCCAACGATCGTTGCGCAGGGGCGCCTCGGTCAGACCCTCGTCGAGGCGACCGGCGCTGACGAAGTAGCCATAGAAGGCGCGCTCCTGTCGCTCGCTGAGCTCACCGCGGGCATCGATGATGCGGTAGGACTCGAGCCAATCCTCACCGTCGCCAGCGACGATGGGCGCAATTTCAATCCGCTCCCCGGCTCTCGCCCGCACGGGCTCGCCGGAGACGGCGCGGCAGTGGAAGGGCGTGGCGGCGTCGGTCTCGATCTCGAGATCTCCGAAGTCGAAGTGGGGCGGCGGTGGATTGTGGTGGGGCCTGGGGTTTTCGCTGACCAAAACGCGCTTGATCGCCCGCAAAACACCCCCGTCTGTTTCGATGCGGGCCTCGACCAGCAGCGGCAGCCCAACTTGACTACGGATGAGTTCGACTGTTTCGGGCGGAAGCACCGAGCCGAGCACCGCCGCCGCCAGCTCGAGATCGCCGAAGAGGGCCGCCGACAGCGCCGCCGGCAGCTCGACCTCGGCGCCCTCCCCCAGCTCGAGACCACCCTCGGCACCGCAGCCCTGGCCGCTTTCGGCGCCGCCGCTTTCTCCCTCGTCGAATTGGCGGCTGCCCACGATGGCAAAGAAGCCGCCACAGACGCGAAAGCGAGCGCGACCGGGCGCTCCACCGGCGGTGAGGATCGAGAGCGTCGCGCTCTGACCCGGGGCTATCTCGGGTGGTTCGGCCACCAGCGACAGCACCCGCGGTCGATCGATGAGATGGGGCTCGGCGAAGTCCGGCACGCCGGTGCACGACAACAGCAGCGGCAACAGCGCGGCCATCGCTGGCAGGGTTCGGTGGCAGCAAGGGTGCCTCATCGCAGCTGTCCTCGAATGCCGATGGTCGGCAGGAAGGGCAAGCCGGGCAAGGCGGCCCGGCGGCTGAAGTCGTATTCGTAAAGGTAGCCCTCGGCGTTCTGGGCGTTGTAGGCGTTGATGATGTCAAGGAAAACGCTGCCGTCGAAGGGGCCCAGGGCGACTTCCCGATCGAAGCGCAGGTCCAGCTGATGAAAGGTGGGCAGGCGCGTGCTCTTGCCGGATGGATCGCTGATGAATTCGTCGGCGTCGAGGTCGTAGACCAGGTTGGCGCCGTCGGGGTCGGCGCGGAAGTCGCTGGTGGGCCGGCCGCTGGCGAGGGTGTAGCGGGCGCCGAAGCGGTAGGCGCCGAGCTTGTAGCTGGCCGCCAGGTTGAGCACGTGGGTCTGGTCGAAGATGAAGGGCTGCTTCTTGCCGCCTTCGAGATAGCGCTCGGAGCGGCTGAGGGTGTAGGAGAGCCAGCCGAAGAGACCTTCCTGGGCGCGGCGCCTAAGCAATAACTCCCAGCCATAGGCGCGGCCCTCGCCATCGTCGCGCACGAAGCTGAGCACGGGATTGCCCTCGTCGTCGGTCTGGGGACGGCTGGAATTGCGCGGCAGCTGCCACATCAGGTTGTAGAAGAGGGTGGTGTCGATTTCCAGATGAAAGGGAAGCTTCAGCTCGGCGCCGACGCTGTTTTGTAGCGCGCGGCTGGGCGACAGCGCCGGATTGCCGTAGGTACGCGTGAGCTGAAAGGGGATCGGAGGTTGGCCGAAGAGCCCGCTGCCGGCCTTCAGCGTCAGTTGCTCGCGCAGCTTGGCCCGAAGCACCGTCCGTGGGTCGAGCAGCCAGGTGGAGACGTCGCCGTAGCGCAGGCGCTCGGCACGCAACCCGAGCACCCACTCCAGCGGCCCCGGCCGCACGACCTGCTCCAGGTAGGGCGCCACGCTGAGTTCACTGAGCTGTGACTCGAACTGCAGGGGCTGGCGATCGTTGCCCGGGGCCGGAATCGCCGGCAATTCACCGAAGCTCGGGGCCGTGCCCTCCACGTCGTTGAGCCAGACGTTTTGCTCGACACCGAGCGTGGTCTGCAGGCGTTTGCCCGGGCTGTAGATAGCCTCGGCGCGCTGACCCAGGCGCAGCGAGCGGGTGTCGACGCCAAAGGAGGGATCGGTCGCATCCTCGCGCCCAAAGTCCACGCGGGTGGGTCCGGCGGTGGCCGACCAGCGCAACTTCCACTCACGGTTTGCACGGTAGTCGAGCCCGACGATTACGCGATCGAAGCTGTAGAACAGCCCCGTCTGGCTGTCGGCCTGGGTCTCACCAGTGCCCGACGAAGCTGAAAACTCCAGCGCGTCGCGCGAGCCGAAGACGAAGAGCGAGACCCGAAGCTTCGGCGTCAGGCGGTAGTCCAGGCGCAGCTGATAATCGCTGTAGGAAAGCTGCACGTCGTCGGTGATCAGCGGCAGTATCAGCTCGTAGTAGCTGCGCCGATAGGCCAGGGCCACGCTGCCACGGCCGTCGCCGAAGGGCACCACCGTCAGGGCGCTTGCACGCAAGAGATCGACCTCGAACTCCAGGTGAAAGTCGTCGGTGGGCGGTGGTGCAGTCGTCAGCGCGATCACGCCGGCGGTGAAGCGGCCGTAGCTGACGGGATAACCACCGGCGAAGAAGTCGAGCCGGTCGACCAGGCGCGAGGAGATGATCGCAGGGCCGGCGCCCAGGTGGTAGAGCAGGGGCACCGGGAAGCCGTCGACGAGAAAGCCGGTGTTCTGGAAGCTGGCGCCGCGCACGGCGAAAAAGCCCAGGCCGAAGGGTGAGCGCGCCACGCCGGGCAGGGTCGCCACCACCCTGAGCGGCTCGCCGAAGGTGCCCGGCACCATCGTCAGCTCTTCGCCGCGCAACCTGACCTGGGTCGCGGCGCCCGGCTGGGGCTTGTCGACGCGCGCCCGGGCGCCCAGCACGTAGTCGCCAGCGTCCTGCTCTTCGTCGGCTTGGTCCTCGGTGGCTGGATCGGGCGGCGGCGGCGCGCCTGCGGCGGCGCTCGGCCCAGGCGCTTCGGGCTCGGCTGGCGGCGGCGGCGGGGCCAGCTCCAACGCAAAGTGAAAACGTATGCGCGACCCGATCGCGCGGTCGCCGCGGCGGGCCGGCTCGAAGCGCAGGGCGCGGGCAGCCTCGAGCAACGCGGCTGCCAACGCGGGATCGGCGACGGCAGTGGCCAGCTCGGCTTGCACCACATCGCCCTCGGCATCGATGGCCAAAAGCACATCGACCCCGCCCTCGGGCACCTCGGTGCCGGGCGGCAGCGACAGCTCGGCCGCCTCTTTCAAGCGCGGCGGCACGGGCTTGGGGGGCGCCTCCCCCGGCGCTGCCTCGGGCGCCCCCCCCGGCGCTGCCTCGGGCGCCCCCTCGGGCTGCGCGCCGACCGGACCTGCAGGGGCCAGCGCCAGCAAGAGCAGCGCGGCGACCCATGCGAAGAACGCGGCCCGGGCGTCGTACGGCGCCCGCGGCCCAGCCAAGCGAGAGGCGCTCATTGGGCCGGCGGCGGTGGCTCTTCGGCGGGTGCTTCGGCTTCCCCGCCTGGCTTGCGTTGGGCCCCGCGTTGAACCTGGCGCTGGGCCTCGCGCAGCTCGCGTTTGAGTTCGCGCAGCTCGCCTTCCAGCTCCTCGACGCGGCGCCCCAGACGCTCTTCCTGCAGCGTGGCCGCGGCGGCCTTCTTGTTGGCGGCGGCCAGCTCGGTCTCGAGAGCCTTGACCTTCTCGAGGCTCTGATCGCGCTCGCTCTCGGCCGCCTCCAGCCCAGCCCGGGCCGTACCCAGATCGCTTTCCAGTTGTTCGCGCCGCTGGCGCAGGGCGTCGCGCTCGGTGGTCAAGGCGTCGCGCACGGCGATGGTGGACTTCAACTCCGTCGTGAGTTTTTCGCGTTCGCCCAGCAGGCCGTCGCGCTCGGTGGTCAGGGCGTCTCGCTCGGTGGTCAGGGTGTTGCGCTCCTCGGTCAGGCCGCGGATCTTCTGCACGCCCTTGACGCGCTCGGCCTCGGTGCGTTCCAACTGCGAGTCGAGTTCGCGCGCGATGGCGATGGCCCGCGTAAGCTCGCGGCGCTGGCTGCCGATCTCCTCGCTCTGGTTTTCCAGCATCTTGAGCTGCTGCTCGGAGCGCTCGCGTAGCTGGGCGCTTTGTTGCATCTGGGCACTGAGCTGGCGCTGCTTTTGGTTGAGCTGGGTCTCGCTCTGCCGCAGTTCATAGACGAGCAGGGCCACCAGGGCCGTGGCCAGCAGCACCACCGGCACGATGCGCTTGAGCAGGCGCACGCGGGCGGCCCGGCGCTCCTCGGGCTCGGTCAGGCGCGAAAGCTGGGCGGCCAGCTCGGCGGCGTCGGGACGCTCGCCGGGGTCCAGGTTCAACCAGCGGCGGAAGTCGGCGCCGAGGAAGCGATTGCCCTTGCTGCGCGGCGGCTTGATCGGCTCACTGGCGCGCACGCGCAGGCGCGCCAGGGTCGAATGCTCGTCGTCGCCCTGGCTGTAGTCGGGGGGATCGAGCAGGTTGCGCAGGACCAGGGCCAGCGAAAAGACGTCGGCCTTCTCGCCGATCTCGTGCTCGCGCTGCCCCAGGGCCGCCGCCGCCGTCTCCGGCGCCGCGTAGTCCACGGTCAGGCCCTTGGGTCCCTCGCCCCGTTCGGCGGCGATGCCCAGATCGAGCAGGACCGGCAAGCCCCCCTCGAAGCCCGCGATGTCGGCGACAAAAATATTTTCGGGCTTGATGTCGTGGTGGTGCACGCCCACCGCGTGCATCGCCGCCAGCCCCTGGGCCAGGCGCTCGAAAAGCGGTCGCGCCTCGGCCCGCGTGATGGTGGCGCCGGCGTAGCGCTCGTCCAGGGTCTGGCCCAGATACCAGGGCATGGCGAACCACAGCCGGCCATCGTGCCAGCCGTAGTCCTTGAACTGCACCACCGAGGGGTGGCTGACCGAGGCGATCAGCGCCAGCTCGCGCATGGCTGCCGTACGCGCCAGATCGTCGGCCGCCGGTGTGTGCAGGAGCTTCAGCGCCACCTGATGGTGGCGGATCTCGCGGTCGGCCGCGCGGTAGACGGCTCCGAAGCCGCCGGAGCTGATGTGCTCCTCGATCACGTAGCGCTCACCCACCACCGCACCGATCGCCAGGGGCTCGGGGATGGGGAGGCGGTCGAGACCGGCCGCCTGGGAACCGGAGCCGCCGGTGGCCGACAGCAGCGAGTCGCCGGTGGAGGCATGCAGGGTGCGGGCCATGCCCAAATCGCCGGTCAGGCCGCGCCCTCCTGCGGGTTTGAGCCCACTGATGGTGGCGCCAGCCGGCGGCCGCCAGGAGGGTGAAGCCTCGGACGGGGCGCTGCTGGGGGCGCTGCTGGGGGCGCTGCTGGGGGCGCTACTGGGGGCGGCGCTGGACTTCTTCTGGGGCGTCTCAGGATCGGCCATCGCGAGCCCTAAGGGAAGCTGCGGGCAGCACGGCCCCGCACGGGGGTTGTACACCGCCTCGGGGGCAATGACGATCGGGACGAGCCCAGCGGCAGCCGAACCCCAGACCTTGTGGGTGGCAGCCAGCCAAGGTAAGGCTGCCCCACGCACGGCCGGCACCGACGCTGCCCGCCCATCGCAAGGGGGGCAGGGCCAGCTCGCTTCGGCGGCGCCGATCTGGAATGCCCCGCGAGTTTCGCAACCCGATCCGGCCCCACCAGGGGCCGCCGCCCACGGCCCAGACCCTGCGCCGGGCGCTGTCGCTGTTCGGCCCCTTCAAGTGGCACCTCACGGTGATGGTTCTTTTGGTGCTGGCCACCAGCGCACTCGAACAGCTGCCGGTGCTGTGCATCCGCGCCATCGTCGACGAGGCCGTGGTCGGCGAGGGCGAGCTGGACGAGATCAACTTCTACTTTGGCGCCATGCTGGGCATGCACCTGCTGGGGGCGTTGCTCGGGGTGGTGCGCGGCTACCTCAACCAGCTGATCGGTCAGGGCGTGATCGTGGGCCTGCGCGAGCGCCTGCATGCCCACTTGCAGCGCATGTCGATGCGCTTTTTCACCGAGACGCGCGCCGGCGAGATCCTCTCGCGCGTCACCACCGACGTGCACGGCATCCAAGAAGCGGTCACCGGCACGTTTACGGCCATGCTTCTAAACGTGGCCACACTGGTCAATGCCCTGGGTCTGATGTTCTACCTGGAGTGGCGGCTGGCCCTGGCGCTGACGGTGGTGCTGCCACTGTGGGTCTACCCCACCCTGCGCATCGGCGACGTGATGCGCAGCCTGCAGCGAAGCTGGCAACAGGAGTCGGCCAATATGTCGGCCCACGTCAGCGAGACCCTGTCGGTGTCGGGTTCGATGCTGGTCAAGAGCTTTGGGCGCCAGGGTTTCGAGGCCGGGCGTTTTGGCCAGGCCAACCAGGCCCTGCGCGAGTTGACGATCAAGCGCTTCTTGGCCGGGCGCTGGTTCAATACCTCGACCCAGCTCTTCGGGGCGTTTTCGGTGGGGCTGGTTTACTTCTGGGGCGCGCGCTCGGTGGTCAGTGGCGAGATTCCCAGCGTCGGCGTGGTGGTAGCCTTCGCCACCCTGGCCCAGCGCGTCTTCACACCCTTTCGTCAAATCGCGCGCATCAACACCACCGCGCTGACCTCGATGGCGCTCTTCGAACGCATCTTCGAGTACCTGGACATGCCCGTGGAGGTCGACGAAAAGCCCGACGCCCGCGTGCTTGCCCGCCCCGGGGGCCGCGTGCGCTTCGAGGGCGTGAGCTTCGCCTACCGCAGGGGCGGCGATCGCGCCCTCGAGGACATCAGCTTCGAGGCCAGGCCCGGCACCATGTTGGCGCTGGTGGGCCCCTCGGGCGCCGGCAAGAGCACCATCGGACACCTGATGCAGCGCTTCTACGATCCCGAAGCCGGGCGCGTGCTGCTCGACGACCACGACCTGCGCGACCTGAAGCTGTCGACGCTGGCCGACGCGGTCGGCTCGGTGGCCCAGGACACCTACCTCTTTCACACCACCCTCGGCGATAACATCCGCTACGGCCACCTCGGCGCCAGCAACGACGAGGTGCAAAAGGCCGCCGACATGGCGGGCCTGCAGCCGCTGATCGAGGCCCTGCCCAAGGGCATGGAGACGATCGTGGGCGAGCGCGGCCATCGGCTCTCGGGTGGCGAAAAACAACGCGTGGCCATCGCCCGGGCGATCTTGAAAAATCCGCCGGTGCTGATCCTGGACGAGGCCACCGCCTCCCTCGATGCGCGCCTGGAGCGCGAGATCCGCGAGGCCACCGAGCGCCTGGCCCAGGGGCGCACCACCATCGTGATCGCCCACAGGCTGTCGACGGTGCTTTCGGCCGACGAGATCTGCGTGCTCGAAGGGGGTCGCATCGTCGAGCGCGGAACCCACTCGGAGTTATTGGCTCAAGACGGCCTTTACAGCGCCCTCTACCGCGAGCAGATGGCCGAAGAGGAGGCTTCGGGCGCCGAACAGGCCGACGGTGAAGGCGACAACGAAGGCGACCCGCTGGCCACGCGCCATTGAAGCCAGCTCGGCCGACCTACTGGGCGGCCGGGTTGGCCACCAGCGCCGGGTCTGCTGGCTTGTCGCCATTGTGGTGGGCGCCGCCCTCGACGCCGGCGGTCCAGGTCGCGTACATCTCGGCGTAGCGGCCTCCGCGCTCGACCAACTCCTGGTGAGTGCCCAGCTCCATCACCTTGCCCTCGTCGATGACGGCGATGCGGCTGGCGCGCCGTGCGGTGGCCAGGCGGTGAGCGATCACGATGGCAGTGCGGCCGCCGAGCAGGTTATCGAGGGCCTTTTCGACCTGGGCCTCGGAGCGCATGTCGACGTTGCTGGTGGCCTCATCGAGAACCAACACGCGCGGCCGGGCCAAAAAGGCGCGGGCCAGGGCGATCAGCTGGCGCTCGCCGGCCGACAGCGAGGCGCCGCGCTCGAAGCAGGGCGAGTCGAGGCCCCGGGGCATGCGCGCCACCACCTCGTCGAGACCCACGGCCTCACAGGCGGCGTTGACTTCTTCGTCGCCAGCGTCGGGGCGCGCGAAGGTGACATTGTCGCGGATCGAACCGTGGAACAAGAAGGGTTCCTGCGGCACCACGCCCAGCTGCGAACGCAGGCTCTTGAGCGTGACATCGCGCAGGTCGTGTCCGTCGATGGAAATGCTGCCCTCTTGCGGGTCGTAGAAGCGCACGATCAGCTTGGCCACCGTGGACTTGCCGGCGCCGGTCGGACCCACCAGGGCGATGGTCTCGCCGGGCTCGATGGTCAGGTCGACCTGTTCGAGCACGCGCTTGTCGTTGTCGTAGCCGAAGCTCACGCCCTTGAGCTCGATGTGGCCCTCGATGGGCGGTAGCTCCACAGCGCCGGGCTTCTGCTCGACGCTGGGGCGGGTGCCGAGCAGATCGCGCAGCTTCTTCACCGCGGCCTGACCGCTCTGATAGGTGTTGTAGAGCTGGACCAGGGCCTGGATCGGCGCGAAAAAGGCCGTCAGATAAAGAATGAAGGCCGTCAGCTCGCCCAGGCGCAGCTCGCCGCTGGCCACCATGCGCCCGCCCAGAAGCAGCATCGTCAGCTGACCGACCAGGCCGATGATGTCGGTGGCCGGCCCGTAGACCGCGCCCACCTTGGCCATGTGCACGTTGGCGTCGAAGTGGGCGCCGACCACGTTGCGGTGGTGGATGACATTGTGGGTGCGGCGGTTGAAGGCCGTGATCAGGCGGATGCCAGAAAGGCTCTCGGAGAGATCGGTGAGCACGTCGGCGATGCGGTCGCGCACCGCCGCATAGCCGCGATCCGAAGCGCGCGTGAACCAGACGGTGGCGACAACCATGGCCGGCACCACCGCAAGCAGCATGATCAACGTCAGCTTCACGTTCATCAGCAAGAGCACCACGGTGATCACCACCAGCGTCAGCCCCTGCACCATCAGGTTCACGAGGCCGTCCTGGAAGAGGTTGGCCAGGGCCTCGATATCGCTGGTCATGCGCGTGATCAGGCGCCCGGCGCGCTCGCCGGTGTAGAAATCGAGCGACAGCCTTTGGAGGTGCGAGAAGACCTTCACCCGCAGTCGATACATCAGGCGATGGCCGAGCCTTCCCGTGTAACGAATGCGCGCGTAGCTGGCGATCATCGACGCCACGATCGCCGCCAGATAGCCAAAGAAAGCGTAGAGCAATACCTGAAAGTTATTCTCCAGGATGCCGTGATCGATGGCCCAGGCCAGAAGCCGCGGGCCGGCCTGGCTGGCGCCGGTGGCGACCACCACCAGGAAAAACGCCATCAAGAGACCGCCGCGGTGGGGCGACAGGAAGCGCCACAGCCCGAAGGGCTCGCGGTCGTACTCGCCGGGGCGGAAGTCCACCTCGGGCTCGGGATGCTCGGGCTCGCGGCCCTCGATCTGCTTGACGCGCTCGGCCAGCTCCGGTGGGATACCGGCGAAGGGCAGGCCCGCGGCGCGCGCGCTCTGGGTGGAATTCTGGCCGCCAAAGGGCGAGCCCGCAGGTGGTCCTCCTCCCCAGCCCATCAGCCGAGCCCTCCCATGGGGCCGCCGCCCGGAAAATCGCCACCCATGCCGGGAGGCCCGCCGCCACCGCCCATGCCCGGAGGCGCGCCGCCGCCGCCCATGCGCGCGCGCATGGCGGCCATGGCGGCCATGGCGGCGCCGGGGCGCGGACGCTTGGAGGGGCGCGGCTGGTCGGCATGGGCCAGCACCGCGGCGTAGCGGGGTTCGTTCGCCATCAACTCGGCGTGAGTTCCGGTGGCCACGGCCTTGCCATCCTCCATCAGCACCACGCGATCGGCCAGGCCAATGGTCGACTCGCGGTGCGCGATGACCAGTGTGGTGCGGTTTTCGAGCAGCCTCGAAAGGGCCGTATGGATCTCGGACTCGACCTTGACGTCGATGGCGCTGGTGGCGTCGTCGAGCACCAGGATCGGCGGATTGAGCAAAAAGAGGCGGGCCAGCGAAATGCGCTGGCGCTGCCCGCCCGAGAGCGTGTAACCGCGCTCGCCCACCACCGCGTCGTAGCCGCCCTCCAGCTCCATGATGAAGTCGTGGGCCTGGGCGGCGCGGGCGGCCTGCTCGATGTCCTGCTGGCTCGCCTGGGGCCTTCCGTAGGCGATGTTGTCGCGCACCGACATGGAAAAGAGGAAAGGCTCATCCAGGGCCAGACCCACGCGCGCGCGCAGGCTGGTCATGGTCACGGCGCGCACATCATGGCCGTCGATGGACACGCTGCCCTCGGCCACGTCGTAGAAGCGGGCCAGAAGCCGCGCCACCGTGCTCTTGCCGCAGCCGGTGCGACCCACCACCGCCACAGTCTCGCCGGGATTGACTTCGAGTGAAAACCCATCGAGCACGTCGCGGCCATCGCCGTAACCGAAGCGCACATCCTTCATCTCGATGTGGCCCTCGGGCTCGGGCAACTCGATGGCGTCGGGTGCGTCATCGACCTCGACCGGCTCATCGAGGACCTCGAAAATGCGCGTGGCCGAGGCGGCGGCGCGCTGGCTCATGGACATGAAGAAGCCCAGGATGCGGAAGGGGGCCTGCAGCATGATCATATAGGTATTGAAGGTCACCAGCGTGCCGATGCCCTCGATGGTACCGTTCATGACCAGGTGACCGCCGTAGAGCAGCACCACTGCCGGGCCCAGGCGCGCAATGTTCTCCATCAGCGGCGCGTGGCGGGCGCGCACCTCCACCATCTCGCAGGCGGCCCAAAAGACGCGGTAGGCGGTGCGAGCCAGGGCGCCGATCTGACGCTCCTCGGCGGCGAAGGACTTCACCACGCGCACGCCCTGGATGTTCTCGTCGACGATGGTGGCCAGGTCGGCGCCGCGCTGCTGGGTCATCCACGACAGCGGAAACATCACCCGGCGCAGGCTGATGCCCACGAAGTAGACGCCGGGCAGGGCGACGATGGCCGACAGCGTCAGCCCCACGTGCACCGAAAGCATGAAGCTCAGGGCCAGGCCGAAGCTCAGCCACGTCAGAAGCATCATCGGCGCGAACGTCAGAAACATCTGCACCGAGCGGATGTCGCTATTGGCGCGGGCGATGATCTGGCCCGACTGCACGCGATCGTAAAAGGAGAAGCTCAGGCGCGTGAGGTGACCGTAGACGATAGAGCGCAAATCGCTCTCGATATGATAGGCGACCCGGTAGAGGGCGTAGCGGTGATAGGCCTGGGCACCGGCGCGCACCAGCCCCAGGGCCAGCAGGGCGCCGACATAGGCCGAAAGCGGCAAGCGTCCGCCGTCGTGCACCGCTTCCGGGTGCACCAGGGACACGGCCGACAGCAGCCAACCGCGCACCAGACCCGGCTCGACGCGACCATCGGCCAGGGCGTCATTGATGGCGAAGCCCAGCACCGCCGGCGCCGCCACCGACGTCACCATGCCCACGATGGAGCCCACGATGGCCGAACCGAAGAGGATGGGATGGGCCAGGACCACCGGCTTCAGGCGGCCGAGCCAGCTGCGGCTGGCATCGCGATCCACGTCGGCCCGGGGCGGAGGAAAACGGAGGGTTTCGGCCACCGGCTCAAAACGTCCGGCCACCGATGCCCCCACTTCAGCGACTTCCATAGCCGGCCACCATAACCGCCTCCGCCGCCCCACGCCAGGGGAGATAAGCTAGCTGATTCAAAAAACGCTCTCGGTCGGGGCGGGCTCGCGATTGTGCGCGGTAGCGGCGCGTGGCATCTGGGGAGGGTGCAGCTGCTAGGCACCCTCGTATCGCTGCTCCTGCTGGGGCTGGCCGGCCGCTACTTCTGGATGCGGCGGCCCCGGGCCCGGCAGCGGGCGCAGATCCAGGCCCTGCGACGGGAGGCCGGCGGCGACCAGGACCTGGTCGAGCGCCTGATCTACGCCGAGCTCGAGCGCGAGCCGGAGCTGAGTTACGAAGCGGCGGCGCGGCGGGCCCGGGAGCGGCTGAAGCGGGACCGGGCTTGAGTCGAATAGGGGGTGACGGGGGCGAATGGGACACAGCGAATAGGAGGGGCCTCGGATGTGACGGCATCACAATCGAAACCAAAGCCGCGGCAGAAAATGCGTGCGCAGCTTCCTTGGCCGGCAGGGTGGCGGCCGCCACCCTGCCGCCGGCGGCCGCCACCCCGGGGGCCTCTGCCCGAGGCGCAAGTGCTTGAAATCACGGGACTCCGATCAAGGCACGGGACTTGCGTTGCGGCCTGGTCGTGGCCGCCCATGCCAAGCAGACCCTCGACCCGCCCCTCGGCTCAGCCCCAGCGGCCGCAACCGCCGAATACCGCCGTCGCGACCCCCAGGCCGGCGTCCTGCATCGGGTCCTGCGCGAGCACCTCGAAACCTTCCTGGCGCGTGCGCAGGGCGCCGGTAACGACGGCCGCGGCGTTCCCGGCTTCGTGGAGGACGAGCTTCGCAGCTACCTGCGCTGCGGGGTTTTGGCGCATGGCTTAATCCGGCTTCATTGCGGGAAATGCCGAAAAGACGACGTCATAGCTCTGAGTTGTAAAGGCCGCGGTTTCTGTCCCAGGTGTGGCGGCCGGAGGATGACCGAACTGGCCGCCCACATCAGCGATCACGTCCTGCCCGACGTACCGGTGCGGCAATGGGTCTTGACGTTGCCGTACCGGCTGCGCTTTCGCCTCGGCTACGACCACGAACTCAGCAAGAAGGTGCTAAAAATCTTCAGCGACGCCGTCTACGACTACTACCGCCGCGCTACCGGCGAAGCGCTGGGGCAGACAGGAAGCATCACCTTCATCCAGCGCTTTAACTCCGAGCTTGCATTGAACGTCCATTTCCACCAGACGGCCATCGACGGTGTTTTCGTAGAAGACGCCACCGGGGCGCTGCGCTTCGTTCACGCTCCGGAGCCCGAAGACGTCGACGTCGCCGAAGTGCTCGCGACGGCCAGTGCCAAGATCATCGACCTGGCCCGGCGCCACGGCATCGACTTGGCTGGCGATCCAGAATTCGCTTGCGACGAACCCGAGCCGCTCTTCGAAGACATGCCGGCGCTTGCGGCCTGCTACGACGCCTCCATCACCCGCCGCACGGCCTTCGGGCAGTCATCCGGAGCGCGCAGACCGGTGACACGCATCGGAGGCGACCCACAGGCGCCGTGGATCTCGCCGGACCGTCCTCGCCACGCCCAGCATGGCGGCTTTGACCTGCATGCAGGCGAGGTGGTCGCCGGCAGCGACCGCCAGGGTCGCGAGCAGCTGCTGCGCTACTGCGCGC
>JAOUOP010000005.1 GCA_029880325.1 Myxococcales bacterium | reverse complement strand
GGCGACGATGTCGAACAGCTCATCGACGGGTGCGAGCGGGCGGCCCTTGAGGAGCAATCGCAGACTGTCGACCTGCTGCATCGAAAGGCCGGAAAGATTGGCGACAGTGCGTTTGCGGACCTTGCCTCCCTCTCGAAACGATTCGCGCAGCAGGATGGCCGGCGGCGAGTTTCGATTGGGCACGACATCGATGTACATGGCCCACGATTGCATAAAGAGATCGCTGCTACAAGCGTAATCGCGAACAATTACATGGGTACAAAATTGCGCCCAAAACAGCGAAACCGCCTGGAATTCCAGGCGGTTTCGCTGTTTTGGGCGTGGAACTTCAGCCTAGAAATACACGGAGTATTCCGGCGGAGGCCGTCCTTGCATCTGGCATCGTATCGACCCCGATCATCGGCTCAGCACTCCCGCCGAGCACATCTAGTAGCACCGCCGCGGGCGACCGCCCTGGAACTCGCTACGCCCTGCTCGACTTCGACCTCCCGTCGAGCAGGGCGGCACGCCCGCCGCGAAGGTCGTGTCAAAGACTGGGGCGCAGCCGCGAGGCCGGCAGCACTTCGCTCGGCGTGCACGAACTCGCGCCGCCCTCGCAATAGAGGATCTGCAAGTCCCCGCTGCTGCGGCTGTCGTCCATGATGTGGAACCAGCGGATCGGGTAAGCGCCGGCGCTGACGTCGAAGCATTGGGTGCGGTCGACCAGCGCCTGGCTGGCGTACATCAGCGCGCCCTCGAAGAGAAAGCTCGTGCACGAGCTGGAGGTGCCGCCGATGAGGGTGAAGCAGTGGTTGCCTGCGGAGAGATCGATGTAGCCAGTCCAGTCGATCTGCCACTTGTCCTGGCTGCAGTTCGCCGCCGACCACTGGGGCGCAAAGCCGTGGCCGGGATCGCAGACCTGGGGCGTGGTCGGCGCGCTCCAGCTCCAGCCAGCGCTTTGATCGCGCGTCTCGTAGTGCGTGCTGGAGTTGGCCACACAGGCGTCGATCTCGGCCTCGGTGTCGATGCGGCTGCAGCCGGGCGTGCCCGAGCACTGGTGCATCAGGCTGGCACGCATGCCGTTGAAGATGTCCTTGTCGGTCCAGGGGTCGCCGTCGGCCTCTTCATCGCAGTCGGCCAGTCCGTCGCCGTCGCTGTCGGTGTCGGGGTCGCTCACCGAACAGCCGCAGACGCCGGCCACCGTGCGCGCGGGGTTGCCCGGGCACTCGTCGTTGCAGTCGTGCGCGCCGTCGCCGTCGCTGTCGCCGGTCTCGACCTCGCCGCAGCCGCACTCGCCCGGCGTGGTCTTCGCCATGTCCGAGGGGCAGTCGTCGTTGCAGTCCGCCATGCCGTCCCCATCGCTGTCGACGTCCGAAGCGCCGCAGCCGCACTGGCCGGCTTCGGTCTTGGCCATGTCCAAAGGGCACCCGTCGTTGCAGTCGGCCACCCCGTCGCCGTCGCTGTCGCCGGTCTCCGCCACGCCGCAGCCGCATTCGCCGACTTCGGTCTTGGCCATGTCCGATGGGCACCCGTCGTTGCAGTCGGCCACCCCGTCGCCGTCGCTGTCGCCGGTCTCCGCCACGCCGCAGCCACACTGCCCCGGCTCGGTCTTCGCGATGTCGAAAGCACAGTCGTCGTTGCAGTCGGCCGCGCCGTCGCCATCGCTGTCGCCGGTCTCCGCCACGCCGCAGCCGCACTCGCCCGCCAGCGTCTTGGCGATGTCGAAGGGACAGCCGTCGTCGCAGTCGTCGACGCCATCGCCGTCGCTGTCGCCGTCCGACAACCCGCAGCCACACCTGCCGGGCTCGGTCTTGGCCGGGTCGAAGTCGCACTCTTCCTGGCAGTCGAGGGCGCCGTCGCCGTCGCTGTCGCTGTCGGCGACGTCACAGCCACAGACGCCCGCTTCGGTCTTGATGGCGCTGTCGGGGCAACTGTCGTTGCAGTCCGGCGTGCCGTCGCCGTCGCTGTCGGTCAGGGTTTCCGCGGCCCCGCAGCCGCAGACGCCCGCGTCGGTCTTTTCGGCGCTGTCGGGACAGCCGTCAACGCAGTCGGGGCTGCCGTCGCCGTCGCTGTCGGTCTCGACTTCGCCGCAGCCGCAGGCGCCGGGCTCGGTCTTGGCCGGGTCGGCGGGGCAGTCGTCGAGGCAGTCGGCGCTGCCGTCACCGTCGCCGTCGGCGTCGCTCTGGCCGCAGCCGCAGATGCCAGCGCTGCTCTTGGCCGGATCGGCCTCACAGGCGTCGACGCAGTCGGGGCTGCCGTCGCCGTCGCTGTCGGTCTCGGGCTCACCGCAGCCGCAGGCTCCCCGCTCGGCCTTGCCGCTGTCGTCCGGGCACTCGTCGATGCAGTCGGAGCTGCCGTCGAAGTCGCTGTCGGTCTCGACTTCGCCGCAGCCGCAGTCGCCGGGCTCCTGCTTGAGGGGATCGTGGTCACAGTCCTCTTCGCAGTCGAGGTAACTGTCGTTGTCGGTGTCGAGCGTGCTCTCGACGACGCCGCAGCCGCAGCGCCCGGGCTTGAGCTTCGCCGCGTCCTCGGGGCACTGGTCCTTGCAGTCGGGAATGCCGTCGCCGTCACTGTCGAGCTCGTCGGGCAAGCCGCAGCCGCACAGGCCGGGCAGGCGCTTGAGCGGGTCGTCGGGGCAGTCGTCGGGACCGCAGCGGCCGTCGGCGGCGCACAGGCCGTCCTTGCAGTCACTATCGACCAGGCAAAACGCATCGGTCGAACAGGGCCCGCACTCGGAGCCGCCACAGTCGACGTCGGTTTCGTCCGCGTTGATCACCGCATCGAAGCAGCTGCCTTCGCGGGGCGACTCGCTCCCCGGGTCGCCCGCATCGTCTCCGTCGCCCGCGTCGATGACGGCGGCTTCGGCCTCGGCATCGACGGGCGCGACGGCTGCGTCGACAGCCGCATCCATGGCCGGCTTTGCGCTCGGCTCCGGCACGCTCGCGTCCGGCTGCGTCGGAGCGGCCGTGGCCGCCTGCTGCTCCCGATCCGATACACTCGAATCATCGCCCTCGCCGTCCGACGAAGCGCAGCCCCAACCACAGAGCAACACCGCCAACACGGGCCAGGTCACACCCGGGGTGGCCACGGAAAGGACCGCCCGCACTCGCTTCTCAACTCGATGAAACCGCACGCTTCGCTACCACTTCTCCCGCAACCTTCCGGGACGGGACGCTACCACGGGTGCCGGGCGATGTGCATGAGCCTGCCGAATCGATCACGGCGCCGGGCGCAGCAGCTCCCACTGGGCGCCGGCGCGCGCCTCGGCCGGTAGCGGCAGGCCCTGGACGCTGGCAAAGGGATCACCGCAAATCAGCACGCCGAGCCGCACGCCCTCGCTCAGGTGGGACGCCAGCTCGGTCCAGAGCGGCGCCAGGTCGCCCGGCGTCACGGCCGAGGTCGGTAGCAGCCGTCGCTCGGCATCGCGCCGGGCCAGCGCCACAATGGCGGCAGGGATGGCGGCGTCGTGCAACACGACTTCAGCCGCGCCCAGCCGCCGCAGGGCCCCCAGGCTGAGCCGTTCGGGGTCGCCGTCGCCGGTGGCGATCAGGGAGACCACGGGTCGCAGCGCAACCGCGTCGCCGGCCAGCTGCTGGCGCAGGCGTCGCTCGGCGCCCTCGCTGTCGCCGGCCAGCACCTGCTCGGCCAGCTCGCCGTCGAATACCTGCTCCCACACACGCCGGCGCGGCCCCAGCTCGGGAAACGCAGCGGCCACCGGGCCGCGCATGCGCCCGGCGAAATCGGCCAAGCGCCCCAACTGCGGGTGCAGCA
This sequence comes from Myxococcales bacterium, assembly GCA_029880325.1. Taxonomy (GTDB): domain Bacteria; phylum Myxococcota_A; class Polyangia; order Polyangiales; family JAFGIB01; genus JAOUOP01. The sequence goes on along the minus strand of JAOUOP010000005.1, from coordinate 178,148 downwards.
CGGCTTCGAGCCGGGCGCGCGTGAGCCGCGCGAGCACGGGCGAGGCGCCGCCGGTGCCGACGGCGACCACCACCGGGTCGCGGTCGACGATGGAGGGCATGAAGAAGTCGCAAAGCTCGGGAGCATCGACCACGTTGATGGGGATGCCACGGGCGCGGGCCTCGGCGCTGATGGCAGCGTTGACTTCGGGGCGGTCGGTGGCGGCGATGACGAGCACCACGCCCAAAAGGTCCCGGCTCTCGTAGCGGCGCTGCTCGAGCACGACACCATCGGCGGTCGCCGCCCAGGCCCCCAGGGCCGCGCCGATGTGCTCGGCGACCACACGTGTCAAAGCGCCGGCGGCGACCAGCAACTCGGCCTTGCGCGCCGCCACCGGACCACCGCCGACGACCAGGCACGGCCGTCCCTGCAGACGCAGAAAGATGGGTAGCTGCTGCACCCGCCTACTCTACGCGCTCCGGCGCCGAGGGTTCGGAGGAATCTACCGCGAAAGGCGGCGCACGCGCAGGTCGTGGGTGGCCACGTGGGCCAGCACGAAGATCGTTCCGAGGGTGTAGCCCTTAACCAGACTTCCGAGCTTGCTCATCGTCCCACCTGCCTTTTGCCAGCGTTTTCCATCACTCGCTCTCCAGCATGAGCCCCGTTTGTTTCGATCGGGTGACGGTTCGGAAAAGAGTGCGATTCTAGCTCGGCGTTGGATGCGAGTCGCGCGTTTTCTTCGCTACCAGCAAAGATTTTTCGAAGCGATCTAACTGGCAGGCACCTGCATGTCGCACCCTGTACGGGCCTTGCACACGCCGAGGCTTCGCGCAGCCCCCAGTCAAGTGGACTACAACAGGAAGCTCACGCTGCCGTGGACCGGGAGTTGGGCGCCGATGGGGTGGTCGCTGTCCTTGGAGAAATCACCCAGCTGCGCCGGCGAGATGCCCTTGCCTGCCAGGAAGAGACCGACGGCCTCGGTGCCCAGGCCGAGCGAAATGTTCTGGTGCACGCGCACCGAAAGGCCCAATCCCGCACGCATGGCCATGCCGCTATTGGCTTCGATCATCGCGGCCGGCACGCCGTAGAGCCAGCCGCCGCCGAGGCCAAAGCCAAAGCTGAGCTCGACCGGATCGCCACCGACGCGAAAGGCCAGCTCGCCCAACACCGTCAAAATCTCCGCCTGGTCGTAGCTCGAATAGGCCAGGCGGCTGCCCAGGGAGAGAAAAGCCAGACGCAGCGAGGTGGCACCGCCGACCACGGCGCCGTTGCCGGAGATGGTGTCGATGACCTGGGCGTCTGCCAGCGCCTCCAGGTCCGGCGTCGTTCCCTGCTCGGGCAGCGCCTCCAGGGCGGCGATGACATCGTCGTTGCGACCGAGGGCCATCGTCATGTAGCTGCGCCCGGCGAAGGCCTCGAAGATCAGCAAGTCCAGGGGGCCCGAGTCCTCGTCGTCGTCGGCCGCCTTCGGGGGCGCGTCATCACGGCGGGAAGTCACAGTCGGGGCGGCGCTCAAAGCGGAGTTTCGGGCCACCGCGTCCGGGCGCAGGTCGGCGCGCTCGACGGGAGCCTCGGTGGTCGGTTCGGGAGAGACGACCGGGGCGGACGCATCGGACTGCCCTTGCTGCGCCGGCACCGACAGGGCCGCACGGTAGGGCGGGCCGGGCGGTGGCGGGGCCAGCGGCGCGGCGTAGACTTGGCGCACGGGCGCACCGGCGGGCGATTGCGACGGCGGCGCCGGCAGCGGGGCGGCTTCAACCTGGACCACAGGCGTGAAGCGCGGCCGGGTGGGGACCGGGGCCAGGGGTGCAACGTAGACCTGGCGCACGACGGGCCGCCGCTTGGCCGCCCGATCCACGGCACCTTCAAAGCCACCCGCTTCATCCGAGCCCGGGTAGGTGAGGATCGGGGTGAGCCTGGGCGTCGCAAGGGCGGAACTGGGCCACAGCAGCAGCAGCAGCACCAGGAAGGGCAGTCGTGAGCTGGAAACGGTGGGCATCGCGGCCATGTCAGCCCCCCAATCGAACGCTGCCCCCCAAAGCTTTAGAGCGCTTCGACCAGTGCGCTGTAGCGGCCGCCCATGCCGTGATTAAGCTGAGGAAGTGAAGGATCGTCCCCAGCTCGAGCCCGGAGTCGTCGTCGGCAGCTGGCACCACAGCACCGACAGCGGGCGCGTGCAGTGCGACCTCTGCCCCCGCTACTGCACCATGAAGGAGGGGCAGCGCGGCTTTTGCTTCATCCGCCGCGCCCGCGCGGGCCAGGTCGAGCTGACCAGCTACGGTCGCGCTTCCGGCTTCTGCGTCGACCCCATCGAGAAAAAGCCCCTCAACCACTTCTACCCCGGCAGCGCCGTGCTCTCCTTCGGAACCGCCGGCTGTAACCTGGGCTGCCGCTTCTGCCAGAACTGGGACATCTCCAAGGCCCGCGAGATGGACCGCCTGACCGACGTGGCCACGCCCGAGGCCGTGGTCGAGGCCGCCATGGGCGCCGGCTGCAAGTCCATCGCCTACACCTACAACGATCCGATCATCTTCGCCGAGTACGCCATCGACTGCGCCGAAGCGGCGCGCGAGCGCGGCATTGCCAACGTGGCGGTGACCGCCGGCTACATCAGCGAGCGGGCGCGCGAGGCCTTCTTCGCGCCGCTGGACGCGGTCAACGTGGACCTCAAGGCCTTCACCGAGGGCTTCTACAAAAAGCTCTGCTTCGCCTCGCTGGCGCCGGTGCTCGACACGCTTCGGTACTTGAAGCACGAGACCGACACCTGGCTCGAGGTCACCACCCTGCTGATCCCCGGTCACAACGACAGCGAAGCCGAAGTCGAGGCCCTGTGCCGCTTCATGGTCGAGCAGCTGGGCCCCGAGGTGCCACTGCACTTCAGCGCCTTTCACCCCGACTTCAAAATGCGCGAGGTGCCACCGACGCCGCCCGCAACCCTCAGCCGCGCCCGGCAACAGGCCCTGGCCGCGGGCCTCAAACACGTCTACACCGGCAACGTGCACGACAAGCTCGGCCAATCCACCTACTGCGCCGGCTGCGGGCAGGTCCTGATCGAGCGCGACTGGTACCAGCTGGGCGCGTGGAGGCTCGACGACGGCCGCTGTCGCGGCTGCGGTCACGGGCTCGCCGGACGCTTCGAGGCAAAACCGGGGACCTGGGGCTCGCGCCGCATGCGGGTGCCCCTCGGGCTGTGAGCGAGGCGCAATCGAGGACGGCCAGGCATGGAGCAAAGCACCGCACACAGCCACGACAGCAGCCAGCACAGCGAGCCGCCTCGAGTGCTGCTCGCCATCGCCCGCGCTGCCATCGCCGCCCACCTGCAGCAACGCCCCTACGCCCCGCCCGCCCAACCGCCACCATGGCGTAGCTCGCGCGGCGTCTTCGTCACGCTGCGTGAAGAAAGCGGCGCCCTGCGCGGCTGCATCGGTCACATGGAGCCGGTCCTCGAAAGCCTCTCGGAAGAAGTCGCCAGCTGCGCCATCTCGGCCGCCACCCGCGACCCGCGCTTTTATCCGGTCGTCGCCGAGGAGCTCGAGGGCCTGACGATCGAGCTGAGCATCCTGGCGCGGCCGGAGGCGATCGCCGACGCCACGGCCCTCGACCCCCAGCGCTACGGCGTGGTGGTCGCCGCCGACGGGCGCCGCGGCGTGCTCTTGCCGCAGATCGACGGTGTCGACACGCCCGCGCAGCAGATCGCCATCGCCGCCCGCAAGGCCGGCCTCGACGCCACGACACCGCTGAAGCTGTGGCGCTTCCAGGTACAAAAGATCGCCGAAGAGGTGCCCGAGCGCGCCGCGGGGCGGCCGGGCCATGGCGCCTGAGGCCGACGCAGGCAACCGTCGCGCCGAACGGCTGCGCATGGTGGAGCTACAACTTCGACGCCGCGGCCTCTGCGATGAACGGGTGCTTTCGGCGCTGGAAGCGGTTCCGCGTCATCGCTTCGTGCCACCCGCCATGGCCGCATCGGCCTACGAAGACCGCGCCCTACCCATCGGCGGCGGCCAAACCATCAGCCAACCCTACATGGTGGCCCGCACCTGCGAGCTGGCCGGCATCCGCCCCGGCGATCGGGTGCTCGAGGTGGGCGGCGGTTCCGGCTACCAGGCGGCCGTCCTGGGCCGCTTGGCGCGCGAGGTGATCTCCATCGAGCTACGCAGGGAGCTGGCCGAGGGCGCCCGCAGCGTGCTTTCGCAGCTCGGCGCCGACAACGTGCACATCGTCTGCGCCGACGGCACCGCGGGCTACGCGGCCGCCGCCCCCTTCGATGCCATCGTGGTCGCCGCCGCCGCGCCGGCGCCGCCTGCGGCGCTCAAGGAGCAGCTGGCCGAGGGGGGGCGCCTGGTGATTCCCCTGGGCAGCTCCATGATGCAGGTGCTGACCGTCTTCGAACGCCACGGCGCGGCCCTGCGGCGACAGCAACACGATGGCTGCGTGTTCGTACCCCTGCGCGGCGCGGGGGGCTGGACCGGCAGCGCGGACTGAGGCCCCGATCAAAAGCCCAGCTTGACCTCGTAGTCGTGGCAGCCGGCGCAGCTCGCCAGCAACAGGCCGTAGATGTCGCCGCGCTCCTCGAGACTCGAGGCGCCGCGCGCCCGCTCGCCCAGGTCGCGCAGCTCGCCCAACGCAGCGACAAACTCCTGCGGCAGCGGCGCATCGGACTCCGGCGCGCGCCGCGGGGCCCCGGCCAGCACCTCGGCGCCGGCCTGCCAGCTCTCGTCGGACGGCCCCGTCAGCCCTTCCCACAGGCGGTCGGCAGCCCACATGTGGCGGTACATGCGAACCCCCAGGGTATCGCGCTCGGCGCCGCCGCGGTCGCGGTGGGCGGTCGCGAAGTGCGGCCCCCGGCCCTGGTCGCGGTGGCATTGACCGCAGACGCGGGCCATGGAGGCGACTCCCGTGGCCGCCAGGTCCAGGGACTTCGCCTCGGCCGACAGCCGCGCCGCCTGCTGCATCTCGGCCACCGGCTCCATCCAGCCGCCGGGCACCACCGTGCGGTACTCGAACTCGGCCAGGCGCAAGAGCGGCTCCCGCAGGGCCTCCAGCTGACCGTTGATCACCGCGTCGCGCGCAAATGTCGCCACCGCGAAGTGCTCGGCCATGTAGGAATCGACACTGCGCTCCTGGCCGTGCGCCGCAGTTTCATCGTCGTCCTCGGCTTCGGTCGCTGCTGCCGGACTGGCTTCTCCACTGCTGGCCTCGGCGGCCGGGCGCTCGGGCGCGGGCTCGGATGCGCAGCCGGCCAGGGGTAACAGCAGCAGAAGCAAAAGCACGCGCTTCATCGGCGACGACCTACGCACGGCGCCCCCCACACGCAACGCCGGCCGCCTCATGCGCCCACGATGCGCGGCAGACTCTCGCCGATGCGCCCCCGCACCACCACGGCGGCGAGCGGATCCATCTCGGTTGGCTCACCGTTGACGATGATGATGCTGGCACCGGCGCGGGCGGCCAGCGGGACCACGGCGGCGATCGGGTAGACAGCCAGGCTGGTGCCCACCGCGAGCATCAGGTCGCACTCCTGGGCGGCCCGCTCACTGCGGGCCAGGTCCTCCATGACCAGCGACTGACCAAAGGAAATCGTGGCCGACTTCAGGATGCCGCCGCAGCTGCGGCAGGGCGGATCCTCTTCGCCGGCGCGCACGCGTTCGAGGGCGCGCTCCATGGGCGCCCGCTCACCGCAGGCCATGCACACCACCTCGCGCATGGTGCCGTGGATCTCCACCACGCGCTCGCCGGAGGTACCGGCCCGCTGGTGCAGGCCGTCGATGTTCTGGGTGATCAGCGTGTGCAGCTTGCCCTGGCGCTCGAGCCCCAAAAGGGCGCGATGGCCGGCATTGGGCTCGGCAGCCAGGGCCCGGGAGCTGGCGCGCTTCTTCCACGAGCGCTTGCGCACCTCCGGATCGCCCATGTAGTGCTGCAGCGTCGAGAGCTTTTCGGCCTCGGGGTTCTTGGTCCACACGCCCTGGGGGCCGCGGAAGTCCGGGATGCCCGACTCGGTGCTGATGCCAGCGCCGGTGAGCACCACGACGCGCTGGGCTTTCTTGACCAGGGCCGCGGCCCGCTCGATCGCTGCTTCGACGTCGTCGCTCATGGCTCCACCTGCGCCCGCTCGGGCGCTCGCTCGGCCGCCCCATCGACAACGATCTGCATCACCAGGCGCCGTTTCATGCGCCCGGCCAGGCGCGAAAAGAAATCGCCGGCGGCCATCTGCAGGCCGTATTTGGCACGCAGGGCCCGATAGGCCCGGGCTTCGAGTTCCGGCTCATCGATGACGGCCCGGCAGCGCCCCTGATGCCACGGCCCCAGCAGCTTGCCGCGCACATCGCATTGGGCCACCTGCACGCGAGGATCGCGCGCGATGCGCTTGACCTTGTAACTCTCGCGCAGCGTGAACAGCACCAGCGAGTCGTCCAGGGGCGCGCACCAGACCGGCGTATTCACCCCGGTACCGTCGCGGCGGAAACTACGTAGGTTGATGTAGCGGGCCGCCGCCAGCTGCTCGCGTGCCGACATGGCGGCAGCATAGGGCCCGCGCCGAATCGGGCGCAAAAAAAACCCGCGCCGTACTGCTTGGCGCGGGTTTTCGGGTGGGTTGGGTGTGTGATGATGAACGATGGTGTGGAAAGTCAAGCGCTGCCATCCGGGTAGCCCCTGATGTGCAGTTGAGCAACTAGGGTATGCGTCGCTTGCCCGAGATGAAAACAGCTGCCGCGGCAAAATTTCGGCTATCGCGAATTTTCGTGGGAGCCTGTGGGCGAGCACACATAAGGACTCCGGTCGATATCGCCTGGTCAAGCCCGCCTGGCTGAATCCCAACCCCGGACAAGCGGTCCAAGCGCGGGACTTTCCATGCCCAACACGACAGTGACCCGACGCATTTCAATCGCCGCCCCATTGGCTTTCGCGGCCCTGCTGGGAACATCGGCAGCGCTGTCGAAGGTAGCGGCCGACGACAGTGAGCACGACAGCCCCGGGGCGCCGGGCGAGTGCGTGAAGGTAAGCGCCGAAACCCGCTACCGAGCCTACGGCTACGACCACATCGTCCACCTCGAAAGCGCCTGCGACGCCGTCATGACATGCCAGGTGAAGTCCGACAGCAACCCCGAAGCTACGCAGGTCGAGCTCGAGCCCAAAGCGAAGAAGAGCCTGGTGCTCTTTCGCGGTTCACCGGCGCGCAGCTTCAAGCCCGACGTCCAGTGCACCACGAAGGGCAATACGAGCAAGCGAAGGCCCAAAGGAACACGCAAGCGGGGCTCCAAGTGAACGCGGGCCGTGGTATTCTACGGCTGTGATAGCGGCTCCCGGGGGGCAGACTCGAATCCTGATCGTTCCCGAGAGCCTCGTGCTTCAGGAACTGGGAGAGTCTTTTCTGGATCGGGCCTCCCTGGAGGTGCGCACGGCACCCAACGGAGCGGCCGCGCTGACCCTGGCCAGCAGCTGGAAGCCGGCGGTGGTGGTCGTCCGCAGTCGCCTGCCCGATCAAAGCGCGGCGAGTCTATGCAGCGCCCTGGCCCAGACGCCCGAGCCGCCCAGGGTCCTACTGGTGGGCGATGCCCTGGACCCGAGCGACGACACGGCCCGCTGCGACGTCCACCTGGTCAGCCCCGTCACGCCCGAAGAGCTGCTCGAAAGCCTCGCCCAGCTTGCGAGCATCGACAGCCGCCGTAGCTCCCGCGTCGCCCTGGACGTGCTGGTTCACCTCGAGGGCCTGTCGGCACCGGAGGTGGGCATCGACGCCTCGCCGGGCAGCACCGTGAATCTGAGCGAAGACGGCATGCTGGTCGAAGCCAACTGCCCCCTCGCCGTCGGACGCACGGGCCTGGCCCAGTTCTTCCTGCCGGGCGCCAGCGAGCGCATGTCGCTCAGGGCCACCGCACGGCTGGCGGTCGACGCGCGCCGGATGCGCTACTGGCTCGAATTTGTCGACCTGGCCCCCCACCACCGACTCGCGATTCGCGGCTTCGTCCAGGGCAGCCGGGAGTAGAACTCGCGCAAAACTTCAGCGGCGCTGCGCCTCGCCGGTCATCGGCACGAAGCGCACCGGGATGTTGCGCTGCAGCTCGAAGCCCTTGGCCGTGCGTGTGACCACCACCAACTCCTGGTAGGAGCGCCCCACCGGCGCCACCAGGCGAGCGCCCACCGCGAGCTGCTGCTTGAGGGGCTCGGGCAGCTTCGGCGGTGCCGCGGTCAAGAGCACCGCGGCAAACGGAGCCGCCTCGGGCCAACCCGCGTAGCCGTCACCGATGCGCAAGTTCACGCCGTCGTAACCCAGGCGCTTCAGACGCTCGCGGGCCTGCTTGCCGAGGCTCTCGACGATCTCGATGGAGTAGACCTCGGCTCCCATCTGCGCCAGCACCGCCGCCTGGTAGCCCGAACCGGTGCCGACCTCGAGCACACGGTCGCCCGGCTCGATCGCGGCCAGCTCCGACATCAGCGCCACGATGTAGGGCTGACTGATGGTTTGCTCCGCTCCGATGGCGAGCGGACGGTCGGCGTAGGCAAGGTCGCGCTCGGACTCGGGCACGAAGAGGTGCCGCGGCACCGCGCGCATGGCCGCAAGCACCCGCCCGTCACGGATGCCGCGGGCCTCGATCTGGCGCGCCACCATGCGCTCGCGCTCGTCTTCGAAGCTGGCGAAGTCGGTCGCTCCCACGGGCGCAGACGGCGCCGGAGCCTGCGCGGACTGCTCGGGCGCGGCCTCGACCCGCCCGCGCGTGGGCGTCGACGCCGCGGGCGGCGCGCCATTGCACGCGATGGCGACGAGCACAAAGGGACCCAGGCGCCAGGACCACAGCCAATGCGGTGTGTGTCGATGCACCACAGGATCGTAAACCCGGCGCGGACACTGCCAACCAGGCCAATTCGGGCCAGGTCGGTCATTTGTGAGAAAATTCACACCACTCTTCCCTCGCTTTGGCCGTCTTTCATCGGCCAAACCCCGGGGAAAAGATGGGCCAGAGGCAAGAATCGCCGTTATGATCAAAGCTCGCGCAGGCGGCGCGCAGCGTATGGGATCGTCGTACACTTTGCACATCGGACCGGACGGGTCGATGCGCTTCGAGGACACTGCGGGCGTGCGCGCCTTCGCTCGTCGTCCGGGCCGCTACCACCTGCACGAGACGGCCTCGGGTACGCTGCTGCTGGAACGGGCCGAAGACGCCGCGGCGCCTGCCAGTCAGTTGATCACCTTCGGCCAGATCACCGGCGCCATGACCGTCCTGGAGGTGGTCCAGGGCATCACCGCCAACAACTGGCAGGGCGAAGTCACCGTTGTCTCGGCAGGGATCCGACGTCAGCTGCGAGTCAACCGCGGCATTCTTACCTCCGCCGAGAGCAACGCCGAGACCGAGCGGCTGGGCGAAGTCATGGTCGCCCACGGCATGCTCAGCCCAGAGCAACTGAAGCGCTGCCTGCGCGCCTCGGGCGCCGAGCGACGCTTCGGAGAGACCGTCGTTCTCGAGGGGCTCATCGACCCCGAGGAACTATTTGCCGCGCTGCAGACCCAAGCCCGGGCCATCTTTGGCAACGCCCTGCTGGCCGACAGCGGCCACTACCTGTGCACGCTGCCCGACGAAGAGAGGCCAGCGCCCGCCATGGCGATTCACCTGCCGCTACAGCGACTGCTGATGGAAAGCATGCAGCGGGTCGACGAGCTGACCCATTTCCGCGAGCGCATTCCCAGCGGCGACGTCTGTCCCGCGACCACGGCCGCCGCCGGACGCCTGACGCTAGACCCGCGGCTGCGACCGGCGGCCGACCTTGCAACGGGCAAGAACTCCGTCCGCGACATCGCGCGCAACCTCGGCGTCGACGAGTTCACCGCCACCAAGCTCGTGATGCAGCTGCTGCAAATCGGCTATGTCGAGATCCTCGCCGCGCACGGCGACGACGCCGATGAAATCGCCGCCCTGGTCGGGCGGCTCAACCTGGTGCTACAGCACATACGCTCCACAGTGGAGCACCATGGAAGCTCCGAGAGGATGGCCTGGACCTTCAGGGCCTGGGTTCAAGACACCTCTCTGGGCGAGTTCTTTGGCGCCGTGCCCGACGTCAACGGCAGCATCTCGGTGGAGCTGACCCAAAAGGCCCTCGGAGCCCTCAGCGTCGTCGATCCCCTCGGCGAGTTGCGGCGGGCCTGCATCGAACTGATCTCCTTCGCCATGTTCACCGCGCGCCCCGGTCTGAGCGTGGAAGTGGGCGAAGCGCTCAGTCGCTGGGTCGACGAGCAGATCCTGGCCTTCCGCCGCTGAAACCCTCCAATCACGTTTTTTTTTCTGTAGGGAAGATCGGCAATCGACCCGGACGGGCTTGCGCCTGGGCCGGTCGACCCCATATCTCTAATTGTAGCGGGCCAGCAGGTCAGGTCGGCTGTTCGCAACAGCCCCCTCTTTTTCGAGCGGTCGGCCTGGCCTGTTGCTTTTTGATACTCGGAGCCCCACTACGGGGGGTACCCAACGGCGGGCCGACTTGACCCGGGCCCGGCGCCCGGTGCATGAGTCCGGAAACCGATGACGGCGTCATCCCGCCGTCCGCGAAGGACCCGCTGCACCGATGTCCGAGAGCCCAACATCCGCCATCGAGCCAATCCTCGCCCGCATCGAACGGCCGCGTCGGGCGGTGGTCACCGCGGGCATGCCCTACGCCAACGGGCCGCTGCACATCGGTCACCTGGCCGGCGCCCAGGTGCCCGCCGACATCTACGCGCGCTGGCTGGGCATGCTGATCGGCCGCGACAACGTGCTCTACGTCTGCGGCACCGACGACCACGGCTCCACCAGCGAGCTGGCCGCAATGCAGGCGGGCAAGCCCATCGGCGAGCTGATCGACGGCATCCACGACGCCCAGCAGGCGACCCTGGAGCGCTACGCCATCGGCCTCGACACCTACTCGGGCACCTCGCGTCCCGAGTGCTTCGGGCGTCAGACCGCGTTGACCGACCGCATGCTGCGCAAGCTGCACGCGAACGGGATGCTCGAGACCCGCAAGAGCCAGCAGTGGTACGACCCGCAACTGGAGCGCTTCCTGGCCGACCGCTTCGTGCGCGGCCGCTGCCCCAACCCCAAGTGTGACAACGCCGACGCCTACGGCGACGAATGCGACCGCTGTGGCCACCAGCACGACCCCACGGAGCTGCTCGAGCCCCGAAGCGCCGTCAGCGAGGCCACCCCCGAGCTGCGCGAGACCACCCACTTGCACCTGGACATGTGGGCGGTGGCCGAAACCATGCGGGTGTGGATCGAGGGCAAGAAGGGCCGCTGGCGCTCCACCGTCATCGCCCAGGTGCTCGACCAACTGCTGCCCTCGCTGCGCATCGCCGCCGAGCGCGAGCCGGACTACAAAGAACTCAAAGCCTCGCTGCCCAAGCACAAGCAGCGCTACGCCCGCGGCAAAGAAGTGGTGCTGCAGTTCGCCAATCGGGCGGATTTCGACAGCGCGCGGGACGCGCTTGCTGCCGCCGCCATCGAGGCATCGCCGGTTGACGAGTGGGCCCACCGCTCCATCACGCGCGACACGCCCTGGGGCGTTCCCATCCCCGAGCTGGAACCCGGGCTGGCCGGCAAGACCCTCTACGTCTGGCCCGACTCGCTCATAGCCCCCATCTCCTTTTGCCAGGTGGCCCTCGAGAGCAAGGGCCTCGATCCCGAGCAATACCGGGACTACTTCTGCGACCCCGAGGCCCGCGTCTACCAGTTTCTCGGCCAGGACAACGTCTTCTTCTACGTACTGATGCAGGGCGCCCTATGGCTCGGCTCCCAGGACGACCCACAGCACCTACCGCGGGCCGGCGAACTGCAGCTGACCGAGATCTTCGGCAGCGCCCTGCTGACGGTGGGCGGCGAAAAGATGAGCAAGAGCCGGGGCAACTTCTACACCGCCGATCAACTGCTCGACGAAAAGGGTTACGAACCCGACCAGATCCGCTACTACCTGTCGCTCCTGGGCCTGGCCGAAAAGCCCTCCTCGTTCGACTTCGAAAAGCTCGACGAGCGCAACGCCTTCCTCGCGGGCCCCATGAACGCCGCCATCGAAAAGCCGATCTCGGCCGCTCACTCCAAGTTTGGAGGCCGTGTTCCCGAGGGCACCCTCGACGCCAAGATAGCCAAGGAGACCGTACGCATCGTCCAGCGCTACGCCAAGTCCATGGCACGCGCCGACTACCCGAACCTGCTGTTCGAAATCGAGCGCTACGCGCGCACCATCAACAGCCTCTTCGCGCGCTACAAACCCCACGACGACCGCCACCCCGAAGCCTCCCGCGCCGACGCCCTCTACTCCTCGTTCTTCGTGCTGAAGAACCTGATGATCATGCTCTACCCCTTCGCGCCCACCACGATGGAGCGCGTGCGGCAAACGTTGCAGCTGCCCGAAGAGGTCTTCCGGGTCGAGGAGCTAGGCACGGGTCTGCCGGCCGGGCACGCCATCGGTGCCCAGCAGAGCTATTTTCCGGCGGTCACGGCCTCGGAATAAAGGGCTCGAGCGCTGCACGGCACGACCGGCGTTCGGCGCGCTCAGGCCAAGCGGGTGACGACGGCTTCGGTGAACTTCGAGGTGGAGCACCCGCCGCCGAGGTCCGCTGTCGTCTGGCCGTCGGACAGCGCCGCGTCGTAGGCGGCCTTGATGCGTTGGGCGACGTTCGCGCACTTCGGGTCGTCGCGCGTTTCGGCGAGGTGATTGAGCATCATCACCCCGCTCATCAGCAGGGCAAGCGGATTGGCGATGTTCTTGCCGGCGATCGTGGGCGCCGAACCGTGCACCGCCTCGAAGACCGCGTCGACGGCCCCGATGTTGGCGCCTGGCGTGACGCCGAGACCGCCCACGAAGCCGGCGCAAAGGTCGGAGACGAGATCGCCGTAGAGGTTTTCGCAAAGCAGAATGTCGAAGTCCGCCGGATTCTGAACCAGACGCATCAAGCCGGCGTCGATGATGAGTTCTTCGTAGGCGATGTCGCTGTTACGGGCTTCATGCGCGGCACGCGCCTCCCGAATGAACATGCCGTCGGTGAGCTTCATGATGTTCGCCTTGTGCAGGACGGTGATCTTGCGGTGCGCGCGCTTCTCGGCGTAGTCGAGCGTCCATTCCGCGATGCGGCGGCAGGCCGACTGCGTCGCGACCTTCATGCTCGTGACGACACCCTCTGTGATTTCGTTCTCGACGCCGCTATACAGCCCCTCGGTATTCTCGCGAACGATGACGAGGTCGACGTCGTCGAAACGCGTGCGAACGCCGGGCATGTTGCGCACCGGGCGCACCGCAGCAAATAGCTTCAGCTCCTTGCGCAGCGCGACGTTGACGGATCGAAAGCCCGTGCCGATCGGGGTCGTGCACGGGCCCTTGAGCGCAACGTGGTGCTCGCGGATGGCAGCGAGCGTGGTCTCGGGCAGCAGCTCGCCGGTGCGGTCGAGCGCACTCTGCCCGGCCGGGTGCTCCACGAAGGCGATGGGCGCGCCGGCAGCCTCGAAGATGGCGCGCACGGCGTCCGCCACTTCGGGGCCGATGCCGTCGCCGGGAATCAACACGACCGTATGCAACATGATGGGCTTCCTCGATCTTCTCGGTTTCGAGGAATGAAATCTCGCGAGCCGCCGTTACGCAACCCTGCGGCGATGGCGTGGACCGTCAGCTTTCTGCCGCACGCTATTGCCGCACTCCACGCGCTCAGCCCCGATAGCGCCTGAGCGCGTGGGCGATTTTCAGCAAATCCCAGCCCGTGCCGAGCATCTCCCGCAGCGACAGCTTCGAGCCCGCCACGTCCACCCACTGCCGAAGCGGCATCTCACGCACCGATGCGCCCGCTGCCAAGAGCCGGCCCAAAAGCTCCACGTCAAAGGCCCAGCGCGAATGAAAGGGCTCCGACAGGGCCCGGCGCAAGAGGGCGCTGGCACGGAAGACCTTGGCACCGCATTGGGTGTCGTAGATGACCTCATCCAGAATTAGCGAAGCAGCGGTGGCGAAGACGCGCCCCAGGTAGTGGCGCGCCGCCCGGCGCTCGATATTAGCTCCCAGATAAGCAATGCGCGAACCGATCACGGCGTCGTGGCTGCCCTCGCGCAAGAGCGCCACCATCTCCACCACAGCCTCCAGCGGAGTCGCCAGGTCTGCATCCACGTAGCCGACCACGGCCGCGCCCCCGTCGAGCGCCTGCAACAGGCCCCGGCGCACGGCCTCGGCCTTGCCCGCGTTCTGCTCCAGGACCAGCACGGAGGCAGCGTCACCCATGCGCGCGGCCAGGTCCTCCAGCACGCTGCGGGTTCGGTCCTTGGAGCCGTCGTCGACGAATAGGAAGCCGAGTCCCAGTTCCTGTGCCGCACGCTCGAAGGCCTGCATCCGCAGACGGCCGGCCTCGTTGTAGCAGGGCACGACGATGGTGATCGACTCACTGGTGCTCACGGCCGCGGGAGTAGCACATTCGCCCCGCGCCCCGGTAGGCGCTGCATCTCCAGATGCGCTGCGCCCCTTTGGATACCAAACGCATGTATGCGGCACTGCGGCTCGCTCAACGGTCACCCTTGAACCGACCCGGCCAACCGCCATTCCGTACCCTGCCGGTGTCTCGCGAAGGAGGCCCCGCCACTGCGGCCACCAAAGCGCCGGCGCCGACCGAGCCGGACCGGGAGCACCAGCTGCGCGTTCAGCTCGACGCCCACAGGGCGGATATCCTGGCCTGCGTATGCCGGCAACGGGTCGTCGTCGAAGCGAGCTACGGCGCCGACAGGGTAAACATTGCCCTCAATGGGGACTTGGCAGCGAGTGCCGAGGAGGCGTGCGTACCACAGCTGCTCGACGGGATGTCCGCGCCCACGGGAGAAGGAAGGGTGGTTCACTTGGTCCGCGAGGGAGCCTCAGGGCTCTGGAGCACCGATCGGTTTGAAACCACCACAACTTCGCGGGTTTAGCGGGCCCAGCGCACCGCTACGGCGCCTTGAAGTAGCTCGGGCTACGCCTGCGGCACCGTAACGGCCCGCCGAGCCCACTCTCCCTCGCGAATTTGCGGCGATTTCAAACCGGTCGCCGCTCTGGAGCCCCCGCACAGCTGGGGATGAGAAATTTCCGGCATCCGCGTAGGCTGGCCGCCATGCCACGACATCCGCTCGCCCTCTCACTGTTCGTCTGCCTGCTCACGGCTTCGTTTGCCGGCTCATTTGCCACCCTGGGCTGCGGCGACAGCAAGCCCGCCGAAGAACCGGCGCCCGCGGCCGCCCCGCCCCAGGAGCCCGAAGTCGACCGCCTGACCATGCTCAAGGAGGCCCAGGCGCGCATCAAAGCCGAACGCGAAAAGCAGCGTGAAGCCATGCGTGCGGTGGGCGTGGGCTCACTGAAAAAGAAGAAGCAGATCGGCTCCGGCGACAAGGTGAAGATCGAGATGCACTTCGAGTTCGAGAATCTCGGCGACAAGGACCTGAATCAGGCCATCGGCGTGATCGAATTCCGCGACAAGAACGACACCCTCTTCAAGAGCATGAAGGTGCCCTTCAACCAGCCGATCAAGGCCGGCGCCAAGGCTGAAAAGACCGGGAAGTTCCCCGTCGATCCCGCCGACGACGGCGACGTGGCCCTGGTGAAGGTGCCGCTCGACAAGATCAAGATGCAGTGGGTGCCCAACCTCTACCGCTTCGCCGACGGAAGCGAACTGCGCGGGGAGTAATCGGGCATCAGGGGTTGGCGCCCGACTCGATCCAGGCCGTGATGATGGCCATGTCGGCCGCGCTCAGGGGCGTGCCGCCCTTGGGCATGCGCGAGCCGAAGCACATGTCGACCCCGCTGAGCTTGTTGACCAGGTAGCTCGCGGCCGCGTCGCCCGCCACCACGCGCGTACGGTTGGTGCATTGGGTGGAGGCGGCGCCGACCAGCTGGGAGTAGGCGGTGGCGGCCGACGACAGGTCGAGGTCCTGCGCCTGCAGACCCGAGGAGTGGCAGGTGTTGGGCGCCAGGCCGACACAACCGTCGAAGAGCGGAAAGACGTCGGCCGCAAAGCTGTAGTCGCCCCACTCGCAGCTGCCCGCGTTGCAGCTCTGTCCCGCGGCACAGGAACCGCAGCTGCCGCCGCAGCCGTCGTCGCCGCAGACCTTGCCCGCGCAGCTGCCCACGCATTGCTCCACACAGCTGCCGGCGCTGTTGCAGACCAGGGCGCCGTCGCAGCTGCCGCAGCTGCCACCGCAGCCGTCGCTACCGCACTCGCGCCCCGTGCAGTCTGCGGTGCACTCGCAGCTGCCGCTGTTGCAGCTGGTGCCTTCGGCGCAGGAACCACAGCTACCGCCGCAGCCGTTGTCGCCGCAGGCCACGCCGACACAGCTGGGGGCGCACTGGCACTGGCCCGAAGCGTCGCAGTAATCGCCAGCGCCGCAGCCGGGGCCGCAGCTGCCGCCGCAGCCGTCGTCGCCGCAGACCTTGCCGCCGCAGTCGGCGGTGCAGGTGGCCGCGCACATGCGTCCGCCGGTCACCGTGGTCTTGCAATAGGGAGTGGCGCCACCGCAGGTGCCCACGCCGCAGCTGCCGCCACAGCCGTCGTCGCCGCAGTTGTAGGTGGCGCCGGCCGAACCGCAGTTGGGCACGCATTCGCAGGCGCTTGCGTCGGCGCTGCAGCCCTCGCCGATCGGACACAGGCCGCAGCTGCCACCGCAGCCGTCATCACCGCATACCTTGCCGCCGCAGTCGGGCACGCAACGGCACAGGCCCTGGACATCGCAGAAATCGGTGCCGGTGCAGTTGCCACAGCTACCGCCGCAGCCGTCGTCGCCACAGTCGCGCCCGCTGCAGTCGGGGGCGCACTCACAGCGACCGTCGAGGGAGCAGGCCTGGCCACTGCCGCAGCTGCCGCAGCTGCCACCGCAGCCGTCGTCACCGCAGCTGCGGCCCACGCAATCGGGGGTGCAGCTGCCGGCCACGCAGCTGCCGTCGGCGTCGCAGATCAGGCCACCTGTGCACTCGCCGCAGCTACCACTGCAGCCATCGCTGCCGCAGCTCCTACCGCTACAATCCGCCACGCAGTCGGCGGCGCCCTGGGCCTCGAGAAATTGCTGCAGCGCCGCGGCCTCGCAGTCCGATAGCGGCGATCCCGGCGGCATGGTTCGATCGACGACGGCGCGGACCATGATGCGATCCCCGTGCTGCAGCACCAGCGCTTCGGTGTCGAAGTCGACCCCCACCGGCGCGCCGAGGCGGGCGTCGCCCTCGAGCGCGCTCGAGTGGCACGGCAGGCAGCGCTCCGCGATGAGGGGCGCGATCACGTCGGCATAGGTGATCGCCGACTGCGAGCAGGTGCCGGCGTTGGCTCCGGCCACGGGCGCGGGCGATTCGCCGGAACCGCCAGTGGCTGCCGAACCCGCCGACCCGCCATTGGCGTCATCCCCGCACGCCAGGAGCACGAAGAAGAGGGACACGACCGCCGCGGCCCCACTCCTGCGTCCTGCAACCTTCGAAGGCCTCCCCCTTCCCATCGCACCACGCACAATCGACTCGGTCATATATGGAAGCGTAGAGCGGCGACCGGTTTGAAACCACCACAACTTCGCAGGTTTAGCGGGCCCAGCGCACCGCAACGGCGCCTCGAAGTAGCTCGGCTACGCCTGCGGCGCCGTAACGGCACGCTGAACCCGCTCTCCCTCACGAAGTTGCGGCAATTTCAAACCGGTCGCCGCTCTAGTCACGCCGTGTTCACCCTCAAGGCGCCGCAGCCGTCGCGGTCCCCCCAAAAGAGATGGGTGGGACGCCCGGCCACCGGCGCGCCACCGGTGACCGGACGGCGGTCGCCTCGAGGGGGAGGGGCGATCCGCTTTTGTCCCACTTGGACAGAGGCCGGGGCCCGAGCTGCGGTCGAAAAAATGTGAGCACGACCGCGTTTTTTGTGCCGCGGTGTGGGCGCGCGCCCGCGCGCGAATGACCGACCGACTACTTGGCGAAGTCCGGCACCGGCGTGCTGTCGGAGGCGGGAAGGCCGAGCGACGAACCCACGGCATTGCCAAACTGGATGCACATTTCGCCGGTGTAAGCCTCGTTGGCGAAGCCCAGGTTGCCGATCTCCGCCGGCAGCGGTGCGCCCTCGTTCACGGCGCGCTCGTCGGTGAACTCCATGTGGCAGTTGAAGTGCAGCTTGTCGCCGGGCTCCATGTTCACCACGCCCGAGACCGCACCGTCGACGCGCGCGTCGACGTCGAGTTCAGGATTCTGCGCCACGCTGTCGTAGCGGAAGGTGGGCATGTCGAACCAGTCGTAGCTCTGGTAGACCACCTCCACGTCGCCGCTGGTGCGCTCGATCCAGCTCGAGAAGTTGGTCGTCCACACGTGGCGGTGGCCGAAGAGACGCAGCAGGCGCGTGGTTTCAGCGATGGTCCAGGAGTAGTGCTGATCCTCGATGGAGCCGGGCGGCATGTTGAGCGCGATCAGCTGAGTGGGCGGCAGGCCCATGAACCAACTGATCTTGGTCTGGGCGTCCTCCTGCCACCAAATGTTGACCCAGCCCTCCTTGAGAACCTCGCCGTCGGTCGCGTTGAAGTGGTGCAGGTTGAAGAGGATGGTGGGGTTATCCGGCCAGGCCAGGTAGAGACCCTCATCCTCGGGCGGCGGCTCGAAGCTCACCGGAGTGTTGTCGTCGGGGCGCTGCTGACCGCCCAGCACGCCCACCGTCATGCCCACGGTGGGGTCGAAGAGCCCCGGCAGGGCGTCGCCGCCGCCGGTCTCGATCCAGCCGATGTCGGGCGCGCTCGGATGCAGCGAGATGATGTTGTGGTGCGAACCGGTGCGCATGCGGAAATAGGTGCGGTAGTAGGCGTTCTCGCCCTCTGAACCCGCCGGCGTGCGGTAGTTCACCGTCTCCTCGCCGCCGACTCCGACGACAAACTGTGAGTCAGGAGCGTCGTAGCCGCTGAGATCCTGCTTCGAGACTTGCGCCCAGTAGTCCAGGCCCTGGGGGTGGAAGCCGACCTGGATGCCCTTGCCCTCCTCGGGCGGCAGGATGCAGTACTCGTCGCCCAGGTAGCCGCTGTCGTACCAGGGCCAGGCGTGAATGCAGAGCACGGCGTAGGGGTTATTCCAGGTGGGGTGAAAGGGCTCGCAGATGTTGGGCAGCACCTCGCCGCCGGGGCTGTACATCAGGCCGTCGAGGTCGAAACCCTGGCAGTCGGCCGGAATCGCCGACAGCGGATCGCCCGCGTACACGCCCGTGGGAACCACCGCGGGGTCGCTGCCCGACGGCTCCGGGTCGGCCGCTGCACCGGCGGACCCGGAGCCGGGCTCGGCGTCCGTGCCACCCATCACCCCGTCCGCGCCGTCCTGCGGCGCACCGTTCCCATCGTCGCCACCACAGGCGAGCGGACCCAACAGCAGCAAGCCGACCATCAACGCCAACCGAACCATCTCGAACCTCCTTCACGGCGCGTCCCGGAACTCCGCCGACCACGGAACCGGTCACCACCCGGCAGAGACGCATGCGGGTTCGACAGTAAGTGAGTTACTCACTTTGTCAAGAGCTTCTGCAGCTTTGCCGACAGGGGGCCCCCCCGGGCGCCCCGAGCTGTGGCCGGGAGAACTGCCAAAATGCCGGAAAACTCGCCACAAGCAGCCGCCAGCCCCGGCCGCACCCGGCCCGGGGCCCGCCGCCGACCGAAACCTGCACAGCCGGATGGTCGCTTCCGTCCGCCCACCGTGGTACACGCCTTGGGCCCTTGCCCGGGCGGCGCACAAGCCCCCAAACCAGCGCCGCGCTCGGGCCTCTTTTCGGAGGTGTCAGTGATGCGAAACGCTCTGCTTGCTGCGCTCTGTTGCGCGCTCTTCTTCGGTTGCACCGACGACCCGGACGGTTCCTCGCCCACGGGCGGCGTGGGCGGCACGGGCGCGACGGGTGAACCCTCCGCTATGGGCGGCACGGGCGGCTCGGGCGGCACAGCCGCCTCGGCAGGCTCGGGTGGTGCCGGTGGCTCGGGCGACACCTCGCCCGGCGGCAGCTGCGCCGACGCGGACACCACGGGAACCGATCTGCATGGCGCGGCGGCTGCTGTGCTGACCGCCGAGACCCCCTGCGGATTCTCCAGCTGTCACCAGGGCGCCGGCAAGGCCATGTTGGTGCTCAAGGACGTCAGCGATCTCAACGCCGCCCTGGTCGGCATGACCTCGTGTGAGGCTGGCAACATGCCGCTGGTCGACGCCAGCGGTGGCGACTCGGCCCTGGCCAATAGCTACCTGTGGCAGAAGCTCGTCGGCACCATCGACGCCAGTGGAGCCATCACCGGCGACGCCTCCTGGGGCGAGGGCGGTGCCTGCGGTCAGACGCCGGACCAGCCCTACGGCGTGCTGATGCCCCTGGGCACCACCGAACCGATCTCCGAAGAGCGCCTGGCCCCCATCCGCAACTGGATCTGCGCCGGCGCCCCCGGACCATGATCCCGCTCTGGCGCTGACATCATTTCAGGCTGAGGTACAGTCCCGGCCGTGGCCTTCTTCGAGCGGCTCGATGTGCGACTGACGATCTTCGGATCGTTCTTCGTGATCTTCGTGCCGCTCGTGTCGTTGATGCTATGGCCCAACTTCGTAGCGGCCGTGCCCTACCTGGTGCTGGCCGAGCTGGTGGGCCTTGGCGTGACGCACTTCTTCATCACGCTGGCGCTCTACTTTCAGCGCGACAACCTGCGCTACTTCGGAAGCAGCCGCCGGCGCACCCTGCTCTACTTCGTGGCGCCGGCGGCGGTCCTGCTCTTCTTCGCCCTCAGCGCCGCCGCGGGGCTGCGCGAAAACCACCCCGTCTTCGCGCTCTACTTCTTCGGCGCCATCCGCTTCTTCGATTTCTTCCACGTCGGCCGCCAGAGCTTCGGCATACTGCAGATCTTCAAGCGGCCCGTGGCTTCGCAGCTGCCGCCCTGGTCGCGGCGCGCGGAAAACGCTTTCTTCGTGGGCATGGCCGCGTTGCAGTGGGAGACCTTTGTCCTCGGCGGCCGCTTCGCCTCCGACGCCCTGTACGCGCGGCTCCCGGCGATCGCCCTCGGCGCGCTCTTCGTGATGATCGCCGGCAGCTATCTCGGCTTGCCGGCCCACGATGGCGAGGATAGCAAGAGACAAGCGGGCCGCAGACGGGGCCTGCTGCCCGTGGGTTACTTCGCCATGCAGGCCTGTTGTGCAGCCGCGGCGGTCTATGACACGCGCCTCTACGGAGTGGGTCTGACGCTGCACTATGTTGAGTACCACGCCATCATGGCGCCGCGCTGTCTGCAGGCCCCGCTCGACACCGAGCGCAGCCGTCTCGATCGCGGCTACGCCGCCGTCAGCCGCCGCCCCCTGCTCTTCTACGCGCTCTTGCTGGCGGTCGTCATGCTCTTCGAGCTGCGCAACCACGTGGGCCTGAACGCCGGACCCAGCACCACCTTCTTCATCCACCTCTTCGACGGCATCTTCTTCGTGCACTACCTGATCGAAGCCTTCCTGTGGAAGTTCGGCGAGCCCCACTTTCGCGACACGCTCCTGCCCCTATACGCCTCGCCTCGCCCGGATGCGCCGCCGCTGCGCAGCGCCCACCTGCTGACGCCGCCGGCCCTCGCGCTCATCACCGTCGCGGCGCTCGCACTGGCCCTGCCGGCCGGCGCCCGCGATGCCTTCGAGCGCCGCGTGATCCATCGCATGGACGCCGACAACCACCTGCGCTGGGGCATCGAGCTTTTGGAGCGCGATGCGCTCGAGCGCGCCGAGCCGCACCTGCAGCGCGCGATGGAGCGCAACCCCGGAAGTGAAGCCGCTCGAAGCGCCCTGGCCCAGCTCCACCAACGCAAGGCCCGCGCGATGGGCGAAGGACGACCATGAGAGGCCCAGAGCTGCTTCATTCCGCCCTGATTTGGCTGGCGTTCCTGATCTCGGGCGCCGTGGCGCTGGCCTTCGAGGCCCTCTTCTTTCACCAGACGGCCCTGGTGCTGGGCAATAGCGTCTGGGCTTCGAGCCTGGTGCTGGCCGGCTTCATGGCGGGTATGGCCCTGGGCAACCATCTGGCCGCGCGCCACGGCGACCGCATCGTAAAACCCCTGCGCGCCTACGCCGTCGCCGAGCTGCTGGTCGCCGTCTGCGGCGCCGCATTGATCATCGGCCTGCCGCTCTTGGGCCCCGCCATGGCCTCCCTGAGTCAACAACTGGCAGCCATGTCCTGGTTGCTGCAGCCCCTGCGCCTGCTTAGCGCCTTTGCCCTGCTGCTCATCCCCTCCACCGCCATGGGCACGACGCTGCCGCTTCTGGCCCGCAGCCTGTCGCGCGTGGACCCGAACTTTGGCCGCTCCCTGGGCCTGCTCTACGCGGTCAATACCCTGGGCGCCGTGGGCGGCGTATTGCTCACCGAGACGCTGCTGCTCGAGCGCCTGGGCGTGATCGGCAGCGCCCTATCCTGCGCCGCCCTGGGCGCGGTGGCCGCGACCCTGGCCTGGGCCCTGTCGGCGGGCGCCCCGGTGATTGCCGCCGAGGCGCCCAGCGGCGCGCGCGAGGGCCGCATTCTGGTCGCCGCCGCGGCCCTTGCGGGCTTTGCCATGCTGGCGCTCGAAGTGGTGTGGCTGCGCTTCTTGGTGCTCTTCCTCAACGACACGCCCCTGGCCTTCGCAATCATTCTGGCACTGGTGCTGACGGGGCTCGCCATCGGCGCTCTGATCGGCGCCCTGTGGCTCGGTCGCGACCGGCGGGCCCATCGCCATGCCAGCCTGGCCAGCTACCTCGGCGGCGCAGGCGGCGTCCTGGGGCTCTTGATCTACCCCGAGACCCTTCAGCGCTACCTGCGCTTCGACCAGGAGGCGAGCACCGTCGCCGGCGTGGCCGCGCCGCTGGTGTTACCGGCGGCGATCGCGTCGGGCCTTTTGTTTACGCTGCTGGCCGCGGCCCTCAAGGACGCGCGCCGTGGAGCCGCCGAAGCGGCCGGCACCCTCAGTCTGGCCAATACCCTGGGCGCCGCCCTGGGCGCCGCCCTCGCGGGGCTGTGGCTGTTGCCCACGCTGGGCATGGAGAAGAGCTTGTTCCTGTGCTTCGCGCTCTATGGCGTAGGCGGCGCGGCCATCGCCTTCGGCAGCCGGCGTGCACAACCGGCGGCGAGCTCTGACGCACCGAGCGGCGAAGGCGCCATCCGCTTCGGGCTGCTGGCCGGCTTCGTCGGCATACTCGCCCTCTTCCCATTCGGCGCCGTGCGCGACACCTACATTCGCGGCTCCATCGGTCGCTGGATGACGCCCCACGACCGCGTGGTCGCGATCCGCGAAGGCCTGACCGCCACCCACATCCACGTGCGCCACGGCCTGCACGGCCTCGAACTCTTCGATCAACTGGCGAGCAATGCCTACTCCATGTCGGTCAACGACTACGCCGCGCGCCGCTACATGAAGCTCTACGCCTACCTGCCGCTGGCGCTGCACCCGGGCATGGAGCGGGCGCTGGTCCTGGGCTACGGCGTGGGCAATACCGCCAAGGCCCTGACCGACACCCGCGAGTTCAAGGCCATCGACGTGGTCGACATCTCGAGCGCGGTCTTCGAGCTCGCCCGCGGCATGGACCTGGGCGACGGCAGCCACCCCCTCGACGACCGGCGCCTCACCGTCCACCTCGAAGACGGCCGCCACTTTTTGGCCGGCACCCACGAGCGCTACGACCTGATCACCGGCGAGCCACCGCCGCCGATCATGGCCGGCGTCGGCAGCCTCTACAGCCGCGAGTACTTTCGCCTGATGCGCAGCCGCCTGGCCGAGGGGGGCTTTGCCACCTATTGGCTGCCGATGATGAACCTCTCGGCCGACGGCGCCCGCAGCATCATCGCTGCCTTCTGCGATGCCTTCGACGACTGCTCCCTGTGGCATGGCTCGGGCCGTAACTTCATGTTGGTGGGTGCCAAGGAGCCCAAGGGCCCCGTCTCGCTCTCGCGCTACATGGTGCAGTGGGCCTCGCCCCAGGTGCGCGAAGAACTCTTGCGCCTGGGCTTCGAGCATCCGGCCCAGCTCGGCGCCCTCTTCATCGGCGGCGCCGACTATCTTCAGGAACTGACCGCTCGGAGCGAACCCCTGAGCGACGACTGGCCCAAGCGCCTCCTGCGCCCCATGGACACACAAACCCGCGACGATCTGATGTGGAGCTGGCGCGACACCGGCGCCGCTCGCAAACGCTTCATCGACAGCACACTCACGACCGCGCTCTTTCCACCCGTGGTCAAGAAAGACGCCGAGCTGCACTTCGAGAACCAGCGCCTACTCAACGACCTGCTCTTCCCCGGCAAGAGCCCGGCGCGCCGCACCCACGTGCTCGACCAGGTGCTGTTCAACACCCCGCTGAAGCTGCCGGTCCTGCTGCTGGTGGGCAGCGACCCCGACGTGACCAGGGCGCTATCGCGCGCCACACCCCAGCAGCTGCGCGATGCGAAGCTCTTGCCGCACCTGGCCGCAGCGCGCCTGGTCGAGCGCGACACCGGCCGGGCGCTGTCGATCCTGCGACGGGTGGATCCGCAGCAGATCCCCCTCGAAGGCCTGCGCGAGTACCTGGAGCAGAAGCTCGTGGGCGGGGCCCCACCGGGCCCCCTGGCACCAAAGGCCCCCTGAGGCGACCGTCTCGCTCCATGTGACGCGCGGACGCGCCTCGCTCATCGCACCGGTAGACACCTTTGACTCGAGCAGGGTACGCGGACTCGCGCGCGTCACCGTCGGCTCCAGCCAACGTGTGAGCGTCGCGGTGGACTTCACGGTCAGCACTCCGATTTGACGCCCCGCAGAGGCCAGCTTCCGAGTTCCTCGTAGCGCGCCCCGTGCTGGGACAGATGGGAACGAAAAAGCGACAGCTGTGACACCCGCTGCCGCCGCGGCTCGAGCTCGAACGCCACGAGCGACCGCCTCAGGTCGGCCGGCTGGCGCAGGCGCGCGACGCTCAGATGGGGCGCGTAGGGGCGCTCCTCGGCGGCGAAACCGCAGGTCTCAAGCTCGCGTTCGACGCGACCGGCCAGCTCGCACAGCTCCCGGCCGCCGCGCCCCACCCCCACCCACAACACGCGCGCCCGTCGCGCCGACGGAAACGCACCGAGACCCTCGAGACTCAGCTCGAACGCCGCCACGTCCTCGCAGGCTCGCCCGCAGGCGCGGCCGATGGCCTCGACCCTCTCACTTTCGGTGGCGCCGAGAAACTTCAACGTGAAATGCAGCGTGTCGGGCGCCAGCCAACGCAAGGACCGCGGCATGGCGACGGCGCGGGCCCGCTGCTGCAAGGCCGAACTCAGCTCGCTCGCCAGGCTGGGCTCGATGGCCACCGCCACAAACAGACGCGGGGAACTGGCGCCCGCTCCGACGGCAACATGCTCGGCAGGCATGGACTAGTCACCTGTGTCGGTAGTTCTGGGCAAAACTCGGCGAGCAATCGGCGGCCCTCGGCGTGGCGAATCGACGAAGGACATACAGAGTATATTCGAGGAGATAGCCCGAAGGGCGGTCGACGCGGCGAGGGCCGTCGAGGGCCGTCGAGTTTTGCCCAGAACTACCGACACAGGTGACTAGTCTCCGTCTTCACCCTCCCCCGGTTCCTCGAGCTTGAGACGGACGAAGCCGCTCTGCTTGAGCCTCAACAACGCCTTGAGCGTTTCGACTTCGCGCAGCGGCGATGCCAACACCAATGTCGCGACATCCCAACGTCCGTTGACCAACTCGAGCACGACCCGATCGGAACGCATCAAGCGGCGGCCGGGCAAGGTGGGCCGGCCGGATACCCCGACGCTGGCCGACTCCGGCAGCTTCCCGTAGAGCATGACGGTCTGCCGGCGCTCGGCTTCCAGAAGTAGGCCCTTGATGCGGCGCGCGCCGGGATCGGCCGAGAGCAGGGCACCGAAAACGTGGGCAGCCTCGTCGAACTGCTCCAGCTCCAGCAAGAGGCCCGCCTGATTGACCATGCGCGTGATCAGGTCACCGCCCTCCGGGCACCCGGCCACCGTCACCGCGCCCAGACGCCGAAGCGCCTCCACATTGCGCAGAAGGGCCGGCTGCGACAGCCCCAGGCTCAAGCGCGCATCGGTGAGACTCACCCCCCGCTGTGCGAGCGAGAGCAAAGCCTTTTGGACCGGAGGCAGTCGCCCGCCCCCGAACTCGGGAAGGCTCTGCACGGTGGCCGAGGAATTGCCGTACAGCGAGCGGATCTCCGGCCACTCGTCCACATGCCGCAGCCCTTCCATCACCATCAGCTGAATCGATAACTTCAGCTCCAGCGCACCCTCGGACGGCGGCTCACCCTCCCGAAAAGAAAAGCGGTCGTCGGCATCGAGGAATTGGTCATACAGGTATTCGACGACCGCCACCTCGGGCTTGACGACAAAGCCTTCGCCTTCCGGCGGAGGCGCGCCCTGATCCAAGACCTCGATGGGCATGGCGGCTAGGGGCGGTTCGCTCGCGGCCACAATGCTGCGGTCGCGAAATGCGATCCACACCGGAGTGCCGGACCGCTGCAGGGTCAAAACACCACACTTGGCCGTCGCATCCGCCCACTGCAACACGTCGGCCAAGCCCATGGTTTTCAGGTCGCCTTCGAGCACAGTGACGAGAATTAAACCGGGCCCGCATCGCCACGTCTACGGGACCAACGTAGTCCTTCATCCCACGACCGACCATGGGGTAGGCATTGAGCACCAAATTCATCGGCGATAAGAATCCCGCTCGGCAGCCCGATTGTCACCCGCTGAACTCTGATATCCTCTTGGAGTGCCAACGTTCAGCCCGTTATCCAGAGAGATCTCGGCGAAGATTGTGTACTACGGCCCCGGCTTATCCGGGAAAACCACCTCGCTCCGAGCCATCCACGAAGCCGTAAGGCCCGAACGCCGCGGGGAACTCGTCTCCCTGGCGACCGAAACCGACCGCACCGTCTTCTTTGACTTTCTACCGGTGCGGGTCGAGCGCGTGCGCGGCATGACGGTACGCTTCCAGCTCTACACCGTACCTGGGCAGGTCTTCTACGCGGCAACCCGCAAGCTGGTGCTCAGCGGCGCTGACGGCGTCGTATTCGTCGCCGACAGTCAAAAGGGCAGCAAGGACTCGAACCTCGAATCCCTCGAGGGCTTACACAATAACCTCGCGGAAATCGGCATCGATCTCGAGGCCTTTCCCATGGTCTTCCAGTACAACAAGCAGGACCTGGACAACATTTACAGCGAGTCCGAGATGGCCGCCTATCTCAACACCTTGGGTGTGCCGCAGTTTTGCACCTCGGCCACACACGGCACCGGTATCATCAAGACGCTCAAGGAAATTTCGCGTCTCGTCGTCCAGGCCCTTTGCAACACCATCCCCGAGGCCCCCACCAAGAAGTCGGCCATCCATAACTTTCCGTCAAAGTACGACAAGAACGGAGGCTCGAACGAAAAGTGGTTCGAGGGCACCTACAGCATGGACAGCATCGCGGGCAAGGTCGCGTCTGTCGCGCGTCAGTCCGCCGAGCCAGCCCTGGGACTGGGCGAAATGGCTCCCGCTGGCGCGCCCGGCGCACCCGGCGCACCCGGCGCACCCCGACCGCCGGCCCAGGCCGCGGCGGAGGCAGAGGCCTTCTCATTCGGCTCGCTCTGGCCCGAGGACGCCGCCCGCGAAGTCCGAGATGTCGAGCAAAACCTGGCAGCCGGTGACTACGAAGGAGCCGTCTACTCTGCCTCGATGGCGCTGGCGGACCTGCTGGCCGCGCTACCGGGCCCCGACGGGGACCACGGCCCCGGCTCCAAGGCCATGCTTTTGGGCCTCGACGGACGCGAATACCTCAAGCTCTGCCGCCTCGCCACCGTCCCCCCTGAAAGCCTGACCGAAAAAGACGCACTGTTTGCGCTCTACATGCTCGTCTGCGCCCGCATCAAATGCACAGCGCTGCCGACGTGACCGGAAAAGCGCCAGCTCATCGCTCGCGACCCGCGTCTTGTTCATCGTCCACGATCACCTCCCAGGGCGGTGTTGCCGCTCACCGGGTCCTGACAGTGGATCATCCGCAGTTCGTGGTCCGGCGAGATGATGATCGCGCGTACGGCCTCGCGTTCGAGCACTATCATTGGGAGTTGCCTCCAGGCCCGCGCCGATGCGGCGCGCACCTCGTACCCGGTCAACCCGCGTCGAGCACCTCGCGCACGCGACCCAGCAGCGTGGCGCTGTCGTAGGGCTTGCGAACCCACGCCCTGCCGGTCTCAGGGCCCGTCGAGCCCTGACTCTCGCCATAACCGCTTGTCAATAAAAAACGCAACTCGGGCCTCCTGTCGCGCATCAGCGCCAGCGCTTCGAGCCCGCTCAGACGCGGCATGACGGCGTCGAGCACCACCAGGTCGACGGCCCCGGGGTCGCGTTCGAAGACCTCGAGGGCGGCGCGTCCGTCGACGGCTGTCGTGACCCGGTAACCAGCAGCCGACAGGATCTGCTCGACGACGGTGCGCACCGCGGGGTCGTCCTCGCCCAGCAGGATGCGTTCGTCACCGCGCGGGCGCCCGCGTCGCCGCGGCTCCGCGAGCGCAGGCGCCGGCGTGGAAGCCACCGGGATGTAAACCCGAAACGTGGTTCCCTGTCCCGGCCGACTGTCGACCTCCACGGCACCTCCATGCTGGCGCACGATCCCGTAGACAGTGGACAGCCCCAGGCCCGTACCGCGGCCGACCTCCTTGGTGGTGTAGAAGGGGTCGAAAATGCGATCGAGGAGCTCGGGCGCGATGCCAGCGCCCCCATCGCGCACCGACAGTACGGCAAGGCGTGCGCCCGTCTGCAGTCCGTGCCGCCGCGCCAGCTGGGCGCCAGCGCCCTGCTCGGCCGTGTCGATCACGATGGCGCCGCCGCCCGGCATCGCGTCGCGCGCGTTGACGCAAAGGTTGAGCAATACCTGCTCGATCTTGGTGGGGTCGGCGAAAACCGGAGTCAGGCCCTCGCCGGGTCGAAAAGTCAGTTCTACCTGCTCGCCGAGGGTACGCCGGAGCAAGCGCACGGTGTCTTCCACGACGCGGTTGAGATCCACATGGCGCGGCTCGATCTCCTGTTCGCGCCCGAAAGCCAGGATCTCCGCGGTGAGTTCGGCAGCGCGCTGACCGGCCTGCATGATGCGTTCGAGTTCTTCCTGCAGCTCCGCCTGATCTTCGGCGCGCATTTGGGCCAGTTCCGCGCAGCCCACCACCACCATCAATAGATTGTTGAAGTCGTGGGCGATGCCAGCGGCGAGCGTGCCCAGGGCCTCGAGCTTTTCGCCCCGAGCCAAGCGCGCCTCGGCATCGCGCTGGGCCTCGCGCGCGCGCTGCTCGGCAACCTTGGCGGCCAGCAGGTTGGCCAGAGACTGCACATAGGCCACGTCGTCATGACTGAAGCGCGCGGGTCTCGGGCAATGAATCCCCAGCACACCGACCGGTCCGTCGGCACCGCCGATGGCAACGCTGATGCCACTGCGCACGCCATGGTGCTCAAGCAGGTCCGGACCGCTGAAGCGGGTTTCCGCGTGCAAGTCCTCCACCACCACCGGCTCGCGCGCCACCAGCGTGTAGCCCGCCTGCGAGTCATGGCCCGTCGGTACCCGCGCCTGGCCTACCAGGCCAGCTCGCCAGCCCACCCCCGCGGCCAATAGCAAACCATCACCGTCGGGTTGCAGCATCAATACCTTGGCCAGCTCGACGCCGAGCACCTCGGCGGCGCGCTGCACAACGCGCTCGAAGAGCGTTTGCAAGTCGATGCTCACCGCCGCAAGCCCCAGCTCCGCGACGGATTCGAGCTGGCGAACCCGGCGTTCGATCTCTCCCATGGCGAACGCTGCACGATAACATCCGCCACCGGCCCCTGTCATGACCGCTCCCCTGGGGCGGCGCAGCGCAGCTCCGGAGCGTCAGATTATCGACGGCACCTCCCCGTCAGGCGGTGCCTCGCAAACGATAGATGGCGCGCAAGCGTGCGCTCATCACCGCGCGATCCTCGGGCTGGACAAAGGCGGCCACATCGAGATCGACAAAGGCATGGCCCTTGCGCTCGAAGAGGTCGACGACGGCGGCCTCGACGATCAGTTCCTGCCCAGACTCGATCGCCGCGTAGCACTGGGACTCGGTCTGCAGGTGAAGCCAGGGCCCGAGCTTGACGTTGGCCGCCAACACCCAGTTGGTCATGCCCAGCACGAAGCCAAGGTTGGCCAGACCTCCACCGCTCGGGCGCAGGACTTCGGGCATCGCCGCTTCGTGGCGAAAGTAGAGGCGCATCGCGTGATCGTCTTCCCAGCGCGCCTTGACCCAGCCCATGCCCTCTGCGCGCAGCTGGTCGAAGACTTCGCGACTGACCGCCGGTCGCTCTTCCCTGCGCACCGCGCGCCGATCGCCGCGTCGGGTCGGCGCCTCTGGCGTCTGCACAGGCAGCTCGAAGCGTCCCCTGGCGCACAGCACCGCGTCGGAGCCGTGCAGTTCGGCTTCGTAGAAGTCAGAGCCGGCCTCGAGCACCTTCACCTCGAAGTCGTCGCCGTCGTAGAGCGGCTTTTCGACCACCACCTGGGCGCGACCGCGCTGCAGAAAGTCCCGACCCCAGGCGCGCACGCCCGGGTCGGCCAGATAAGCCGAAACCGTCACCCCGGGCACCAGGCCGCCGCGAAAGCCGTGCTGCTTGGCGACCTCGTCGGAGTGGATGGCGTTTTCGGACTCGGGGACCTGGTTGTAGGCCACCGCACGGATCGATCGGGGCTGGGGGGAGTCACTCATGGCATGACCTCTCGGCGTCGGCGCGCCAGCGCGCCGGCTCAAGGTAACACGGCGGCGATCGCCACCAGCACCGTAAGCAGGGTCGCGGCCACCGCCAGGCCCACCTGCACCGTGAGCCTGGGGCTGCCGGCGGACCCGAGCGCCCCCAGAGCAAAGCCGACGGTGGCCAGAGCCGGCAGCCCCAGCAGTGCCAAGGAAGGCGCGAGCGCCTCGGCCGGCAGCACCGCCATCGACGCGATGGTGAGCGCATGAAGCACCCAAATCGCACGCCGGGCCCCGTCGCGGCCGAGCACCACGCTGGCGCTGTGCTTGCCGGCGGCGCGATCGCCATCGGCATCGGGCAGAGAAGTCGCCGCGGCGCAGGCCAGGTGCGTGGGCAGCAACGCCACAAGCAGCGCCCAGGGCAGCCCTTCGAGCGTGCCGGCCTGGTTGTAGAAGCCGAAGAGGGGCAAGCAGAAGCCGACTCCCAGCGCCTGCAGCAGCTCGCCACCACCGCGGTACGAAAGCGACAGCGGCGGAAAGCTGTAGGCCCACATCAGAAGCAGCGCCAGCACCCCCAGCGGCAGCGACAGGGGCCGCCCGAAGCCGAAGGCCAAGACGGCGCCCGTCGAAAACGTCAAGAGCGCCGTCGCCGCGGCCGCTCGCCCCAGCGCCCGCGGCGTGAGCACGGCTTCCACCAGCACGCGCGAACCGCCTGAAAAGAGTGTCGGGGTGCGATTGAGGGCGTCGGCACCGCGGTCGGCGTAGTCGTTGCTATAGACGATAAAGAGCTGATCGAAGAGACCGAAGAGCATCAGCCAGCCGCAGATCGCCCCGTCGAAGTCCGCCCCCAGGAACAGAGCCCAAAGCTGACCCAGCAACAAGGGGGGCGCGATGTAGCTCTGGGCAGCCAGGCGCGAGGCCCTCAGCCACGCCACCGCCATCGACCGGGAAATACCGCCCACGGCGTCACCTGCCCGCTGGGGCCGCCAGCTGTCAAGCGCGCGGCACATGGCGTATCCTCCGCGCGCAATGCCGAGCCCGACCCAAGCACTCCTTGGCCCGGCCGAACGGCGAGCGATCCCGCGGTGACGGAGCCTTCGACCCAGAGCCCGAGCGTCCTGAGCGTGCAGGGGCTTACGACGTCCTTCATGACCGACTCCGGCCTGATCCGTCCGGTCGATGGCGTCAGTTTCGAGCTCGAGCGCGGCCGCACCCTCGCCATCGTGGGCGAGAGCGGCTGCGGCAAGAGCGTGACGGCGCTGTCGGTGATGCGCCTGATCCCCGAGAGCAACGGCCGCATCGAGGCCGGTTCGATCCACTTCGAGGGCCGCGACATCATGGCCCTGTCCAGGGGCGAGCTGCGCTCCTTCCGCGGCAACCGCGCCGCCATGATCTTCCAGGAGCCGATGACCGCCCTCAACCCCGTGCATACGGTGGGCAAGCAGGTGGGCGAGGCCTTTCGCCTGCACCAGGGGGCCAGCCGCAGCCAGGCCCGCGAGCGCGCCGTGGAGATGCTGGCGCGGGTGAAGATCCCCGACCCCGAGGCACGCGTCGACAATTACCCCCACGAGCTGTCGGGCGGCATGCGCCAGCGCGTGATGATCGCCATGGCCCTGGCCTGCAATCCGGGGCTTCTGATCGCCGACGAGCCCACCACGGCCCTGGACGTCACCATCCAGGCCCAGGTGCTGTCACTGATCGCCACGCTGCAAAAGGAACTGGGCACCGCCGTGCTCTTCATCACCCACGACCTGGGCGTGGTGGCGCAGGTGGCCGACGAGGTGGCGGTGATGTACTCGGGCAAGATCGTCGAGCAGGCCGAGGTGCGCGCCATCTTCGAGCGCCCGCTGCACCCCTATACGCGCGGTCTGCTGGGCGCCCTGCCCACCCTCGACAGCGATCGCGACAAGCCCCTGCGCACCATCGAGGGCACGGTGCCGGCGCTGTCGGCGCTGCCACCGGGCTGCCGCTTCGCAGACCGCTGCTCCGAAGCCGAGCCGCGCTGCCGTGAGCAGGCCCCGGAGCTGCTACCGATGGCCGAGGGCAAACACCGGCTGGCCTGCTTCGTCGAGTTTGACCGGGCCAACGCTGGAGGTCCGCGGTGAGCGCGCTGCTCGAAGTCGAAGGCCTGAGCAAGTACTTCCCGATCCTGGGCGGCGTGCTGCGGCGCGAGGTGGGCCGCGTGCACGCGGTCGACCGCGTCAGCTTCCAGGTCGAACAGGGCCAGACCCTGGGGCTGGTGGGTGAGAGCGGCTGCGGCAAGTCCACCGTGGCGCGCGCGCTTCTGCGCCTCTACGAGCCGAGCGCCGGCAGCGTGCGCTTCAAGGGGCGCGACTTCCTGGCCCTCGATCGAAAACAGCTCAAGGCCGCGCGCGCCGAGATGCAGATGATCTTTCA
The DNA here is from genome assembly GCA_029880325.1 of Myxococcales bacterium. GTDB lineage: Bacteria > Myxococcota_A > Polyangia > Polyangiales > JAFGIB01 > JAOUOP01. The sequence goes on along the minus strand of JAOUOP010000005.1, from coordinate 145,153 downwards.
GGATCCCTACGCGTCGCTCAATCCGCGCATGTCGATCGGCAAGATCCTGGAGGAGCCCTTCGTACTGCACCGCGTCGGCAGCCGCGAGCAACGACGGGCCAAGGTCATGAATCTGCTCGACCGTGTGGGCATGCGCCCCGACGCCTACGATCGCTATCCACACGAGTTCTCGGGCGGCCAGCGCCAGCGCATCGGCGTGGCGCGCGCCATCGCCCTGGAGCCGGACCTGGTGATCTGCGACGAGGCGGTCTCCGCCCTCGACGTCTCGGTACAGAGCCAGGTGCTCAACCTCTTGCGCGAGCTGCAGCGGGAGCTGGGGCTGACCTACATCTTCATCTCCCACGACCTGGCCGTCGTGCGCCACATCTCCGATCGGGTGGCGGTGATGTACCTGGGCCGCATCGTGGAGCTGGCCGACACCGACGACCTCTTCGCAGCGCCGGCCCACCCCTATACTCAGGCGCTCCTGGCTTCCTTGCCGGTGCCCGACCCCTCCCGGCGCGGCTCGCTCTTGGCGCTGGAGGGCGACGTTCCCAGCCCGCGCAACCCGCCGCCGGGCTGTCACTTCCACACCCGCTGCAAGCACGCGGTAGACCGCTGCCGCAGCGAGCCGCCCGAGCTTTTGCAACTGCGCGACAGGCCCAGCCAGCAGGTGGCATGTCACCTGGTGCACTCGGGACAGCTCGAGCCGGGCGCGGCGGGCGCGACCACGAAAGGATGAACATGGCACGACGAGCACAGGCAATGACGCGGCTTTCCACCGCCCCGCTGATCGCCGCGGTCGCGTTCGCGAGCCTCGGTCTCGGTCCCTTGGGCTGCAACGGTGACAACGGCAACAAGGGCGGCAGCGGCGACGGACCGGCCGCGGGCAGCAACACGAAGATCTACAATTGGGTGCGCAGCTCGGCCCACAAGAGCCTCGACCCGGTCGATCAATTCGACTCGGCTTCGGCGGAGCTAATCTCCAACGTCTACGACACGCTCTTGCAGTACCACTACCTCAAGCGCCCCTACCAGCTCGAGCCCAACCTGGTGGTCGCGATGCCGACGCTGTCGGATGACGGCCTGAGCTACAGCTTCGAACTTCGCAAGGACGTGCGCTTCATCGACGATCCCTGCTTCAAGGGCGGCAAGGGCCGCGCCCTGGTAAGCGACGACGTGATCTACTCGATCAAGCGCTTCGCCGACGCCAACCTCAACGGCAAGAGCTACGTCCTGATGCAGGGCGTGGTCGAGGGTATGGACGCCTTCCGCGAGGAGACCAAGAAGCTCGGCAAGGCCGTGGACTACGCAAAGCTCGAGATCAGCGGGCTCAAGAAGATCGACGACCAACGCTTCGAGATGCGGCTGACGCGCAAGAATTCCCTGGCGTTGATGCCCCTGGCCGCCAGCCAGCTTTCGATCGTGCCGCGCGAGGCCGTCGAGCATTACAAAGACGAGTTTCAGCGCCGTCCGGTGGGCAGCGGCCCATTCAAACTCGCCACGCTCTCGCGACGCGGCGTCACCATCCTGAAGAAGAACGAAAACTACCACCAGAGCTACCCCACGGAAGGCGAGCCCGACGACCAGCAGAAGGGCTTGCTCGCCGCCGCCGGCCAGAAGCTGCCCTTCGTGGACGAGGTGCACCTGCCGCTGATCGAAGAGCCCCAGCCGCGCATGTTGAAGTTCAAACGCGGCCAGCTCGACGTGGTGGGCATCGACAAGGACAACTTCACGCAGATGGCCTTCCGCGACGACAAGGGCTTCCACCTCAAGCCCGACTACGCATCCAAGTTCAACATCGCCTCCGAGCCGATGCTGGTCACCCAGTACTTCGTCTTTAACCTTAGCGACCCGCTGCTCGGCAAAAACCGCGCCCTGCGCCAGGCCATCGCCTACGCCCTCGACACCAAGGGCTACATCGACCAGATGCTCAACGGCCGCGGGGTGGCACTCAAGACCATCGTGCCCCTGCCCATCGCCGGCAGCGAGCGCGACGTGAAGGCCACCTGGTACACGCAGAACCTGGAGCTGGCCAAGCAGAAGCTGGTCGAAGCCGGTTATCCCGAGGGCAAGGGCTTGCCCGAGATCACCATCGAGTACCGCCACTCCAGCTCCCAGACGCGCCAGAGCTTCGAGTACCACCGCGCCCAGCTCGCCAAGGTCGGCATCACCATCAAGGGCAACTTCCAGACGTTCTCCGCCTTCCTGCAGCGCATCGATGCCGGCAACTTCCAGATGAGCGACTCCGGCTGGCAAGCCGACTACCCCGACGCCGAAAATTTCTACCAGCTGCTCTACGGCCCCAATAAATCGCCGGGCCCCAACGCCTCCGGCTACAACAATCCCGAGTTCGACAAGCTCTACGAGCAGAGCCGCTTCATGGAGTCGGGCCCCGAGCGCTGGGCCATCTTCGAACGCATGTCGGAGATGATCAGGGAAGACGTGCCGATTGTCTTCACGGTAAGCAACATCGCCGTCGGCCTGAGCCAGCGCTGGGTGAAAAACCGCAAGCAGCACATGATGATCGACCTGCCCGCCAAGTACTACGACATCGACGTGGCCGCGAAAACAAAGGGGCTGTGAGCCGTGTGGGCCTACGTCATCCGCCGGCTCCTGAACATGATCCCGGTGCTGCTGGGCGTGGCCCTGCTGGTCTTCACCCTCTTCAACAGCGTGGGTGAGGATCCGGTGCGGGTGGCCCTGGGCCAACACGCCACCGAAGCCTCCATCGCCGACCTGCGCGCCCAATGGGGGCTCGACAAGCCGCTGCCGGTGCAATTTGGCCGCTTCCTGGTCCAGATCGCGACCTTCGACTACGGCGTCAGCTTCAACACCGGCGAAAAGCTCAGCTCCATGTTCCGAGAGGGCGCCTCGGTCTCCCTGTGGCTGACAGTGCCCCCCTTCATCATCGGCTTTTTGCTCAACGTCTCGCTGGGCCTACTCATCGCCTATTACCGCGGCAGCTGGCTCGATCGCTTCGCCACGGCGTTCTTCATCGGCGCCATGAGCATCTCCTACCTGGTCTACATCATCGCCTTCCAGTACTTCTTCGCCTACCGCTGGGACCTCTTCCCCATCAACGGCTACGAGGCGGGGCTCGACGGCATCAAGTACCTGGTGCTGCCCTGGGTCATCATCATCGTCGTCACCATGGGCGGCGACGTGCGCATGTACCGCACGGTTTTCCTCGACGAGACCCAGGCCGACTACGTGCGCAGCGCCCGGGCCAAGGGCGTGGGCGAGCTGCGCATGCTCTTCGGGCATGTGCTCAAGAACGCCATGATCCCGATCGTGACCTACACCATGGTCGCCATCCCTTTTTTGATCCTCGGCGCATTCCTGATGGAGCGCTACTTCAGCCTGCCGGGGGTGGGCGACCTGATGATCACCTCCATCGACAATGGCGACTTCCCGGTGCTCAAGGGGCTGACCATGATCATCGCCATCGGCTACTCGCTGATCGTGCTGCTGACCGATGTCGTCTACGCCTGGGTCGACCCCCGGGTCTCACTGAGCTGAGTTGAGCTGAACTTCACAATGGCCACCCTAGCCCCACGACGCGACAGTCTCTGGCGACGAGCCGGCCGCCAGCTACGCAAGCAGAAGCAGGTCATGCTCTGCTTCGCCATCATCGGGCTCTACCTGCTGGTGGCTCTGCTCGGCGTCCTCGGTCTCCTGCCCGACTACCAGGAGCGCGTGGGCCCCTCCTACGCCCCGCCGGGAAGCAGCCTGGCGCTGATCCTCGGCACCGACATCTTCGGTCGCTCCGTGCTCTACAAAATCCTGGCCGGCACCAAGACCGCCATGCTGATCGGCCTTCTGGTACCGCTGATCGCCGTGCCCGTGGGCATCGCCATGGGCGCTCTCTCCGGTTACTACGGCGGCTGGGTCGACGCCGTCATCGTATGGCTCTTTTCGGTGGTGACCTCGGTTCCCTACATCCTGATCGTGATCGCGATTTCCTTCGTGCTCGGCAAGGGCATGTTGGCGATCTGCGTGGCCATGGGCAGCGTCAGTTGGGTCGGCCTGTGCCGCCTGATCCGCGGTGAGTTCATCAAACACCGGAGCCGCGAATACGCCCTGGCATCACGGCTTCTGGGAGCTGGCGACAGCGTCGTCATCTTCCGCCATATCCTGCCCAACGTGATCCACGTGGCCATCATTACCGCCTCGCTACAGGTCCTCGGCGCCATCAAGAGCGAGGTGATTTTGACCTACCTGGGCGTGGGCATTCAGGACGGCTCCAGCTGGGGCGCCATGATCTCCGACGCCTCCGGCGAGCTGGTCCAGGGCATCTACTGGCCCCTGAGCGGCGTGGTTTTCGCCATGTTCCTGGTGATCTACGCGCTCAACGTCGTCGGCGATGCCCTGCGCGACGCACTCGACCCGAAGCTACTGGACTGAAGCTCAGGGAAAGTCCGGCGGAACCTCGAGGGCCGAACCGCCGCCCTCCCCCCAGCAGTTGGCCATCTCGTCGCTCGTGATGCCGCAGCCGTGGTCGTCAGAGAGCACGATGTCGACGTAGTTCATCCCGCCGGGCATCAGCGCCGCGCCGCCCGTGCTGCGCCAACAGGTAACCCATCCGCCCTCGCGCACGCCGCAAATCGTGGTGGCCGCTGCGGCCACCCCCGCGAAGGGACCCTCCGGCGGCATCACCAACCCCAGCGCGTCGGCGGCACCACCCCAGCAGCGAATCTCGCCATCGACCCCGAGCACGCAGGCGAAGTCGGCGCCGGTGACGACCTGCCGCACCGAGCCCAGATCCGCGGGCGGCGCTGGCAGCGAGCCACCCCAGCACTCGACGCCGCCGTCTCTCCTGACGCCGCAGGCGTGCTGGCTGGAAACCGCGAGCGATGCGAAGCTGGTGGCCGCGCTGGGCTGGGCGGGACTGCCGCCGCCGGGGTTGAGGCAGCGGGCGGCGCCTGCGGCATCGATGCCACAGAGCTGGGAGCCGCCGGCTTCGATGCGCACGAAGCCCGTCGCCATCGGCTCCATGGCCAGCAGCGATGTCCCCCAACAGCGGAGCATTCCAGCGGCATCGACGGCGCAGGCGAAGTCGTCGCCCACGGCCAGGTCCACGAAAAAGCCCTCGGGCGCATCCCCCAGGGGCATGCCCCAACAGCGCACGGTCCCGTCGCGGCGGATACCACAGCTCTGCCCGAGGCCCGGCAGCGCGCGCGGCTCGCGGAATTCGGCGGCACAGCGGACGCTGCAGCCGTCGGCGGGCGTCTCGTTGCCGTCGTCGCAGGCTTCTTCGCTCGCCTGCAGCTGGCCGTCGCCGCACGCGCCGGTGACGCGCGAGCAATCGCCAGCGCAGTAGTCGCCCTCGAGCACATTGCCGTCGTCGCAAACCTCATCCGGGCTCAGCTCACCATTGCCGCAGACCGGCGCCTGCTGGGTGGTGAAGCTCCAGGTCAGCGGCTGCCGCAGCGCGAAGCCCGTCAAATCCTGAATCTGCTGGCTGACGTAGACGTTGTACACCTGACTGTAGAGCAGGGGCTGGGCCGGGATCAGGGTCACTTCCACGCCGTCGACCACCACCTCCCCCTCCAGACACGGGCCGACGGTCGGATCGATGTCGCCGAAGGAAAAGTTCAGCGTGCCGCCGCATTCCACCATGCCGCCGCCCACAAGGGCTGGATTGACCGGCTCGTTGAAGCGCAGCCGGATCACGCTGTCGATCGCCGCCGGACAAGGCTCGACATCGCCCACACAGGGCCGCGGCTCGAAATAGACGACCTCCGGAACCAGCCCGTTTTCGCAGCTTTCAACGCAGGCTTCCTGCGGAAGTTCGTCCATCCCCCGCTCGACGCCGGGTTCGGCACCACAGGCCAGAAAGCCCACAATCCCGGCCGCCAAAACCGGTCGACAGCCCCATCGCGATCGGGTTCGAAAGTACGACATTTGCACACCCACTAAGGTGACGGAATCGGCGATCACACCTGGAATTGCAAGCCCCCCATTTTCCAGCCCCCCCAATCAACAGGGATCGAGCCGTCGAGCTCAGCCGAACAGCTGCTGGCGGGCCACATTGGCGATGGCGACCACGCCCGGATGCCGCACGCGGCGCTCGGCGGAAATGGCGTAGAAGTGCTCGATCACTTCATCGGTACGCCCGATCACCTGGACGCCGTACTGCTGCTTGACCTGCTTTTCGATCACCGACGGCGCCGCGAACGCCCCCACGCCTGACTGTCCGAAGACCTTGAGCAGGGCACTGTCATCGAACTCGCCGACCACGTGTGGTCTGACCCCGAGCGACTCGAACCACAGCTCGAGGTCGCGCCGCAGGGCACTGCGACGCATGGGCATCAGGTAGGGCGCCCCATCCAACGAGTGCGGAAAGCCACGCCGGAGGCGCAGCGCCAGGGGCCGGGCTGCGAAAAAAGTAGTCGCACTTCGGCCCAGGTGATGGTTGTAGGCCTTGATCGCCGCGCCCGAGCCCAGCGGGGCATCGGTGATCACCAGGTCCAGCTCGTGGGTGGCGAGCTGCGCCAGCAAACGATCGGTTTTGTCCTCGTAGCACTCCACCAGGACCCCCGGTGACAGTTCCAGCGAGGGGCGCAGCAGCTGGTATGCAATGAGCTTGGGCACCACCAGCGCCAGCCCCACCTTGAGCTGAATAGGCCGATCCATGGTCCGCTCGTTCAGCACATCGAGCATCTCCCGCCCCAGCGCCAAGATCTCGTCGGCGTAGCGATGCACCACGCGCCCGGCGTCGGTGAGGAGCAAATTGCGACCGCTCCGATCAAAGAGTTCGACCTCGAGCTGCTCCTCCAGGGCTTTCAACTGTGCGCTGATCGTGGGCTGCGCGAGCCCCAGGCGCTTGGCCGCCTTGGTGACGGTGCCCTCCTCGGCCACCGTCCACAGGTAGACCAGGTGGTGGTAGTTCAGCGACCTCAGAGTCGAGCGCAGCCGCTCCGGCGCCCTGCGTGCGCGGCTCATGGCCGACGTTTTATCGGCGGCTCGCAATGGCCACGCCCGGCGACCGGCGACCGGCGCGAAGCCCCCAACGCGTGAGCATCGCTTCGCTGTAAACCGATGCCATCCATCGAAATTTGCGAAGTAGACAGCAGGGCGCTCACAGCGACCGCGACGGGAGACTCGAAAAACACTGTAATATTCGGCATCGGATCACCACCCCGGCGAATTCGCAAAATAGATCAAAACTATCAACATAGATAGCTATTATCTACTTTGCCTCTTACGCTAGCAGGCCCTAGGGTGGATCTGCAACCGTCGCTCTGCTCGGCAGTGACCGATGTCAGGCGTGGTTCCGCCCGCCCGGAGTTCGATGAAGCCCACCCCCCCCCAAAATAATTCCCGATCCATCGGAACCGACGTTCTGGCCTCCGTCGTCGTCTTCCTGGTCGCCCTGCCGCTGTGCATGGGCATCGCCATTGCGTCGGGCGTTCCGCCGGCCTTGGGGCTGGTTACGGGCATCGTCGGTGGCATTGTGGTGGGTCTGGTGCAGGGATCGCCCCTACAGGTCTCCGGGCCGGCCGCGGGACTGGTGGTGATCGTCGCCAGCGTGGTGGAAGAGCACGGTCTAGCCGGCCTTGGCCTGGTGGTCTTCCTTGCCGGCGCGATGCAGCTTCTGGCCGGCCTGCTCGGCGGTGGACGCTGGTTCCGGGCGGTGCCCCCATCGGTCGTGCATGGCATGCTCGCGGGCATCGGCGTGCTGATCTTCGCCGGCCAGTTCCACGTCATGATCGACGACGCGCCCCGCTCCGGCGGTCTCGCGAATCTCGCTGCGATCCCTGAAGCGCTGCTCAAGGCGGTCGCCAGCGACACCTCCCTGTCGCATCGGGAGGCCGCGGCCCTGGGCGTACTCACGATCGTGACGATCCTGGTGTGGCAGCGCTGGGGCCCTACACGTCTGAAGACCTTCCTACCGCCTCCCTTGGCCGGCGTCATCGCGGCCGGATCCGCTGCAGCGGCCTTCGACTTTCCGGTGGCGTTCGTCGATGTGCCCAGCGACCTGAGCGCGTCGCTGACCCTGCTTGCGCTGCCGGAAGCCAACGCCTGGTACGGCCTGCTGGGCCTTGCGCTCGGCATGGCCCTGGTAGCCAGCGCCGAGACGCTCCTGTGTGCCAGCGCGGTCGACCGCATGCACGCCGGCTCGCGCACCGACTACAACCGGGAACTATCCGCCCAGGGCCTGGGCAACATCGTCTGCGGCGCGCTGGGTGCCCTGCCCATGACGGGCGTCATCGTGCGCAGCAGCGCCAACGTCGAGGCCGGCGCGCAAACGCGCGTCTCGACCGTATTGCACGGCCTGTGGCTCCTGCTGCTGGTGGGCGCATTCTCACAGCTGCTGAACAAGATCCCGGTCTCGGCCCTGGCTGCCGTGCTGGTCTTCATCGGCGCCAAGCTCGCGAGCCCCAAAGCCATCGCAGAGCTGCGCCCCTACGGCAAGGGCGAAGTCACCATCTTCCTGGTCACCACAGCCGCGGTGGTGGCCACCGACCTCTTGACCGGCGTGCTGTGCGGCCTGGGCCTCGCGGTAGGCAAGCTGCTTTTGCGCCTGAGTGAACTCGAGATCACCATCGAGGACGACCCGGAGGCCAACGAGACCACGATTCACCTCAGTGGCTCGGCGACCTTCCTGCGCCTGGCCGACATCGCCGAAGCCCTCGACTCGGTCGAAGCCTGCCGCGCCCTGCACCTACACTTCGACAGTCTCGATCACGTCGACCACGCCGTACTCGAACTCTTCCGCAGCTGGGGCGACCAGCACCAAAGTCGCGGTGGCCGCGTCGTCTTCGACTGGGACCTCTTCGAAAAGCGCTACCACTTCAGCCGTCAGGATCTCAGCTCCGACCGCCCGCGCGGAAGCGTTGCCGATGCAGCCTGAGAAACGCGAGGCGTAGCTGTCGTAGTCCTGAACGTATTGCCGCAAATCGGCCCGGAAATCGCGCAAGTCTCAGGCTCATCTGATGGAGTTGCTCGATCGCCTTTTGGCGCCGGCCTTGCCGGCGCACGAGGTAGCCATCAGCAAATCCAATTTCCTTTCGAGTCAGCGCAAGGAATGTTGGTGATAGCCGGCAACGCATCCCTCGCCCTGACCACTGAACCAGCGGCGGCGGCCCCACCATCAACGGCTCTTGCCCTTTGCGCCCTTGCGCCATCGCGGGGTGGGCCTGCCATGCGACCGCGCGACCTCGATCGCAGCGTTCGTAGAAGCGCGGCACGTGACGAACTCAGCCTCCAGTTCCGCTGCCGCAACGACAGTGGCGGCGGACACGGCACCGAGGACCCGGTCGACTGCATCGCGACAACGAAGAGTTAGAGCTTCAGCTTCCCTAGCCAAAAGGCAAAGCCAGCCTCCTGGAAGCTGTAACCCGCCAACGTGAGGTTGCCCATCGGATCCAGAGCCACCCCTTGAGCGGCATCGTCGAGCCCCGGATCTATCGTCCGCGACCATCGAACCTGACCGCTGGGTCCGAGCCGCGCCACCCATGCGTCGTGATCGCTGCCGCCGCGAATGAATTGCCCAGCGACCAGAACGTCGCCGAAACGATCGACAGTAGCCGCGTAACCAAAGTCGTCGCGTCCTCCATCAAACGCCTGTTCCCACATGGGCTCCAGACTCAGACGATCGAGCTTGGCCACCCAAATATCTTTATCGCTGCCATTGTGCACGTAGCCGGTCACAATCGGATTGCTGTACACGTCAACCGCGATTCCCAGACCTTCCGAGGGCAGTGACGAGGAGAAGTGCTTCATTCGCGAAAATCCGAACGAGGCCCCCCATCCCACGAACATCCTCGGCGTACCGAGGAGGTCGAGACCAGCAGCGAGGTAGACATTGCCCGGCCGGTCTGCCGCGACCGCGTGTGCGATGTCGTAACCCGCGCTCTGCAAGCGGTGAGACCAGCGCTCGTTGCCCTGCGGGTCGAAACTCATGAATAGTACATCCGGGTCGGAGACGACGGAGAAGCCGGCAACCGCGATGTTGTCCCACCCATCGACCGCCACCGCCCTCCCCTCGTCGTGGCTTCCCCCATCCCAGCTGCGAACCCAGATGTCCTGTCCCTCCGCGTCGAGCTTCGCAAGAAAGACGTCGGTGTTGCCGTTCGTGATTCGGCCCGTCACGATGCCGTTGCCAGCGGTGTCTATAGCGATGCCCCAGCCGAAGTCGCTGGCACTGCCGCTGAAGCTGCGGGTCCAACGAAGCGCTCCAATCGAGTCGACCATCGCCACAAAGATGGCCCAGTCGACCCCGTTGTGGACCTGTCCCGTCACCCAGGTATTGCCTTCCGAGTCCACCGCGACGTCGCGGGCCTGCACGGGCTGCCCCTCCTCGTAGACGACGCTCCGCAAGAGGTGCCCCGCGGGCATCAGGGGGTTTTCGGTGACGAAGACGTCCTCGACTCCGTTGCTGTCACCCGGGACCAAGTTGTCGGCCGTCGAATGGAAGGAGACAAAGCGACCGTCATTGGAGATGCGCGGCGAGAAGCTCGCGGCGTTCGCCTCTGCTCCCGTGGCCCTGACGGAGACCCTGCCTGTCCGACCCGCGACCACGTCGCGCACGAACACATCCTGAACCCCGTTGCTGTCGCCTGCGACCAGGTTATTCGCCATCGACGTGAATGCCACGAAGCGACCGTCGTCGGAGGCGCTGCCCCAACTACTGTTGCCGTTGGCTGCCGCGCCCGAGTCGGCACGACTGACTAGCGTGACGCTGCCGTCGTCGACGCTGCGCAGGAATACGTCTCCGAACCCGTTGCCGTCTTCGGCGACCAGGTCATCGGTGGTCGCATCGAAGACGACGAAATCCCCGCCAGCAGTGATCCGCGGGCGCGTGCTCGAATGCGGCAGCTCGGATCCATCGGAGCGCACGCTCACGCGCTCGGTCGTGGCACCCTCCGCGTCGCGAAGGTAGATGTCGCGCGAGCCGTTGCCGTCGTCGGCCACCAGGGCAGCCTCCGAGGAGAACACCACCAGGTTTCCACCGTTGGAGAGACTTGGCAGGAAGCTGGCACCCGCACCCTCGACCCCGGCCTCGTCCACGCTCGCGCGCCACAGGGTGCCCGCGAAACGGTCCCGCACGAAGATATCCGAAGCCGTGTTGAGGTCATCGCCAAAGAGGTTCGTGGCCTGGGACCCGAACGCCACGACGGCCCCGTCGAGGGAAATGGAAGGGTGCTCACTGCGAGCGTCTGCTTCCCCGGCGGGTCCGTAGCTGATCAACGTAGTGCGATCCATCATGCGGTCGAAGACGAAGGTGTGAACCAGCCCGGTCGTGCCGGCGGCAACCAGGTTCGTGGCATTCGAGAGGAAGGCTACTGCACGGCCGTCGCCCGCCAACTCCGGCGTGAAGCTATGCCCGTTGGCGGACGCCCCGTCGGGGCCAAAATCGAAGGCGGTGCCAGGGATGAATCCCAGCTCCGCAGGCCCACCGGTGTGGGGGCGTACGGCGATGCCGGTGGCCGACGGCAGGGCTCCCGCTGGAATCTCGAGCAGCGCATTGCCGTTGGCACTGCTCACGGTCCCGCCCGTGTCGTCCACCGGGAAGATCGCGCCCTCTTCGATGCGAACGTGGATGGGCAGGATGCGACCGTCCTTGAGCGCAATGAACTCCCCGGTGTCGACGTTCTTTAGCTCCTTGCCGCTGCTAACCATATCGACGTCGGCGAAGCCGAGTTCGGTACCCGCTACCAGGACACGGATTCGGTAGTGCAAGTAATCCCAAGCGCACCCGAGACTAGCCGCTGGGCCCTGTCGCAGCTCGTGTGAGGGTCCAACTCGGCGAAGCGCTCATAGTAGAGCTCCTGCCAATCCGGTGCGAAGCCGACCGCCGCTTCCGCGGCCGTTCTGAAGTTCGTCAGGTCTTGGTGGAAAAAGATGCCGACCTCACAGCCGACCAATCTCACCATCCCTTCGAGCGCGACCGTCCATTGCTCAGGCTCGAGCGGCGCCCGGTACAGCGCCTCGATCACGCTCGCCAGTGATCCCTCCGATGGCATGAGTAGTCCATCGGATCGCGACCTCATGCTGTCAAGCGACCGGCTCGGGGCCCGCTGTGCTGTCGGGCAGAGGAATCGTCGGGACTGGAGTGCACGGGGGTGACGGCGGCGGATCACTTTACTGCCGCGGCACGTCACTTCGCAGACCCGGGCGTTGCGTAGACTTTCGCAGTGCCACGCTGCCTAACCCGAGGCCCAAACTTCCGGCCCTCCTTGAGCCTACTCCTGAGTGAAGTCGCTCAGCACGGCGGCCGCCGTGCTGAGCCTGCCGACTTCGCTCCCGGCTTCGGGCCCCGCCCCACGCCCAAGCGCAGTCGACAGCCCCCGAAGGCTCCCTCCGGTACACTACAGCTGACCCGCGTACGCACCGGCGTGCGACAGGCGCTCTGTCCCGCTCTTTCGTAACCGCAACGCAGCGCTTCAACTTTGACATCCCGAGCAAGCCATCGGCCCACTTCCTGGTCAGCGCAAGCAACGGCTCCCAGGGTGTGCATGTCATCGTCGACAACGGCGAGCAACCGGCGGGCGAGTTCATTCGCTTCGCACCGGTCTTCGCTCCCACCTCCGCCGTGGGTGATGCGGTCTACGGCGGCTACTGGATCGGGGAGTTCTTGCCCGCGGGAACCTGGATCGGCTTCTTCGATGTGCGGACCGAGGCGGGCGCCTTTTGTGAGACGCTGGATTTCTATTGCAAAAGCGGTTTGGACTTGACGGGCGCCTATGCCACCGAGCTCATCACCACGGGGCCTTTCGAGCTGTCGCGCAGTCCAAGGGACCTCCCTACGCGGTCGCGACCACCCGACCGCTGCGTCGGGGCGAAGGCCCCTTCCGCTTCGTCGTGCAAATGCAAGACGTGGAACGCATCGCGGCCCGTTTCGAGGGAGAAGCCGAGGTGGTCACGGCGCTGGGCGACCTCACCATCGAGCTCTCCGGGCAGGCCTCGCCCGAAATCGCGCTACTGCGAGTCGGGGACCGCTCGGTCCGCCCGAGTCCCTACGGGGGCTCAGCAGTAGGCTCAAGGTGGGTCGGAAATTTGAAGGGCTGCGGATGATCAGCGCCTGCAAACCCGCCCGGCCTATGAGCACCTTCAGCGATGAGGGGCGGAGTGGAGTTCGCGACGTCCGGCCGCAAGCCGCTCTGGGGCTGAACGTGGTCGGGGGCGACTTGGCACGCGCGGTGAATCGGCCATACTCCACTCATGGACGACGCAACGCGCACAGAGATCGAGGCAGCTGTGTTTCGCCGCATGGTGGACCACTTTCGAGAGCGGACGGATGTGCAGAACATCGACGTGATGAACACGGCCGGATTTTGTCGCAACTGCCTCTCCAAGTGGTACCGAGCCGCGGGCGAGGAGCGGGGTGTGGAGCTGGAGGACCTCGAGGCACGCGAGATCATCTACGGAATGGCGTACTCGGAGTGGAAGACCAAGTACCAGAAGTAGGCGACGAGCATCCCGGCGGCCGGTGGCTGAACCGCGGCCGCCGCCCATGCTCAAACCGACCTAATGCTGTGACACGCACTCCAGACACCGGTCGGAGCGCTCACCGGAGCAGGGGACGTCGTTGCATACACCGAGGACCTCGCTGGGAAGAGTGCATTTCGCGTGCAGCTTCGAGCAACTACCGACGGGCTGGGTACGAAGGAAGTAGCGAGTTAGAGCGTGCCCACGTGGACGGTATTGTAACCACGGTGCTGCAAGGCGGCGCTATCGTGGGGCTGGAGCGGACGGCGGGTGACCGTGGCGGATTAATTCAGTGGCGTGACACGTCACATTGCGCGACTGCGGACGCTACATAAACTTTCGGTTGGTCTAAAGATGGCTATCGCCCGCGACCGGCGAACACTTCGAGCGTGACGTGGAGGAGGGGGGGTCGAGGCGCTGCTCCACGCCGCCGCTGACCGCATCGAAGACTACAACCGTCGGCGTCGCGGTGCTGGGCCGAAGGTACGGACCGTAGGAATCATTAGCGATCCCCAGTTTCAGCCATATCGGCACCGGATGCCACGCTGCCTATACCGCTGAAGCCCCACCCCCCCACGATTCCACCGCCCTACGGCACGGCGGCGCAACCATGACTCTCAGCTTCGCTGGGTCGGTGCACACGTCCACTACGGATACCATCCCTGACCTTCGAACTTGCCTACGATCACGGGCCGAAATTGTCCCGTTCAGATTCGCTGGACCAGTGATCAAGGAGGGGAGCTGGAGGTCGCTTCTGTGCTCGAGCGTCGAGCCACACTGCAAAAAAATGTGTGGCTGCGACGGAGGCGAATCGCATCGCACCACTGCGACCCCCGCAGTCGGTCGCAAGTCGACGGAATGATTCGTAGAATCCTTAGGACCCTACCTATGAATGGTTCCTACGGTCAAGGTCAAGCAGATGATCGCCGACGGCTGCTCGATCGATCAGATCCTCTCGTTCGTCAGCGAGTGTTGACGCTGCCGCGGGGGGCGCTCTGGCTAAAAACCGAAGTAGATGAACTCGCTGACCCGGGCGAGGTTCCAGACCGATGCCAGCGCCAGCCCCGCGCACGCCACGGCCCATGCGGCGGAAGGCTGCCACCGCAGCCGGGATCTGGAGTGGTCCTTGTCGGCAATCTTGCTCGGGTCGAGGGCCGGCTCCCAGGCCCGTGTGAGTTCGTAGGTGCTCGGCAATAGCAGCACGAGGCCGAGCAGGGCGCCGATCCATAGCCAGGCCTGGGGTTCGGTCGCCCTCACCACGACGCTGGCGTCGGTGGCGGAGGCGCCGGCCATATGCCCCAGGATTCGCAGCGCGGCGGCCACGCTTTCGGCCCGGAAGAAAACGAAGGCTACGACCACCGCGAGGAAGGTCAGCAACCACGAACCCGGAAGCGCGATCGGGGGCGTCTTCAGGTGCTTGAGAGGCCGTCGGCGCAGCTCGCGCCAGCCGTGGTTGATGGCCAGGTACAGGCCATGGAGGCCGCCGAAGATCACGAAGGTCCAGCCCGCGCCATGCCACAGCCCTGCGATCAGAAAGGTGATCACGACCGGAAGCGCGGTGCACAGCGCGTAGGTCACGCCGCGATGGCGCCAGCGCTTCATGGAAAAGCGCGTGATCGATGTGGCGATTGGGTTGAAGACGTAGGAAGTGATGAAGCGGGTCAGCGTGATGTGCCAGCGGCGCCAGAACTCGATCGCGCCCGTGGCCTTGTAGGGGGAGTGGAAGTTGATCGGCAGCTTGATGCCGAACATCTGGCTCAGCCCAACCGCCATGTCCGAGTAGCCCGAGAAGTCGAAGTAGAGCTGAAAGGTGTAAGCCAGGGCGCCTTGCCAGGCGGCCAGCGCGCTGAGGGCGCCACCGTCTTGGGCGTGGTCGAAGATCGGCGTGGCGTACAGGGCCACACCGTCGGCGAGCACGACCTTCTTGAACAGCCCGATGGTGAAGCTGGTCAGACCCAGGGCGAACGCGCGCGCGGCCGGACGGCGCCTGGAGTCGCCGCGGAACTGGGGAAAGATCTCCGCGTGGTGGACGATCGGCCCCGCGATGAGCTGCGGGAAGAACGTGACGAAGAAACAGTAGTCCAGGAAGTTGTATTCGCGGGTCTCGCCGCGGTGCGCGTCCAAGAGGAACGCGATTTGTTGGAAGGTAAAGAAGGAGATGCCCAGGGGCAGCACCAATTGCTCAAGCACCGCGCCTTGGCCTGTGAGCAGTGCGATGTTCTCGCTTAGGAAATTCCGATACTTGAAGTAGCCGAGTGCTCCAAGGTTTCCGCCGATTCCGAGTGTGAGGGCCGCCCGGCGGCCCCAGGAGCGCACGCCGGACTCGCGAGCCAAAATGGCGCCTAGGACGTAGTTGAAGAGGATCGAAAGGACGATCACTGCCAGAAAGCGCGGATTCCACCAGCTGTAGAAGAGGAGCGAGGCCGCCACCAGCCAAGCGGTACCCAGCCGCGCGCGCGCGCCGAGCAGCAGCGACCCCAGCAGCACGAGCGGCAGAAAGAAGAAGAGGAACTCGTAGGAGGGGAAGAGCATGGGCACGGGCGCCTGCGCTGCGGCGGCCGGATACTGCCATGCGCTCCGCTCCAGCGCACGCTGTCGGCCTGCTGTCTGCGGGAACAATTGTGCTAGGCTCCCGCGCCGGAGCGACCATGGAAACCACTGAAATCTTCGGGGCCATCACCCCCCTATTCCGCGACGTCCTCGACATTGACGACCTGGAGCTGACGCCAGAGCTGACGGCCCGCGACGTGGACGAGTGGGACAGTCTCAGCCACATCCGTCTCATCGTGGCCGTCGAGCAGGCACTGAACATCAAGTTCACCACCGCCGAAATCTCGACGCTCGCCAATGTCGGTGAATTCGTCGAGTTGATCGGGACGAAGCTTTGAGCGAGGCGCCGACCGCACGCACCCGTCCTCTGGGAACGCTCGCGGCCGGCGAGCGTTCGGAGCTGACGTTTACGATCACACAACAGGATCTCCGGACCTTCATGGACCTGTCCGGGGACAGGAACCCGCTGCACGAGGACGCTGACTTCGCCCACCAGCGCGGCTTCCGGGCACCGGTAGTGCACGGCGCGCTGCTGCTGTCGCGGCTGTCGCGCTTGATCGGCATGGAGCTGCCCGGCGCTGGCGCCCTGTGGACGGGCCTCGAAGTCGCGTTCCGCAACCCCGTGCATGTGGGCGACCGCGTGACCCTCGCTGCCGAGCTGGATCACGTATCCGAGGCAACCGGCATCCTCAAGATGGCGTTCTCGTTCACCGTCGGCGGCAAGCTGGTGGCGAACGGGAAGGCGGAGATCATGGCGCGGGGATGAGCGGCGAGGCGTTCCTGGTAACCGGCGGCAGCGGCGGCATCGGCAGCGCCCTGTGCGCACACCTTGCCGAGGCCGGCTATGTGCCGCTGGTGGGCTATGGCGCTGGTCGCGCGCGCGCGGAAGCCACGGCGGCACGCCTTGGAGGTGAGGCCGTCGCGCTCGACCTGACCCAACCGCAGCTCATCGATGCGGCGGTCCTGCACATCGCAGCCCGGGCCGAGCCCCTGGCGGGTGTGGTGCTGGGCGCCTCGCCACCGCCCGAGCTCGCACCGCTGGGCAAGGTCTCCGACGCCGACATGACGCTGCAGTGGGAGGTCAACGTGGCCGGGCCCCGCCGCCTGCTCGCGGCCCTGACTCGTCGGTGCTTCCGCAAACGCCGCCGCGGCCTCGTGATCGGCGTGTTGAGCGCCGCCATGGGACGCCAAGGGGCGGCCAAGATGTCCTCCATGGGCGCCTACTTGATCGCCAAGCACGGCCTCGACGGACTGCTATCGGTGGCGGCGGCGGACTACACCTGGCTACAAGTTGGTCGGGTTTATCCAGGCTTCACAGACACCCCCATGCTCAAGGCCTTCGATCGGCGTTTCATCGAGGGCCTCGAGGTGCGCAGCGCCGACGCGGTCGCTGCCGACGTCATGGAAGTGATCTCCCGCCTCGCGCAGGAGCTGGCGCCATGAGCGAGCTACTCGAAGGGCTTCGGTGGCTGCCTGCGCCCGGTGCAGACTTCCGCGAGCGCTGCAAGGACCTGGGCGATGACCCCTCCGAGCTCGGTGCCGAGCTGCGCCAGCTCGCCACCCATGCGCTGGACCTGAACCAGCTGCACCGCCTAGCCAAAGCCATCGGCCGCTTGCCGCCCCATGCCTCGCTCGCACCGCTGCGGCCCGTGCGTTTCGGCACCCTCAGCAACGCTACCCTGTCCATGGTGGGCCCAGCGCTGGTGGCGACCGCGCCCCGCTACGGTCTTAGCGTGGAGTTGGTCGACGCGGGCTTTGCCCAGGTGGCCCAAGAGGCACTGGATCCGATGTCCGCGCTCAACCGAGCGCGGCCCGACGTGGTGCTGCTGGCGCTGGACCAGCGCACCCTGCCGCTCGGTGCCGATGCGGGAGACGTGGAACAGGCCGTCGATCTCGTGGAGAGCCTCTGGAATGGCATCACGGCGGGCTGCGGCGCGACTTGCATCGTCCAAACGGTTGCAAGGATCCCAAATCCGCTTTTCGGCAGCCTCGATCGGCAGCTGGCGCATACTGCTCGGTCGCGGGTCGATGCCTTCAACCGCTCATTGGCACAGCGCCTGACCAATAGTGATCACTTTTTGCTCGACATCGCCACGCTCGCAGAAGAGGTGGGGCTCGATCGCTGGCACGATCCGGTACAGTGGCACATGGCCAAGCTGCCCTTCGCGCCACACCTGACGCCGCTGCATGCAGACCACGTGCTGCGCCTGGTGGCCGCCCTGCTGGGCAAGTCGCGCCGCGCCCTAGTGCTCGACCTGGACAACACCCTTTGGGGCGGAGTGATCGGTGACGATGGGCTGTCAGGCATTCGCCTCGGCCAGGGCAGCGGCGAGGGCGAGGCGTTTCTCTCCATACAGCGCACGGCGCTCGCGCTGCGCGAACGCGGCGTGGTGCTCACTGTCTGCTCCAAGAACGAAGACGCGATCGCGCGCCAGGTCTTTCGCGAGCATCCGGAGATGCTCTTGCGCGAGGATCACATCTCGGTCTTTCAAGCCAACTGGACCGACAAGGCTACCAACATCCGGGCCATCGCCGAGACCCTGAGCCTCGGTCTCGATGCCTTCGTCTTCGTCGACGATAACCCCTTCGAGCGCAACCAGGTGCGACAGGCCCTGCCCCAGGTAGCCGTGCCCGAACTGCCGGTCGACCCGGCGCTAGTCCCGCGGGCGCTGCTCGCGGCCGGTTATTTCGAGTCGGTGTCGTTCTCGGAAGAGGACCAGAAGCGCGCGGACTACTACCACGAAAATGCCCAGCGTGTGGCGGTTCAACAGCAGGCGGGCGACCTGGAGAGCTACCTAGAATCCCTGGGCACGCAGGTGACTTTCGCGCCTTTCGATCGCGTCGGGCGCTCGCGCATCGCTCAACTGATCAACAAGTCCAACCAGTTCAACCTCACCACCCGCCGGCGCACCGAAGCCCAGGTGGACGCGCTCGCTGCCGATCCGGACTACTTCACGCTGGCGGTGCGACTGAGTGACAAATTCGGCGACGCCGGCATGATCAGCGTGGTCATCTGTGAGGTTCGCGCGGAGCAGTGGGAAATTGACACCTGGTTGATGAGTTGTCGCGTGCTCGGCCGACGGGTGGAGGAGGCGGTGCTGCAGGAGATCGTGCGCCGCGCGCGGGCCGCCGGGGCGCGACGACTGCAAGGCTGCTACTTGCCCACCGACCGCAACATGATGGTGCGCGATCTCCTGCCTCGGCTGGGCTTCGCCGCCTCGGACCAGCAGGGCGAGGCCTCGTCCTTCGTGCTGGAACTCGAGGGCTTCGAGCCCGTCGAGCTGCCGCTGACGGTCGAGCATAGGGGGTTTCCCGAGGCGCGCTGAGCGCCGCGAAGCGCGTTCCATGCCGAGTCCGAACTCCAGCGCCGGCTCCACGCCCGCCTCGCCACCAGCCCATTTTTGGCGCTACGTGCGCATCTACTGCGGCCTCTTTCTGCTGGTATGGGGGCTGGTGGCGGTCGGCAACGCCGTGGTCGATCCCTACCTTGTCTTCGACAGTCCCGACATCCAAGGAGTCAACGCCATACGCACGGAGTTCGTCACCCATTTGCGCCTGGGCAAGGCCCATGCTGTGCGACGGCAGCAGCCCCGCAACCTGATTCTCGGCTCTTCTTCGGCCGAGTATGGCTTCGATCCCGAGCACCCCGCGTTTGGAGCGGAGCCTACCTATAACCTTGGGCTCAGCGGCGTGAACATGTACGAGTTGCTGCGTTTCTTTCAGCATGCGCACGCCATTCGTCCCTTGCGAAAGGTCGTGGTCGAGGTGCAGCTCTACATGTTCAACGCGCGCCGCCCACCACGACCGGACTTCGACGAGGAGCGGCTCGCTGCAGGTCCCGAAGGTGATAGACGCATCGTTGCGTCGCCGCGCGACGTGATGCAGGCGCTGTTTTCGTTTCAAGCCGTTGCCAGCAGCATCAAGACCGTGCGCAGCCAAGGCAAGCGACCCCACTATCGTTATCTAGCCAACGGGCAACGCCATCCGACCTGGAATGCCCCGAATATCCAAAGGAAGGGCGGTCACCGAAAGGTATTTCGCGCCCGCGAAAGGAGCTTTCTAGAGCGCCGAGCGCTCGCGCTCGGCTACGAGTTTAGCTTCCAGGATTCCGCGACCGGCCGCTCCACCTTCGATGAACTCGCACAGCTTCTGAGCCAAGCGCACGCTTCGAAGATGGAGTTGTATCTTTTGGTGTCGCCCAGTCACGCGCGCGAGTGGGAGGCGATGCGCGAAGCCGGGCTGTGGGAGCACGTCGAGCGTTGGAAGCGCGAGCTGGTCCGCGTCAACACGGAGGTGGCGGACCGAGCGGGCAAGCAGGCTTTTCCCTTGTGGGATTTCGGCGTCTATCACGCGATCAGCTGCGAGGCAGTGCCAGTTGAAGGCGACGCCAAGAGCCTGATGCGTTGGTACTGGGATGATGCCCATTACCGCAAGGAGCTCGGCGACATTGTGCTCGACCGCATCACCGGTCGCAGATCTTCCGAGCCGAGCGCCCATGCCTTCGGTGCAAAGATCGGAGAGGCCGACCTGGAAGGCCATCTCGCCCGTGTACGCAAGGCGGCTGCGGCCTACCGCAAGCGCCACCCGAGGGATGTCGGGGAGCTACGTCGCACCATGCACCGCCTCCAGCGTCAGAACTCGAGGTAACCAGCCCCAAAAAGGTCGCTCGAGGCCGCTGTTCGCTTCCGTAACTGCGTGGGCAGTCTCGAGAGCACGCGCCCGAGTTCACCCACGCTGAAAGGTCCCAAGTGCGCTCCTGCAGGAACTCTGGGGTGGAATCCGGGAAGGGCGGGTGGCCTTCTTAATATGGTCTCGTACGCAGTAGGTGACGAGCGAAAATCCCGGGCTGCGGCGCAGCCAGTCAGATCGCTGGCAAGAAGCGACCGCCGTGCTCTAAGGCAGCGGAATCGCGCGGACTGGGGCTTCAGCGGTGTAAGCAGTGTGGCCTCTGGTGCGGACATGGGTGAACCTGGGGATGCCTAACGCCTCGAACTTCACGCCCCCGAGCAACACTTTCGCGCTGTCATCGCCGGCTATTTCCGCGATGCCATCGTCGAATCCATCGCCATCTATGAAGGCAAGCGCAAGGCTTCGACCCTGCCGGAAACCGCCGATGCCAGATACCTTCTGGGCATCGCGAAGAACCGGCAGCACGTGCGTGAATCCGAAGCCATCACCGAAGCGCTCATTGAATGGCGCGCTCGCGCTCGCGACCTGGCACTGCAGCAGCTACAACGACAATGCGGCCAGCTCGTGCACTCCGACAGCGGCCCCGTCCAACTTCTACGCAGACTCATCGACCGCGCCACCCAGGCCGACGTCCGCATCGACCACCAGTCTTGGCTCCAGCAGGCCGCGGACGTTATCGCAGTCCAGCCAGCGACACGTCAGCAAGACCTCTATCGCTCTGCTGCGGGTCGGAGGGCCGCTCAGCACCCATGTAACGAAAACGCCTACCGGACTGCTGAGACCGGCTCACTGGTGTCGGCTAGCCCCTGTCATGGGACTATGAAGGGCGTATAATCAAGCGGTCGTGTCGCAATCGGAAGTGCTTTTGGAGGACTCCAACGAAGTTTTCGGGGACATCGCCGGAAGATACCGCCTGCTGCATCCGATCGGTCGCGGGGGTGTGGCGGTCGTCTACGAAGCGACCGACGGCCAGACCGATCGACGCATCGCCCTCAAGCGGATGCTGCCGCAGAGCGACGCCCATCGGCGAGAGCGATGGGGGCAGCTCTTCGAACGCGAGTACCACACCCTCTGTCAGCTGTCGCATCCCCGCGTGGTTGAGGTCTATGACTACGGCCTCGATGACGCCGGGCCCTACTACACGATGGAGCTACTGGACGGCGGAGACTTGCAAGCGCTTTCGCCACTGGGTTGGCGTAAGGCCTGCGCGGTCGCGCGCGACATCTGTTCCGCACTTTCGCTGCTGCACTCACGGCGGCAGGTCCACCGAGACATTACGCCGCGCAACATTCGCTGCACTGCCGACGGCCTGGCCAAGCTGATCGACTTCGGTGCTATGACGCCGGTGGGCGTGGCTCGCTTCGTCGTGGGCACCCCGCCGTTTTGTGCTCCGGAGGCACTGCAACGCGAGCAGGTCGACCGGCGGACCGACCTCTTCTCGCTTGGAGCGACCCTGTACTACGCTCTCACGGGCCGCCATGCCTATCCCGCGCGGAGCTTCTCCCGCCTGCACACGGTCTGGCAGACCCCATTCGCTCACCCCTCGCAGCTCGTCGACGACATTCCCCAGGCGCTAGATTCCCTGGTGCTCGACCTGCTGCGTCTAGAACCCGATGGCCGGCCCGCCAGTGCAGGCGAGGTGATGGAGCGACTGGCGGCCGTCGAAAGGGTCGCACTCGAAGAACACTTGTTCGTCGCCCAGGCCTACTTCTCCACTCCCACGCTGGTGGGGCGCGATGCGCAACGCGGTCGCATTCGTCAATACATCCAGGAGGCAAGAGAGGGCGCGGGCTGTGCGATTTTGATCCAGGGAGGGCCCGGCGTCGGACGCTCGCGGCTGCTCGACGCGTGCGCCATGGACGCACGCACACGCGGACTGACGGTACTACGGGCGAACGCCGAAGATGCCAGCGAAGGCGAATATGGCGCCGTGCGGGCCCTGCTCGACCAGTTATTCGAGTCGCTGCCGGAGCTGACCGAACGGGTGGTCCAACGGGATGGCGGCATGCTGTCATTGGTTTCTCCTACCGTGCGCAAACTCATCCCCGCAGTTCAGGCTCCGGCGCAGGCGACCAGCGCGGCAGAGGCCGAGCAGCAGCGCCCTGAAATACAGGCTGCGCTGCAGCGACTGCTGCTGTCGATCGCCGCCGAAAGGCCACTACTCATCGCCGTCGACGACTTGCATGACTTCGATGAGCCGTCGGCTGCCATGCTCGCGGTACTGGCAGACCAACTCGAGGGGCACCCGCTGGCCCTGGTCGCAAGCCGCGATACCACCACCTGCACTTCCACCACTACGGCCCTGGGATTGCTTGCCGCCCGCGCCGAACAGATCACGCTGCAGCCACTGGATCAGACCCAAGCACGCGCGCTACTGACGGACATTTTCGGGGAGGTTCCCCATCTGGACATGCTCGCCCACCGTATCTACACGCTTTCGAACGGCAACCCGAAAGATATGATGCACCTGGCCCAACACCTGCGTGACCGTGGCGTCGTGCGCTACCACGGCGGGGTCTGGTCGCTGCCCTCGAGCATCGATTCCGAAGATTTGCCGACAAGCGTCGCGCAGGCGATGCGCGATCGCCTCGAGCAAGTCTCCGAAGGTGCACGGCAGCTGGGACGCGCCTTTGGACTGCGTCCCGAGCTGTGGGCCAGCTTCGACGACTGCTTGGCTTTGTGTGGGCATGGCGATACGGGGCGCCTGCAGGGCGAACTGGGAGAACTGATCGCAGCCGATGTCCTGAAGGTCAGCGGCGAGGAGTTTGCGCTGACCAGGCGGCATTGGTGCGAGCCTCTGCTTCAAGGCACCAGGGACAACGAACAGCAGCTGCACCAGCGGCTGGCCGTGATGTTTGAGCAGCGCGGCGATGAGACCTTTCGCGCCGCCCTGCACCGCATGCGCGCTGGCGAACTCGATCGCGCCCTCGACATGTTGGTGGAGTATGCCGAAGCCTCCCAACGCCTCACGGAAACCGCAGAGGAGTTTCGCAAGCTCGTATACTCCCTGCCCGACGATTGGTATGAAATCTACGATCAAGCCGTCAGCAGCTGCGAGCGCCTGGGGCGCCCCGGTCGCGATAAGTACGCCCTGCAGAGCCGATTGGCTGGAACGGTGGCCGTCTACGGCGTCATCGACGACAAGCATCTGCCGCCCATGCTCGAGCAGCTCGCAGAACTGGCGGGTCTGCGCGATTGGGAACAACTCGATGCATCGATGGATCCGATGGCACGGATCGTACAGGCGTTGCAGCAAGCCCAGGCCCGTTTTGACCAGGCTCCGCCGGAACAGCGGGTATTGGATCCGGCCTCCGCGATCAAACAGCTCGCACGTGCCGTCATACAGGTCGGTTCCATCATCGCCGGAACCTTCGACCTACCCTACCTCTTGCGCTTGCCGTCGCTGGAGCCGCTGGCACAGCTGTCTCCTGCGATCAGTGTCATCCAGACGCTGCTTTGTGGCATGCGCGCGCGCATGACGGCACATCAAGACACCCGCAAGCTTTATTACGAAGTCCTGAGGAGGACCGCAGAGCCCGATCGGGCGGGCTTCGACGAGGGCCATCACCGATACCTGCGACTGGGCGTGCGCAGTGGTATCGGGCTAACCGAGGCGGGCATGGGGCTCCGTTCGTGTTTGGAGCAGGCCGATCACTGCGCGCTGGAGCCATTCTATCAGGCCAACGCGCTGCAGATGCGAATGATCCATGACTTATGGCAGGGCGACATCGTCGGGGCCGAGCGCAACCGGCGAGAAGTCGAAGTATTGCGCATTCGGAACTGGGTCGGGCGATTGCTCGAAGGAACCCATCTCATCTGGCAGCTGACCGCGCTGACGCTCAGCGATGACCTCACACATACCAAGGAATGCCTGAACGAGGTCGACGGTTTCGCGGAGCAACACCCGAACTGGCGGCCCATCCGCCACTTCGGACACGGCGAGTTGCATCGCATCCGTGGCGACTACGGCGGAGCGGTCTCTGAACTTGGCATCGCTCTGGACATGACGGCGGCCGGGGATCACCAAATATGGCCATATGCGGCGGGCGCGATGGTACGGGCACTGCTTCTACGTGAGGCCACCAGTGAAGCCGTGAGCGTTGGCTTTCAAGCCCTCGAAGCAGCCGAGCAGGCCGAACTCGGATTTCATCTACATTATATACGAATGCCACTGGCCGTCGCCCTCTCAGGCGAAGGCCGCGGTCCCGACGCGGTCGAGCACGCAGAGCGCGTGATTGCGGAAATGCTCGAGACCGGCAGCACCGGGTTGAACCTCGGCCTGGCCTACGAGACCCGCGCACAGGTCGCGATGGCACTTGGCAATGAAGAAGACCAGGCCCGTTACGCCGAAAAGAGCTACGCAGCCATGTGCGCGCACGGAAACCCAGCCTTGGAGGCAAAACTGGCCCGTCTGGGACGGCGCGCGACGCGCAAGTTCGTACCGCCACAGCCCGTCGGCTCCACCTACACAGACCACAGCCAACTCAGCGATGCCGAGTGCTTATCGCAGGTCGACGCTTGCGAAGATCGCGCGCAGCGCATCCAATGTGCCCTGATTCAACTGGCCAGGCGAAGTGGCTCTGCGGGCGGCGCCCTTTACACAGTCGTGGACGGCACATTCAGTAAAATCGCCGAGCTCGGCGTTCAGCCGAATCCGAGCGTCGACGCGCTGGCCCGGGTGATATACGAAGAGGAAACCTCCCATTGCGGCGATACCGAAACCGCAAGCGCCGCGATATTGCGCGGCGAAACAGCCGTCGGGCCACAGGTCGATGGGCGCTATTTCCCGGTAGTCCTTCGTCACACGACCGCTCGCCGAGAAGTCAGCGTCACGGCCGTCGCCATGCTCCGCATGCCCGGCGGAATCCGCTTTGAATGCCCGGCAGCGCTGGCGGTGCAGCTGAGCGAGCGCCTACACGAATTGGGTGACCTTTCGTCGGCCTCCATCATGACAGTTGGTTAGAATTTGTTTCGCACCATACTCTCGCCCAGACCGGCCCAGTTTAACCATCTCGGTGAGATGGCGGTCGCTGAAGAGCCGAGCGAGCACCCGTAGGCGAGGATGCGCCCATCCTGGACTCGCCGGTCGGAAGCCAGGCGGTCGAAAGCCAGCTCGAAGGTGCGCCCGATGCTCGCCTCGCTCGCGCTGCCACCGGAACGCCCGTAGCCCGGGTATTCCACCATCATCGGCGAAAGCCCGAGGTCCCGGAGCGCTGTGAGACTGCGCGGCCAGCCCTCGATCAACCCTGCGTTACCATGCGCGAAGATCAACGCTGGCGCCGGCAGCTGCGACGCCGGCCAGTAGTACGACCCCACCCGCCCACCATCGACGTCGAGCCAGATGCGCTCGATCCCCGCCTGCAAGCTGGGCGCCTCGGGGGCAGGCCCACGGCGACGGCCCACGAAGATCATGTCGCGCTGCAGGAAAAACAAGGCCAACAGATAGAGCGCGTAGACCGCGGCGACGGTGGCAGCGATGCGCACGGCCCTACATCGCGCCGCTGCCGAGGGAGAGCCCGCCGTCCACGGTCAGCACCGTGCCGGTCACGAAGTCCGCGTCGAGCAGGTAGAGCGCGCTCTGCGCCACGTCGCGCGCCGTGCCCAGCCGCCCCAGCGGATGCAGCGCGCGCAACGCCTCCAGCTGCTGCTGCACGCGCCCAGCCGCTTCAACCTCACTCAGCGCCGGCTCCCCCTGCCGCCGGCGCACCACACGCACCATCTCGGTGTCGATGACCCCCGGCGCGAGCGCATTGACGCGCACCCCCCGCGGCGCGAGTTCCAGGGCGAAGCTTCGAGCCATGGCCGTGAGCGCAGCCTTGCTCGTGGCGTAGGCCGCGGTCATCGGCGCCGGATGCTCCACGAGCGTGCTTGTCACCACAACCATGCTGCCCCCGCCAGCGTCAGCGATCAGGTCAGCGGCCTTCTGCAGCATCACAAACGTTGATTCAAAGTTAATTTTCAACTGGCGCCGCAGGGAGCTGAGCTCGATGGCGCCGACCTCGCGATACTCGACCACGCCGGCGCATGCGACCACCGCATCGAGCCCCCCGAGCGCCGCAGCCGCCCGTGCGGGCAGGGCCTCGGCCTCGGCGGCGTTGGAAAGGTCGGCACGCAGCACCACGGCAGCATCGGCCCCGGCCGGCGCCCGCACGGCCTCGAGCAAAGCCCCATCGCGCGCGCTTAGGGCAACCGCCTCGCCGCGCGCCATCAGCGCCTCGGCGACCGCCCGCCCGATGCCCCGGCTGGCGCCGGTGACCAACACCCGCGATGGCCGCCCTGCCCCGCTCATGCCGGCGACTCCGGCGCAACCAGCGCGGGCTCACCCTCGACCAGGACCTCATCGGCCTCGATGAACGGCGGGCAGTCCACGCACAGCACAGTCTGGTAGCGGCGGCTCGGGTTGTCGTAGCAGTGGGGCGCATCCAGCGGCCAGCGATGCACCGTGCCCGGCGCCACCGGCCGTCGCTGACACAGAAGTCCCTCGCCCAGCACCATCTCCGCCTCGCGCATGCGCCGGTGCACGTGCAGGGGAATGCCCTTCCCGGGCGCGATGTTGAGCCGATAGATGCCCACGTAGCGACTCTCGTGGACCACATCGACCACGCCAAAGCTCTTCTGCTCCTGGACCAGCCGCACCCAGGACGCCTCGCGCGTGATCTCGAGGGAAGGCACCACACGCCCCGGTAGGATCGTGGGTTTGCGCAGCGACAGCCGGACCTTGGCGATCTGGGCACGGCGCTCGTCGGGCGCCGGCGGTGCCAGCAAATAACGGCACAGGGCGTGGGCCGCGGTCTCGAGCATGCGAAAGCGGGCGTTCTGGAGCAGAAAGGAAAGCTGGGCCGCGATGGCGGCGTAGTTCACGCTCAGGTGCAGGCGTTCAGCCAGGGCGGCCGGCTCGGTGTCGAGCCACAGGTCCGCGTCCAGCAGCAGCGGCTGTGGCTTGCCGCGCTCCGACGGGTAGATGCCGACCACGCAGTCGACCTCCAGGTCGCGAATGCCGATGCGGTCGTCGCCTGCCACGGGAAGGAGCATAGCCAAGGCAGCGCGGCACGACCCATGCGAATTTAGATATTGTTTACGATTTCACATTCCAAGCCATCACAAAACCCCATCGCTCCGAGCTTTCGCCCCCCGAGTTCAGTGCTACATTTCGCGCGCCATGAACCCCGTCCCCAGTTCCGCCGAAGCTTTCCGGCCTGTCCCGCGCACGGGCGTGATCTACGTCATGACGGAGGCCGAGCGCCTCGGCTTTCGCATGCACGCCGACGATTGGTGCAATCTGGGCCAGGGCCAGCCCGACACCGGCCTTCTCGAGGGCGCCCCCGAGCGCATCGAGAGCGTCACCGTGGGCGCCTTCGACCAGGACTACGCCCCCATCGCCGGCCTCTACGAGCTGCGCGAGGCCATCGCCGACGTCTACAACCGCCTGCTGCGCCGCGGCATGCCCTCGCAGTACACGGCCGAAAACGTCTGCATCTCGGGCGGCGGTCGCGTCTCGCTGATGCGCTGCTGCGCCGCCATCAACCAGATCAACCTGGGCCACTTCCTGCCCGACTACACGGCATACGAAGAGCTGCTCGACATCTTCCGCCGCTTTACGCCGATCCCGATCCTGCTCGATCCGGAGCGCGGCTACCGCTTCACCACCGAGCAGCTGCGGCGCGAGATCCTGGGTCGCGGCCTGGGGGCGATCCTGATGAGCAACCCCTGCAATCCCACCGGCAAGCTGGTGGCCGGCGAGGCCCTGCACGACTGGGTGGCGATCGCCCGCGAGCTGGACTGCAGCCTCTTGCTCGACGAATTTTACTCGCACTACATCTGGGAAGGCGACGAGCCCATCGTCAGCGCGGCGCGCTACGTGGAAGACGTGGACCGCGATCCCATCGTCATCTTCGACGGCCTGACCAAGAACTGGCGCTACCCGGGCTGGCGCGTGACCTGGACCCTGGGCCCCAAGAAGGTCATCGAAGCCATCACCAGCGCCGGCTCCTTCCTCGACGGCGGCGCCTCGGCACCCATGCAGCGGGCGGCCGTCTCGCTGCTCGAGCCCGAGCACGTCGAGCGCGAGACCGCCGCCCTTCGGCGCGCCTTCCGCGCCAAGCGCGACCTCTTGATCGCCGGCCTGCGCGACATGGGCGTGCGCTTCGACTGCGAACCCGAGGGCACCTTCTACGCCTGGGGCGACCTCTCGGGCCTGCCCGAGTCGATCAACACGGGCATGAGCTTCTTCAAGGCGGCCCTGCAGCACAAGGTGATCACCGTGCCGGGCACCTTTTTCGACGTCGACCCGGGACAGCGCCGACTCGGACGCCCCTCCCGCTTCCGGCATCACATGCGATTCTCCTTCGGCCAGGATCAGGCCCGGCTGGAGCTCGCCCTGTCGCGGCTCAAGGAGATGGTGGAAGCGGCCAGGTGAATCCTGGCAAGCGGGCGCGCGTCCATAGGGCATGACCCAGAAAAGGCGCCTGATCGCGCCGATCGGGGAGGCACGCCCCGCGCCAGGGTGTGCCATGGAGATACGCATGAACGGAAAGCAGCATTCGACCCTTCGACCTTGGTTCGGCAGTGCCCTCTACGTGCTGTTGTCGGCCGCGGTGGGATGCACCATCAACGCCCACAGCAGCGGCCACGCCGGCACCAGCCGTCGCGCCGGTGACGCCACCCGGGGCAGCGGCGGGGAGACTGCGGAGACCCGTGCGGCCATGCGCGCCAAGCCGTCCGAAAGCAGCGGCTCGGCGGCCAGCAGCGCGAACTCGGGGGCGGCAGCAGCGGCCAGCGCAAACGCGAACGCGAACGCGGGCGGCAGCTCGGCGGCGAGCGGCGGGGCGGCAGCAGGCACTGGCAGCGGCACAGCGCGACCCCAGCCCGCAACGTCGAGTTCCAGCACGCCGAAAAACCACGGCCAAGAGCGCCGGGACGAAGTTCACGAGCGCAACGAAGCCCGCAAGCGAGAAAAAGAGCAGCACAAGGCCGAACAAGCCGCAGCGCGCAAAGAGGCCAAGGAAGAGCGTGACGCTGAACGCGAGCGCAGGAAGGCCGAAAAGAAGGCCGAGCAGGACCGCAAGAAGGCCGACAAGCAGAAGCAAATCGAAGCCAAGAAGGCCGAGCAGGACCGCAAGAAGGCCGACAAGCAGAAGCAAATCGAAGCCAAGAAGGCCGAGCAGGACCGCAAGAAGGCCGAGAAGAAGCAGCTGGTGGAGGCCAGGAAGGCCGAGCTGGAGCGCGAGAAGGCCGAGAAGAAGGCCGAACAGGACCGCAAGAAGGCCGACAAGCAGAAGCAAATCGAAGCCAAGAAGGCCGAGCAAGAGCGCAAGAAGGCCGAAGCGAAGGCCGAACAGGACCGCAAGAAGGCCGACAAGCAGAAGCAAATCGAAGCCAAGAAGGCCGAGCAGGAGCGCAAGAAGGCCGAAGCAAAGGCCGAACAGGACCGCAAGAAGGCCGATAAGCGGAAGCAGATCGAAGCCAAGAAGGCCGAGCACGCGCGAGAGCAGGAAGCCAGGAAGGCGGCCAAGCTCGAGAAGACAAAAGGGGCCGCTGCAGCGAACGCAGGGCACGCCTCACGCGTGGAATCCCTGGAGAGCGAGCCCGACGCGGAGTCAAACGCCGGCAAGCCCAAGCCTGCCAAGAAAATCACGCCCGGCGACCGCATCAAGCCGGACAAGAAGCCCGCGCGCTGAGCTTCGCCTCGAGCGCCTATTGTTTCCCGAGCGCGAAACCCACCGCCACGGACGCCTCGACCTCCAGCGCTGGAGGTCGGATGGTGATGGTCGGGAACTGCGCGTCCGGGCTGAAGTCGTCGCTCTGGTATCGGGTCGATACCGAGCGGCCGCGGAAACCACCGCGGTACTGCCCCAGGTTGTCGATCAGTTCGCGCAAGACGTCGTCCTTGGAGATCCACCCTCCCGTGGCACGCACCTGAGTCGCCGTGCGCACGCTGCGCCCACCTGCTGTGGCGAGCGCGCGGGCGTCCTCGACCGCAGCCCGGGTCGCAGCGCGCAACGCGACGTCGTAGTGAGCTTGCGGATCGACCAGGGAGTAGAAGGGCCCCTTGACACCCGTCGCGCCCTGGCGCGCCGCGACGGCGATGAAATGGCCGAGTTGCTCGAAGCGGGTGGTTTGCAGCTCGATGGAGGCCTCGGCCAGGTAGCCGCTCACCACCCGATGGCGATGCCCCTCCTGGTCGACCTTGCGCGTGAGCGTCACCACACGCACGCGTCCGGCCCCGAGTTCGTCAGGACGGAGCCCAGCCTCGCGCAGAGCGACGATCACCCGAGCCATGCGAGCCCGCGCCTCTTCGTGGCCACTTGACGGGTCGTCGCCGACCACACGGGCGCGCAGTTCGATGGCTGCCCTTGCCTCGATCGAGGCCACCGCCTGGCTGCGCGACAACCCCAGATGCGCCTCACCAGGGGTCTCATCGGGCGGCGCCGGCTCGCGCGTCTCGATGCCGTAAACCGCGAGCACTTCGACCGACGCCTGCAACCGCGCCTGCAGCACGAGTCCCTCGAGACCCGCTTGATCGAGCGTCTTCTCGGCGGTGGAGCCGTCGTCGGAAGCGCTGAGAACGATGTGAACCGCGAGATCATCGCCTTTGGGCGGACACTCGGCGGCTAGCTCCTTGATCCGGTAGAGCGCGCCGAGCGAAACCCCCGCGCCCTCCGCAGCGATGCGCGCTCTCCGATGCGCTCGCTCGACCGCCTCCACCCTCAGCTCACCTAGCACCGTGCAGTCGCGATGCTGAAGCCCCAGCGATGCTGAGGTCGCCCCCGCCGCGAGGCCGCGCAGCAGCAGGCCGGAGGCCTGCGTCGGCGTCAGGTCGTCGACCTTGACCCGCACCGATGCGCGGTAGGCCAGCCTGCGCGGGCGCCAATCCTCAACATCGTCCAGTGAGAGCTGCTCGGTCTCGAGCGCGCGCACTCGCACATCCTCGGTCGACACGCGCGCCGGCAAAGGCACGGGCTCGACCGCCGCGACGATGGCCGCGGCCCGGGCCAGGGCAGCCGGTCCCACTTCCTCTGCCCGCTGCCCCGTCACTTGCACCGACAACGCAAGGCTGGCCGTGTCGGGCTCCACGGGCCGGGTGGCGACGGCGCGCACCGACAACAACGGGCGCTGCTCGAAAGGCAAGGCCATGGGGGCCGGCGGCGGCGACGCCGACGCACAGGCAGAAACGAACGCGCCGACAAGCGCTACCATCGCGGAGGGCCAGGTCGTTGACATGACCGTTGGACAGCCCCCAAGAACCGTGGTTCCGGGAGCCCGTGGTGCCGCCTGCCGGCTGGCACCCGGCACATCCTTCGCCACCCACCCGCACCGTGCGTATGCTTCCCCCATGCCACACTTCCACCCCGCCGTGCGCCCACCTGCGGTGGCCGGTGCGTTTTACGACGGCAGGCCCGAGGTGCTGCGGGCCCAGGTCGACCGTTTCCTGAGCGCTCCGGCCCGGCCGCGGCAGCGCGCCCGCGGAGTGATGGTTCCCCACGCCGGTTACATCTTCTCAGGTGCCATCTGCGGCCATGCCCTGGCCTCGGTGGAGATTCCCGCGACCGCTCTCATCCTCCACACCAAGCATCACCCCGGCGGCTCGGCGCTTTCGCTGGCGAGCTTCGAGCGCTGGCGCACGCCCCTGGGTGACAGCGAGCTGGATCCGGCGCTGTTTTCCGCACTCGCCGCAATCCCCGAAATCAGCATCAACGATGAACCCCACCACGGTGAGCACGCCGCCGAGGTGGTGCTGCCCTTCCTTCAGCGCCTGCGTCCCGGGCTGCGGGTCGCCGTCCTCAGCGTCGGTCATGCACCCTTCGCCATCCTGGAGCGCGCCGGCCTGGGCATCGCGGCAGCCCTGCGCGGTCGCGATACGCTGATCGTGGCCTCCAGCGACATGAACCACTACGAGGACCACGAAACCACCCTGCAGAAAGACGCCCTGGCCCTGCGCGAACTGGAGCGCGGCGACGCCCGCGCCATGCTCGAGGTCTGCGAGCGCGAGGCGATTTCCATGTGCGGCGCCGCGGCCACAGCCCTGATGCTGATCGCCGCTCGCGCACTGGGAGCGAGCCGAGTCGAGCTGCTGGAGCACGACACCAGCGGCCCGGTCTCGGGCGACTATCGGC
This sequence comes from Myxococcales bacterium, assembly GCA_029880325.1. Classification (GTDB taxonomy): domain Bacteria; phylum Myxococcota_A; class Polyangia; order Polyangiales; family JAFGIB01; genus JAOUOP01. The sequence continues at coordinate 112,382 of JAOUOP010000005.1, read as the reverse complement.
GCACAGTTGGTTACGCTTCCGCCCTCATCGTCGAAACTCCGATGATGTAGGCGGGCCGCCAATGCAGCGCGTCCGAGTTACGGTGTTACACTCACCCGGTTAGGCCAGTTTCTGCATGGGTGGAGCGTTGCGCCGTAGAACACGATCACAGCCACCTGGTTACCTGGGGCCGATCGCCGCGGCATGGCTACTATTGGCCTGCAGCAGCCCCGACCGCCGCCTGCTCGATGAGCCCACGGCCGACGCCGCATCAGCCGACGGCGGCTCCATGGACGCGACAGTTCCCTTCGACGCCAGCACCTCTTCGCCCGACGCCGGCTCCGCCCCCGACAGCGCCCCCCTACCCCCCCTCGACGGCGGCTGCGAGCCCAATCCCAACCTCTCCAATACCGACTGCCCCGTGCGCTGCCCGGAGACCTGCAACGGCGTCGACGACGACTGCGACGGTCGCAGCGACGAACAGGCCTCGAGCGACTGCAGCCTCGATCAGGCCGAAGCCGTCTGCGTCGCCGGCAGGTGCGGCATCACCGAATGCAGCGCGGGTTTCCGCGACTGCGATGGCGACCCCAAAAACGGCTGCGAAGTTCCGCCCGACGACGTCAACCACTGCGGCGCCTGCGGCCAGGGCTGCGACCTGGAAAACGCGGTCGCCGGCTGCGTCCAGGGCAGCTGCGTGGCCGCCGGCTGCCTCGACAACTTCGACAGCTGCGACCAATCCGCACTGACCGGCTGCGAGACCCCCGTCGATCGCATCCAGCACTGCGGGGACTGTACCTCCGAGTGCGCCCCGGCCGCGGCCGTGCCCACCTGCGGCGACGGGCAGTGCAGCGTCGCCCGCTGCCTGCCGGGTCACGCGGACTGCAACGGGGATACCACCGACGGCTGCGAGACCCCCCTCGACACCCTGGCCGACTGCGCCGGTTGCGCCACCGCCTGCGCCAAGACCAGCTGCGTCGGCGGTATTTGCACCGACGCCGACTGCACCGCCCCCATGGCCGACTGCGACGGCGACGGCAGCAGCTGCGAGACCGACGTCGGCAGCGACTCCGCAAACTGCGGCGCCTGTGGTGCGCCCTGCGCCTTCGCTGCCAGCGTCGACTCCCCCCACGCCAGCCTCGACGGCTGCGTCGATGGGAGCTGCAGTATCAGCTGCGAGGTGGGCTGGGGCGATTGCGACGGTGACTACGCCAACGGCTGCGAGAGCGCGCTCAACACGCGCCTGGACTGCGGCGCCTGCGGCGAAGTCTGCGCCGTGCCCGGCGCCGTGCCCTCCTGCGCCACCGGCACTTGCCAGATCGCCAGCTGCATCGCGAACTACGCCGACTGCGACGGCGACGGCCAGAGCTGCGAGGCCTACCTGCGAAGTCTCGAACACTGCGGCGGCTGCGGTCGCAGCTGCAAGCTGCCCAATGCCGTCACCGGCTGCGAGAGCGGCAGCTGCGAGCTGCTGGCCTGCGAGGGCAGCTTCGTCGACTGCAACGGCGAGCCCGAAGACGGCTGCGAGCTCGATGTGGCAGCTCCCGACCAATGCGATTGCGGCGTGCCCAATACCGACAGCGACGGCGACGGCACCGCTGACTGCAAGGATCTCTGCCCCCGGGTCGCAGCCACCGCCAGCGCCTGCTTTCCCTACCAGCCCAGGAACTTCGACCCCGAACTGGTCGACTGGTTGGCCGCCCCCGACGCCGTGCTCGACTGCGGCACCACCACCATCGACACCAGCGGCGCGGTGACGCTCACGAACTTCTGCGGTCCGGCGCCGACGCCGACGCCGATCATCGTTGCACAGCCCGGCGGTGGTGAAGTGGTGGTAATCGCCCTGACTTCACTTCAAGTTGCAGCCGGCGCCACCGTCCGGGTCATCGGCAGCCGTCCGCTGATCTTCGCCGTGGCCGACGCCGCGAGCATCGCCGGAACCATCGACGCCAGCGCCGACGGGACCACCCACGGGGCCGGTGGCAACATCGACTGCGGCAGCGCGGCGGGCACCGACGTGCCCAGCCGATGCGGCAATGAAACCGGAGGCGGCGGCGGGGGCGGCTTCGGCACCAGCGGGGGCAGGGGCGGTGCTGGCGACGACTGCGGCGGCGGCCTCGGCGGCGGCACGCGCGGAACAGCCGAACTGGTGCCCTTGATGGGAGGCTGCCGCGGCGGCACCGGCGGCGGCTGTACTGGAAGGGGCGGCGCTGGCGGCGCGCTTCAGATCTCCGCCGGCTCGAGCCTTTTGGTCACCGGCTCCTTGCGCGTCCATGGCGGCGACGGGCCGGCCAGCTGCGGTGGGCAGCTGGGCGGTGCTGGCGGCGGCTCCGGGGGCGGCCTCCTGCTCGAGGCCGAGAGTATCGACCTCACGAGCGCAGTCCTCGACGCTCGCGGCGGCAACGGCGGCAACGGCTCCTCCCGGACCACCAGCGGAGGCATCGGCTCCACGGACCCGGAACTCCCCGGCAAGACCGGACAGTCCGACACAGCAGCCGGAGGGGCCGGGGGCGGCGGCGGCTACGGCCGCATCGCCATCGACGCCAAGGAAACCTGCACCGGCTGTCTGTGACAGGCCCGCCGCGGGCTTGTTTTCAGCCGTCGGGCTGCGGCCCTCGGCTTTCTTTCAGCCGTCGGGCTGCGGCCCACGGCGGTGGTTGGTGCTTTGTTCGTGGGCGCGATTGAGCTGCCGCTGGATCTTGTCGACCACCAGGTCGATGGAGGCGTACATGTCCTCCTGTTCCTCTCGGCCCTGGTGACGTTCACCGTCGACGTTGAGACTGACGTCGACACAGTGCAGATGGCGCTCTACCGAAAACGTCACCGCCGCATCGACCGACCCGCGCACGTACTTGTTGAGCTTGCTCAGCTTGTCGGCGGCGTAGGCCTTGATCGCCTCGGTGGGCTCGAGGTTGCGAAAATTAAAATCGATCCGCATGCAACTCCTCGTTGTCTGGCTAGAAGTACTTCTTTCGCTTGGACGAGCTGGCGATTCCCATCATTTCCCGATACTTGGCGACGGTGCGCCTGGCGATCTGAATCTTCTGTTCACGCAGTAGCTCGACGATCTTCTGGTCGCTCAGTGGCTTTTTCGGATCCTCGGCGTCGATCATCTTCTTGATGGCCTGCTTGACGCTTTCGGAGGCGATGTCCTCTTCGCTGGAGCGACGAATGGCGCTGTTGAAGAAGTACTTCAGCTCGAACAATCCACGCGGGGTGGCGACGTATTTATTGCTGGTGACGCGCGAAATCGTACTCTCGTGCATGCCGACCTCCTCGGCCACGTCGCGCAGGATCATGGGCTTGAGATACTCGATGCCCTTTTCGAAGAAGTCGCGCTGCTTTTCGACGATGCAGTCGGTCACCCGCTCGATCGTTTTGCGGCGCTGGTCGATGCTGCGGATCAGCCACTGAGCGCTGCGCAGCTTGTTCTGGATGTATTCCTTGGCCTCGTTGTTGCCCTTCATGGCCGAGCGGTACACGCGGCTGATCTTCAGGCGCGGCATGCCGTCGTCGTTGGCCACGACGAAGTACTTGTCGCCCACCTTGTGCACCCAGACGTCGGGCTCGATGTACTGGGGCTCGGCCGAGATGAAGTTGCGCGCCGGCCGCGGCTCCAGGTCGCCGATGGCCTGGGCCACGTCGTAGACTTCTTCCAGGTCCACGCCCAACGCCTTGGCGATGGCCGGATAGCGCCGCCGCTCGAGGTCGTGGATGTGGTCGGCGATCACGCGCACGACCAGCTCGTCCATGCCGTAGTGCTCGGCCTGGACCAGGAGACACTCGCGCAGGTCGCGGGCGGCGACGCCGATGGGATCGAAGCGCTGGATCATCTTCAGCACTTCTTCGGCGTCCTCGGCGTCGATCTCGGCTTCTTCGGCGAGCCGCGGCACGACTTCGTCGGGGGTCAGGCCCTCGACCTCGAGGTAGCCCTTGTCGTCGAGATTGCCGAGCACCAGCGCTGCGAAGCGACACTCGTCCTCGACCATGTCGCTCATGCGCACCTGCCACTCCAGGTGATCGACCAGGTCCTCGGTCTTGGTCAGCGTCGACTCGACGCTGGGCAAGTCCTCGAAGCCCCGGCTGCTGCCACCGGGCATGGGCGCCTGCATGGCGTGGTTTTCGATGTAGCGATCCCAGTCGATCTCGGAAGCCTTGTGGTCGGCGTCCCGCGCGCCCTCGGTGCTGCGCTCGGGGATCGCCTGCTCCACCAGCTGACGATCCGAGGCGTCGCCGCCAGAGCCGTCAGAGGTCTCCCGCAGGTCTTCCAGCACCGGGTTTTCGAGCAGCTCCTGGTGAACCGTCTCCACCAGCTCCGTGCGCGACATCTGCAGCAGCTTGATCGCCTGCTGCAACTGCGGCGTCATGACCAGTTGCTGCGAAAGCTTGAGGTGCTGCTTGAGCTCCAAGTCGTTTTTTCCCGGAGAGCCGCCCTGAACCGCACCCCGGACCTCCCGGCGCGCCGTACGTGCGTCTGTCGAGTATACTCCAGGCGACCGGCCGGCAAAGGTGAAACGGTGGGGGGCGCCCGGAGGCAGGCCGGCGGGCCCACCGGCTGCACGCCTGAAAGCTCCGCGACTTCGGGGGGTTAGGAGCCGCCGCGAAATAAGGTTGCCAAGTCGGCTTCGAGGCGCCCGTCCGGCAGGGCGCGACGCCGCGCGAATACTCCGCGTATTTGAAGGCGGCGCAACGCAGCTGGGCGGGATGGTTCGGAGTCGAGTTGGTAACCTTATTTTGCGGCGGCTCCTTACGTGCTCGACGCGGAGCGCCGCACAACGCCCAGGCGCAGAGCGCCGTAACAGGCCGGCAGCGCCGCCCCGATGACCGCGAAGGCGCCGAGGGCCAGCGACGGGGTCAGCGGCTGCAGGGTCGTGACTGACAGCAGGGCCACCGCCTCGACCACACCGCGGTAGGTCCAGACCACGACCGCCGGCGGGATCACGCTCAGCACCAGCAGCGCCAAACGCGCGCCGCGCATGCCCCTCGGTGTGCGGCGCCGATGCAGCGTGCTCAGACAGGCGCTGGCAGCCGCCGGCACCAGCCACAGCTTGGGCGTGCTGGAAAGGGCCAGCCGCAGCATGGTTCCACCCATGGCGACGGGCCCGTCCACGCGCGCCAGCGGCAGCGCCACAAAGGCGAGCAGCGTGGCCACGGCCCCGAGCGCCAGCGCACCGCGCCCCAGGGCCGGCGACAACAGGCTCAGGGGCTCGTCGTCCCCGAACTCACGGCGGCGCTTGGGCAGCGCGAGCAGCGGGACCAGCTCCAGCTCGTGCTCCGGGCAGTGGCTCTGATCCTCGAAGGACTCGCGGCAAAAGGGGCAGAATAGAACTTGGTCCATGGTGATCGGAGCGCTATCTAAGGGGCCATGAATGACCCCAAACAAGGAAACGACAGCCCCTCGGTCGTGATCAAGGCCGACGACGAGATAGCCAAGGGGCGCTTTGCCAATCTGGCCCAGGTGGCCAGCAGCCAGGATTCGTTCGCAATGGACTTCGCATTCGTCCAGGGCAAGCAGGGCTGGTTGCTGTCGCGCATCCTGATGTCGCCGCAACACGCCAAGCGCTTCAGCGTGGCCCTCTCCGAGACCCTCGCCAAGTACGAGGCGCGCTTCGGAAAGATCGAGTTCGGTCCCACGCTCCAGTAGCGCTCGCCGCGGCGCCGGCCCCGAAAGCCCTGCAAAGGCGGGCCCTTGCGCGATCATGGCGTGAATTCACCGATGATCCGAGCTAGGCTCGGGCCCCTGTCGCGGGCCGCAGCCGCAGCCGGCTCGAACCCGAGAGTCCACCACGAGGCAACCGATGAGCTACGAGGGAGCACAGACCGCGAGCGAGGCCCGAGACCTGCTCGGGGAGGCGCTCGAAGCCCTGCAGGCCGATCCCAAGGTCCCCGAGGAGGTGATGGCCATCGCCTCCAACATCGCCCAGTCGGTGGGCGCACTATTCGAGGCCCAGAACGCTACCTCCCCCATCGACGGACGCGCCAGCGTGCGCGCCGCCATGGGCTACCTGAGCCAAACCATGGCGCTGCTGCAGGACGTCCGCGGCGACCTGCCCGGCGTACAGGTCGCGACGCAGGCCCTGGCCCGGGTCATGAGCAAGCTCTACCCACTGTCCCAGGCGCCGAGCATGAGGCCCCCGAGCCATCCTCCCGCGGCCGCATCCGCCGCCACCGCCGTGCCCGCGGCCGCCCCGGTGCCAAGCGACGCCCGGCCCGTCTCCGAGCGCCCCCCCAGCGCCCCCGGTGAGCGCGCCGCTTTCGAAGCCAATGTGGGGGCCACCACGGAGTCGAATTTCTTCGTCGGCTTCTCCGGCGACATCGCCGAGGGCGGCGTCTTCGTCGGCACCTATCTCACGGCCGCCGTCGGCGACAAGGTGGATCTGACGCTGACGCTCCCCGGGGGCTTCGAGCAGGTCATCGCTGGCACCGTGCGCTTCGTGCGCGACCCCATGGACATGGACTCCGAGCCGGGCATCGGCGTCGGTTTCGACCGCCTCTCGGCCGAGCAGCGCGAGCTGATCCTGCGCTTCGTCCGCAAGCGTCCACCTCTCTTCTACGACGACTGACCAGGCCAAAAAGGTGACGCCCCGGGCGGCGCTGACTAGGCTGGCGCCATGCTCGTTCAGAGAGTCGCACTGCACTCGGCGCCCAGCTACGCCGTGGTCGAAGAAAGTGCCATCGCTGGCGTGCTCCGACAGCTGTCGGGCGACGACCTACGCCAGAAGCTCAACGTCGCCTTTCGCCAGATGGAGCGACAGCAGCCGGCGCTGGCCGACTTCGTCTCCGACGAGCTGAGCGAAATCCCGGGCGCGCCGATACAGGCGATGGCCTATTTCCTCTATGTGATGGTCTATCTGTCGTTCGAGGCCTCCTGCGGTCGGGGCCTGCACGTGATCGGCAAGGCCGAGATCGAAGCAGCCCTCTCGCGCCTGGTGCTCGACGGGCAGATGCGCAGCGAGACCTGTGGTGAAGCGAGCTTCAGTGAGGACGCCATCGCCTCGAGCCAGCCGGCCCTGATGCGATTGATCAACCAGGAGCTGGATCGCGCAGCGGCCGAGTCGCACGACGTCGACCGCCTGCTCGAGGGCCTGCTGGTGCTGGTGCTGGCCCTCACCGAGAGCGTCACGCCGACCTGCTGATCAACGCTGCCGCAGCTGGGCGGCGGAAACCTCCTCGGCCTGCTCTTCGAGTTCGGCGTCGAACACCCGATAGCGCACCGTGCCGACATCGTCGACCGCCAGGTCCAGCTGACCTTTTTTGGCAAGCTCGGTCAAGGCTGCGTCGGCGGCGGCCTCGTCCAGGCGCAAAAGGCGCGCTGCATCCCCGGCCGTGACCCCATCCTGGCTGCGCCCGGCGTGCAGCATCAGGCGCGCATCGCGCACGCGCTCACCCAGGGCCCTCGCCGAGCGCAGGGCGCGTCCGGCCACCCACAGCCCGAGCACTCCGATGCCCAGGGCGATGCTCCCGACGACCAGCCCGGCGCTGCGAAAACCGCCTTCGAGCCAGGCCAGGGCCGCCGAGCCCAAGCCCAGGCCGACCAAGGAGCTGAGCGCGCCGACTGGAAGGAAGACGTAGGAGAGCACGCGGTCACGGGTCGCTTTGCGAGCGAGGGCGTCCGCGAAATCCGAATCGACAGGCGTGCTGCGGGTGCGCACCCGGGGCGCCGAACAGGCGGCGCAGACGTAGTCACCGGGGCCGTGCTCGCTGACGGCGGCGATGGCGTGGCAGCTGGGGCAGCGGTTTTGCTCGCCATAGACCTTGCCGCAGGTGGAGCATTGGGCCCCGCCCGCGGGCATGGGGCTATCGCAGAGCTGGCAGCGCGCAGGAATATCCGAGGCCACGGCGTCGCTCACTCCCCCTTGGCCACGACGTCGAGCAGGGCGACGGCGCTGGCCACGACGCTGAGGCGCACTTCGGTAGCCTCCGCCCCCTCGGAGCGCAGGTGGGCCTTGTGGGCCTCGCTCAGCTCCCGCACGTCGACGGTGCCCACCACGGTGGCCTCTCGACCGATGGCCCGCTGCGGCATGAAATAGGAGTGGCCGGCCAGGGGCGCGCGCACCGGCTCTTCGGCGCCCTCCCCGCGCAGCTCCATCCAACAGCCCTGGCGCTGGCAGACGCGGCCGATGACGCCGCGGGTGCGCACCTTGCGCCCGGCGAAGCGATCGGGCTCGGCCAGCATGGAAGCGAGCGAAACCTCCGGGGCCGACCAGTCGATGTCGCCGCCGAAGATCTCCTGGCCCTCAGGACCGCGGCGCGAGGGGCTGGCCTCATAGCCGTCGGCGGCGGTGTCCTCGGCGGCCGGCGCGGTGGTGGTCTGTGCAGCGGCCTCCGAAGCTGCCGGAGCTGGCGCTTGGGGCGGCGCCTCGGGATCGGCGGCCGGGGCGGGCCGCCCGCAGGCTGCGAGCCACAGCAATAGCCCCCAGGCGATGCCGCGCGCGCTCATTGGGAAATCTCCCCGAGCAGCTGCGACATGGAGGCCTCGTCGGCGGGCGTGAACTCGTAATCGTCAAACTCGGCGGAACGGATCCAGCGGAAGTCGCGCACCGCACGGATGGCGAGGTCGCTGAGCAGCTGGCACTCGTAGAGATGCAAGTCGACGGTGTAGCTGTGGTAGCGGTGGCGCACGAAGGAGATCATCTGGCCCACCTCGACCTCGGCAGCCAGGCGCTCCCCCATCTCGCGGCGCAGGGCGTCCTGGTCGCTCTCACCCGCCTCCACGCGACCGCCGGGAAACTCCCACAGCCCCGGGAGCACGGCGCCAGCGCGCCGCTGGGTGATCAGGTAGCGCCCATCGTTTTCGATCAAGGCCGCGACGACGCGCACGATCCGCTCGGACATCGCTGCCTTCCATAGCACGGGCGATGCAGACCGGGCAGCGTTTCCCGTCTCAACACGGGTACTGGTCGACCACGTCGCGCCGCGGGCGCTCCACCGACACGATCGAGCTGGTGACCAAATCGTGGCCCGCGTCCTCGAAATAGAGCGATTCGCCCACCTGGGGTAGACCCGGCTGGGCCGAGAGGGCGCCGCTCTCGAAGAAGCGAATCGCCCCCGCCACCTCGCGATTAACCGCGAAATGCCCGTCCATCCAGCGGCCGCTCTGGCGATCGCGAACTCGAACGCAGGTATCGCGGCGAAGGTGGTATTCGGTATTGCGCGTCACGAATACCTTGTGAACCCTGCGGTCTTGTCCGGTGTAGGTCATGGCGTGCCTCCTGGCGGGCTTGTCCTACATCAGTCTACCTGTCCCACGGCAAGGGTAAAATTTTCGACGTGAATGACTCTTCCCATCATCGCCCCCGGCCCATTCCGCTCCGCCCCGACAATTTCACGCCCGCCAGCCGAACGCCCTGGGGCGGCCGCAGGATCGTCCAGCACTTCAAGGCCGACATCCTGGGGCCAGGGCGCGATCTGAACGCCGTGGTGGGCGAGTCCTGGGAGCTGTCGGCGGGCCCCGAGTTTCCGAGTTTCGCCAGCGACGGCCGGGCGCTCTCCGAGCTGCTGGCCGAGGATCCTGCCGCCATGCTCGGCGACGAGCTGGGGGCCGGTCGCAGCCAGACGGCGCTGCTGGTCAAGTGGCTGGACGCCGCCGAGCCCCTATCGCTGCAGATCCACCCCACAGACGCCCAGGTGCGGCAGCCCGACGCCTCGGGCAAGCCCGAGTGCTGGTACGTGGTGGACTGCGAGCCGGGGGCCACGCTGGTGCACGGCTTCCAACCCGGCACCACCGAAGCCCGCGTGCGCGAGGCGCTGGAGGCCGGCGCCGGGCTCGAGGCGCTGCTGTGCCGCATCCCTGTGCAGCGCGGGGACCTGGTCGTGCTCGACCCCGGCACGCCCCATGCCGTGGGCGCCGGCATCACACTGATCGAGCCCCAACGCGTGCTGCCGGGGCGGCGCGGCTTGACCTATCGCTACTGGGACTACGGGCGCCGCTACGACGGGGATGGCCGCCCCGACCCACATGGCCAGCTGCGACCGCTGCATCTCGAAGAAGCGCTCGCGGTGACCGACTGGGACCGCGCCAGCGATCCCGCCTGGCTGAGCTCCCGGCGCCGGGCCTGCGGCTGGCCCGACACGGCGCTGCCCGCACGCCACGAGCTGCTCTGCGGCCCCGAGCCCGATGCGCTGCTGGATTTCGCACCGCTGCGCGTGGAGCGCCTGGGCGGCAGCGGCCACCTGGAGCTACCCGAGCGACGCGTTCTGCGCTGCCTGACGGTGGTCGAGGGCACCATCGTGCTGGGCACGGGCGCAGCGGCCCTACGGTTGCAGGCCGGTTGCAGCGCCGCGCTACCAGCCGGGCTTCCGCCACTCGAACTCGAGTTGCTCGCAGCCCACGCCCTGCTGTCCTCCATCGCGCCTGCGCCAGCGGCGCCTTGACGCCCTGGCGACGCTGGTCAACAGTCCGCCGCAACTCGGCATGACGCGCGCCCCGATTCAGATCCTCGGTGCCGGCTTGACTGGAATGTCGGCTGCCCACCACCTGGGCGGCGACTGCGAGATCCACGAGCGCCTGGCGGCACCCGGCGGCCACGCCATCACGCTGCAAGAGCGCGGCTACCGCTTCGACCGCACCGGACACCTCCTGCACCTGCGCGACCCGGACATTCGGCGCTGGGTGGAGCAGCTGCTGCCGGGCCGGCTGATCGAGGTCCAGCGCCGCAGCATGGTCTTCAGCCAGGGCGTCTACACGCGCTACCCCTACCAGGCCAATACCTACGGCCTGCCCCCGACCACCGCCCACGAGTGCCTGATGGGCTTTCTGCAGGCCCGCGAGCGAGCCGCCCGGACGCCCGAGCCAGCGGACTTCGAGCAGTTTTGCCTCAAGCACTTCGGCGACGGCTTCAGCCGACACTTCATGATCCCCTACAACCAAAAGTTATGGGGCGTGCATCCCCGGGAGATCAGCCCCGACTGGTGCTCGCGCTTTGTGCCCCTACCCCAGCTCGACGACGTGATCGCCGGCGCGGTGGGTCTCAACGACCGCGAGCTGGGCTACAACAGGAACTTTCTCTACCCGCGCTCGGGCATCGCGGAGCTGAGCGAGGCCCTGTGTGCAAGCCTGCCCGTAGCTCCGCGCTTCGAGCACGCCCCGCGCGCCATCGACCACGGGCGCCGCGTCCTGCACTTCGACGACGGCGACGTTCCCTACCAGCGGCTGATCTCGAGCGCGCCGCTCGACCGCCTGGTCGATCTGCTCCAGGCGCCACCTGCGGAAGTCTCGCGTGCCGCCGCGAGCCTGCGTTGCACCCCCCTGTGGTACCTGGACGTGGCCCTCGAGCGGCCTTCGGGCATCGACATGCACTGGGTCTACGTGCCCGAAGCGCGCTTTCCGTTCTACCGCGTGGGCTGCTACTCGAACTTCAGCGCCGAGATGGCGCCACCGGGCAAGGCCTGCCTCTACGTGGAGCTGGCCTCGCGACAGCAGCCAGACATGGACACGCTCTTGCCCCAGGTCACAGCGGGCCTCATCGAGATGGGCATCATCGAAGCACCGGGCGACATCGCCTTTGCCACGCCGCGTCGCATCGACCACGCCTACGTCATCTACGACCACAGCTACCAGGCGTCGGTCGCCATCATCGAGGCCTTCCTCGAGCAGCACGGCATCATCTCCACCGGCCGTTATGGCGGCTGGAACTACTCCTCCATGGAGGATGCCTTGATCTTCGGGCGCCAGGCGGCGGCCCGCGCGCGGGAGCAAAAGCCTTGAGCCAGGCAACGAGCGAGGCACGGGATCTCACCATTGTGATCCCCCTCTACAACGAAGAGGGCATTCTGCGGGCCTCGGTCACCGACCTGGTCGACCGCATGGGCGCCCTCGACGTCGACTATCAAATCGTGCTCGCGGAAAACGGTTCCACCGACCGCACCCTCGAAATCTGCGAGGAGCTACGCGGCCGCTACCCGCAGGTGAGCTATTTCTCCACCGGCGAACCCGGCAACGGCAACTACGGCAAGGCGCTGCGCCAGGGTATCGTCGACGCGAACGGTCGCTTCGTGATCTGTGATGAGATCGATCTCTGCGACACCGGCTTCTACCGCGACGCCCTGCGCATCCTAAAAGCGGGCGAAGCCGACCTGGTCATCGGCTCCAAGCTGGCCGACGGCGCCAGCGACGAGCGCCCCTTCGTGCGTCACCTGGGCAGCCTGGTGATCAACGGCATGTTGCGCGTGGCCCTGGACTTCCGCGGCACCGACACCCATGGGCTCAAGGCCTTCCGCCGCGAGGCGCTGATGCCCATCGTCGACCGGTGCATCGTCGACCGCGACCTCTTCGCCAGCGAGCTGGTGATCCGCGCCGAGCGGGCGGGCGTTCCGATTCGGGAAATCCCGGTGCGCATCAAGGAGATGCGGGAGCCCTCGGTCCATCTCTTCCGGCGTGTGCCTGGGGTGCTAAAGAATCTGGCTCAACTGGTGGTGGCGATTCGTTTGCGGGGTTGAGTACGCCTGCGGATTCTTTTCTCCGTGCCACACTGTCCTGCGAGGCATTCCCGGCCCCTCGCTGCGCACCTTCATGAACGATCCGGGTTAACACGACTGTGTCAGGGTGGCGGTGGAAGATCGCGCCGGGCAGGGGATTTGTAGGGTTTGGCGGGCGTCTACGGCAGGGTGTGTCCCTTTCGAGACGGCCGACGAAGCCTACAGATCCCCTGAACAAGCGAGGGCCGCCGCTACCCTGACACAGTCGTGTTAACCCGCCCTCTCCCACCGCTCCCCACAGCCGAGCACCTGGGCGCATCGCTTTCTTGCGCGATGGCAAGCCCACGAGCTGATAAGATGGTAGGGCCTCGTGGATAGCGACTTCATCGGCACCGACCGCTTCGTGATCGAACGCCAAATCGGCGCAGGAAGCATGGGCTCGGTGTACCTGGCCTACGACCGCAAGCTCGAGAGCCGAGTCGCCCTCAAAACCCTGTTGTCCGTCAACGCCTCGGGCATCTATCGCTTCAAGAAGGAGTTCCGCGCCCTGGCCGACGTCAGCCACCGCAACCTGGTGACGCTGCACGAGCTCTTCTCCCAGGGCAATCAGTGGTACTTCACCATGGAGTATGTCGAGGGCAAGGACCTGCTCGCCTATTTGCACGGCTCCCGACGCAGAACCTACGACTCGACCCCAAGACCGGCCAGCGGCGAGTATCAGGCCACGCTCGACTCCACCGAGCTGCCGATCAAGGGCATGGAGATGCTCTTCCGCTCGCCGCTGGAGAGCGCCACGCGCCTTCGGGCCGTGCTCGAGGAGATCGTCGAGGGGCTGATGGCGGTGCACGCGGCGGGCAAGCTGCACCGCGACCTCAAGCCAGAAAACGTGCTGGTCACCGAGAGCGGGCGCCCGGTGCTGCTCGATTTCGGTATCGCCACCGAACAGGACGCCAGCATCCACGAGACATTGGCGACCATCATCGGCACCCCCGCCTACATGTCACCCGAGCAATGCCGCGGCAAGGCGGACTCAGCCGCCACCGATTGGTACGCCCTGGGCGTCATCCTGTACGAAGCACTGACCGGGGACGTGCCCTTCGACGGCGCCCCCATGGACGTGATCCAACAAAAGCAAAAGCACGATCCGCCAGCGCCCAGCGAGGTCGTCTATGACGTGCCCGAGGACCTCGACCAACTCTGCGTTCAGTTGCTCAAGCGCGATCCCACCGAGCGCCCCGACGGCGCAGCCATCCTGCGCGCCCTGCGCAGTCGCCGGCCCGCCTCGGTGCCCGCGGGCGGCCCCGATCGGGCCGCTTCCATCCGCCCGCCCACGCGCCAACTCAAGACCAACTTCGTCGGACGCAGGGCCCAGCTGCGCGATTTGCGCGCGGCGCTGAAAGCCACTGACCAGGGGCGGCCGGTGGTGGCCCTGGTGCACGGCGGCGCCGGCATCGGCAAGAGCACCCTGATCGAGGAGTTCATCTCGGAGCTGGCCTCCAAGAGCAGCGATGTGGTGCTCAAGGGTCGCTGCTACGAGCGCGAGAGCGTGCCCTTCAAGGCCTTCGACAATGTCATCGACACGCTCAGCCGCTACCTGCGGCGCCTGCCCGCCAGCGACGCCGCCCAGATGCTACCCCGCGAGGTCGAGGCCCTGACGGGGCTCTTTCCCGTGCTCAAGCGCGTCGACATCTTCAAGCGCACCCGCCGCGGACGCGCACTCCCGCCCAACCCCCAGGAGCTGCGCACCATCGCGTTTCAGGCGCTCAAGGAGATGTTCAGCCGCATCGCCGACCTCAAACCGCTGGTCATCTGTGTCGATGATCTGCAGTGGAGCGACGAGGACAGCGCCCGACTGCTGATCGAGCTGATCAGCGGCAGCGACGCCCCGGCCATGCTGCTGTGCGGTGTCTACCGCACCGACGAGACCGAGCAGAGCTCGGGCCTGAAGATGCTGCTCGAGCACCTGGGCCAGACCAAGGGCCTGGACCTGCGCGACCTCCCGGTCTCGCCGCTGACAACCGAAGAAAGCTACGCGCTGGCCAAGGCCCTGCTCGCCGGCAAGGCCGACACCAGCGGCGACGCTGGCGCGCGTAAGCTGGGCTTCGAATCCAACGGTAACCCCCAGTTGCTCACCCAGCTGGTGCAGCACGTACAGACCCGCGTCGCCACCGGCCTGGCCTCATCCCAGACGGCACGGGGCCTGGTGAGCTTCGAGCGCGTGCTGGCGCAGACCGTGACGGGCCTCTCCGCCGACGCCAGGACCTTGCTGGAACTGCTGAGCGTGTCGGCACGACCGGTGCGCGAGGACATGCTCACGCTGGTCTCCTCCTTCAACATCGATCTGCCCACGGCGCTGTCGGAGCTGCGCGCCGCCAAGCTCGTGCGCGGCGTCTCCAGCCACAACATCCGTGCCGTCGAGGTCTACCACGACACCATCCGCGAGACGATCACCTCCGCGATGTCACCGGCCACGCTGGCGGGCTGGCACAGGCGACTGGCGGCCGCGCTCGAGGCCAGCGGCGCCAACGACCTGGAAGCCCTGACAAGCCACCTGCTCGGCGCCGGCCACCGCGACCGCGCCAGCCTCTACGCCGCCCGCGCCGCCGAGCAAGCCTCCAAGGCCCTGGCCTTCGAGAAGGCCTCTCGCCTCTACGGTCTGGCCGCCGAACACTGCCAACAACTGCCGCGCAAGCACGAGCTTCAGCGCCTGTGGGCCGACGCCCTGGTCGACGCCGGCCGCGGCAAGCAGGCCGCCGAAGCCTACTTCCTGACCGCCGCCACCTGGCCCGAGCAGGCCGTGACCCTGCGCGCCCTGGGCGGCGTCCAGCTGCTGCTGGCCGGACACGTGGACGAGGGCCTGCGCGAGCTGGAGGAACCGCTGCGCGCGCTGAACGTGACCTTGCCCACGGACTTTGCCGAGGGCGCCTACCAGGCCGGCGAACACTGGCGGCGCCTGCGCCAGCGGGGCCTCGGCTTCAAGGAGCAGAGCGAGAGCGAGCTCGACGGCGAAAAGCTCGAGCGCCTGGACCTGCTGACCGAGCTCGCCCAGGGTCTTTTGACCAACGAGCTCGACCGCCCGCTTCCACTCTTGGTTGAGTTGACCGAACAGGCCCTGGAGCTCGGCGAACCCCTACGCATCCTGCGCCTGCTCGCGCTCTACCACGTGCACGTCGACGTGGCCTACAGCACCCTGGCCGGCGTCGGCACCTCGGGTGCGATGGATGTGGCCGAGGCCCTGGCCCGGCGCCTCAACACTCCGGAGGGGCACGCGGCCATCGCCTTCGCCAAGGGGCTTTCCGTCTACCTCCACGGCCGCGTCGAGGAAGCCACCGATGAGCTGCTGCGCGCCGAGGAACTCTACCGCAACCACTGCCGCGGTGGTGCCTTCGAGATGCGCATCGCCCGCACCGTCCTGAGCCACCTGCGCATCAGCTTCGCCCGCGATGTCGACGGCGGACGCATGCGCAACTGGATCCGCGAGGCCGAAGAACGGGGCGACCGCGTAAGCACCCTGCGCCACCGGCTGACACTGGCGCGGGGGCTGCTCAAGGGCGACCGCGTCGAGGAAGCCCATGCCCTGATGGAGCGCGCGCACCGCGAGAGCGGCGAGCAGGCGGGCTTCAGCCTGGCAGCAGACCTGATGACCCGCGCCAGCTTCGCGCTCTACTCGGGCGACGCCCTGCGCTGCCGCGAGTTGCTCAAGCAGTTGGAAGGCTACGCCTCCGTAGCCCTCAACGTGGTGCCCGTTTGGCTCGGGCTCACCACCCTGGCCCAGGCGCGACTCGCGCTTTTGGCCCGGGCCAGCCGCGATGCGCCGCCCGGGCTCCTAGAGCTGGCCGAAGCCGCCACCGAGCGGGTCGCAGCCCTGGAACTGCCCTGCTTCCACGACGACGTGGCGCTGATGCGTGCCACAGCCGCCGCCGTGCGCCAACAGAACGATCGGGCCATCGAGCTGCTGGAGCAGGTGATCTGCGCCCACCGCCGCGAGCCCACCGAGCCCCTGACCTCGATCTTCGCACGCCGCGCCCGCGGCCAGCTGCAGGCCGATGCGGAGGGCGTCTTGGCCGAGCGCGAGGCCGATGCCGAGCTGGGCAAGCGCGAAATCAAGGAGCCGCGCCGCTTCGCCCGCCTCTTCGCGCCCACTCTGGAAGAAGCTGCCCGCCGCACGCGCAGCAGCTCGGCTTGAAGCGCCCTGGCGCAGCGCGCGGGACGAGCGCCTAGATGTGCTCGGCGGGAGTCATGATCCGCTCTCGGGACCGCTACGGCGCCAGCTGCGGCGTCCGGTCCCCTTGAAATACACGGAGTATTCCGGCGCAGGCCGTCCTTGCATCTGGCATCGTATCGACCCCGATCATCGGCTCAGCACTCCCGCCGAGCACATCTAGGAGAGTGGCTGTGTCTTCATCGGTCGACTCGAACGCGAGCCATGCGCTTCCAGGCGGCGCCGTCACCGGCGCCTCGAAGCCGGCCCGATCGACTTATTTCTCCACCAGTCCTAAGGTCTCCGCCCATGGTGATGCGCTCCCTCTTCGATGGTCTCGATGAAGGCGGCGGCTCAGGCGGCAAGTCCGGCGGCTCCGAGCGACAGGTCTTTCGTGTCAGTCAGCTCAATCGCATGGTGCGCCAGCAGCTCGAGGGCCGCTTCGGTCAGGTGCGGGTCGAGGGCGAGGTTAGCGATCTGACGCGCGCCGCCTCGGGCCACGTCTATTTCACGCTCAACGATGAGCTCGATCCGGCGCAACTGCGCGTCGTGATGTTCCGCAGCGACGCCCGGCGCAGCAAGGCCAGGCTGCAAAACGGGGCACGCGTGGAACTGCGCGGCACGCTCTCCCTGTTCGAGCCGCGCGGTAGCTATCAGATGATCGCCCGCACGGCCCTGCCGGCCGGCCTGGGCGAGCTGCACGCCCAGTTCGAGGCCGTGCGCAAGAAGCTCGAGACCGAGGGGCTCTTGGACCCCGCCCGCAAACGAGCGCTGCCGCTTTTGCCCCGGGTTCTGGGCGTGGTCACCAGCGAAAAGGGCGCGGCCCTGCACGATATCGTGCGCGTGGCCCACGACCGCTGCCCGCTGCCCATCGTGGTCGCCCCCACCCTGGTACAGGGCGCCGAGGCGCCGGTGGCGATCGTCCGGGCGCTGTCGGCCATCGCCCATGTGCCCGAACTCGACGTGGTGATCGTGGGGCGCGGAGGCGGCGCCGCCGAGGATCTCGTCGCCTTCAACGACGAGCGCGTGGCCCGGGCCATCGCTGCCTGCCCGGTGCCGGTGGTCAGCGCGGTCGGCCACGAGGTGGACGTGACCATCGCCGATCTGGTCGCCGACGTGCGCGCCGCCACGCCATCCAATGCCGCCGAGCTGTGCGTGCCCGACCGGCAGGCTCTGCAGGAGCAACTCGACGGTCATCTGCGCCGCTTGCAGCGGGCCCTGGAGATGAAGGTGGCGCGAGCCCGCCTGCGGCTCGACCGGGCGGCGCGGCGGGTGGCCGATCCGCGTACCGCCCTGGGCCGCGTGCGGGTGCGGCTGTCTGTGCTCGAGCGGCGCAATGCCGAGGCCCTGGGCCGGCGGCTGCGGGCGGCGCGGCGTCAGCAGCAGTCGCTGGCGGAGCGGCTCCGGCGTCGCGACCCGCGGCTTTTGCTGTCGGTCCGCCGCCAGCGTCTGGTGGCCCTGCGCACGCGCCTGGGCTCGAGTATCGGGCCGCTGCTGTCGGCCCGTCGGGCGCGCCTTTCGGAGCTTTCGGCCCGTCTGTCGGCGCTGTCTCCCCTGAATGTTCTGGGCCGCGGCTACGCCATCGCCATCCGTGAGGCCGACGGTAGAGCGCTTTTGCGGGCGAGCGACGCCGAGCCCGGCGAACGGCTGCGGCTGCGCCTGCACGAGGGTCAGCTGCCGGTGCGGGTGGAGCGGTCATGACGCGCGTGTTCGGCATCTTCGGCTGGCCCGTAGCCCACTCGCGCTCACCGCGTATGCACAACCGCGCCTTCGCCGAGCTGGGCCTCGACGCCCTCTATGTGCCCTACGCCGTGCCCCCCGAGCGCCTGCCACAGGCCCTCGAGGCCGCGCGCGCCTTGGGCGTCGAAGGCCTGAACATCACGCTGCCCCACAAGGAGGCCATCGCCGAGCTGCTCGACGAGGTCACGCCCGGCGCCCGCGCCATCGGAGCCGTCAACACCGTGGTACTGCAGGGCCGTCGGGCCGTCGGCCACAACACCGACGCCACCGGCCTGGCGCGCTCACTCGTCGAAGCCGGAGTGCAGCTCCAGGGCAACCGAGTGACCATGATCGGGGCCGGAGGCGCGGCCCGGGCCGCCGCGGTGGGCCTGTCGGAAGCGGGCGCCGCGCGCGTTTACGTGGCCGCCCGGCGCCCGGACCAGGCCGCCGCCCTGGTCGCGCAGCTCTCGGCGGCCTGCCCCGGCAGCGAGTTGGCCCACGGCGGTTTCGAGGACCTCCCCGCCGAGTTCGAGGGCACCGACCTGCTGATCCAGGCCACCAGCGCCACCCTCGGCGAAGGGCAGGGCGCCACCGCCTTCGCACAGACCCTGCCCCTCGAGCACCTGGGCGAAGCCGCCGTGGTCTGTGACCTGGTGTACAAACCCCGCCGCACCAGCGTGCTGGCGCGGGCCGAGGCCCGGGGTCTCCGAACCGTCGACGGGCTGGGCATGCTGCTCTACCAGGGCGTTTTGGCCTTCGAGCTGTTCACCGGCGCCCCGGCGCCCACCGAAGCCATGGCCGCGGCACTCTTCGGCGAAGCCCCCTGAACGTCATGCCAAGCCAGGGCGCTGGCCGATTGCGCCGACACCCCCCCACGGTGTTCAGAAGGCTTGCGCTGGGCTTTGAATTCTGCTCAAAAAGGGGACCCCGGGCGGACCCGAAGTCCGCGCCGGTGCGCGACGCGACAGCCGGAGTGAATCCATGACCGATCTCGAAGCTTTTCGCAGTGAAGCCGCCCAGTGGTTGGACGAAAACGCACCCAAGTCCCTGGGTGGACGCGGCATGCAGATGATGGCCGAAGGGGCCGCCGACCAGGAGCCCTCGGATGTGCGCTCCGACCGCACCAAGTGGCTGGAGGTCATGGCGAAGAAGGGCTGGACGGCGCCCACATGGCCCACCGAATACGGCGGTGGCGGCCTCACGCCCCAGCAAAACCGCGTACTGCAGCAGGAGATGGCCAAGCGCAAGCTGCCGCCGCCCCTGATGGGCATGGGCCTGTCGATGATCGGTCCGACCCTGCTGGTCCACGGCAACGAGGAGCAGAAGCAGAAGTACCTGCCCAAGATCGTCACCGGCGAGCACCGTTGGTGCCAGGGCTTCTCCGAGCCCAACGCCGGCAGTGATCTGGCGTCGCTGGCCTGCGGCGCCAAGCTCGACGAAAAGGGCGAGAACTACATCGTCAACGGCCAGAAGATCTGGACCAGCGGCGCCCAGGCGGCCAACCGCATGTTCCTGCTGGTGCGCACCGACGACAGCAGTAAGCACAACGGCATCACCTTCTGCCTGGCCGACATGAAGCAGCCGGGCATCGAGATCCGTCCGATCCGCCTGATCAGCGGCAACTCGCCCTTCTGCGAGACCTTCCTGACCGACGCCGTGGTACCGGTCGACGACGTGGTCGGCCCCGTCAACGGCGGCTGGACCGTGGCCAAGACCCTGCTCGGCTTCGAGCGCTCGGGCATGGGCGGCACCGGTGCCAGCCCCGGCCGTCGCGGCAGCCCCGCGGCCGGCGGCAACCGCATGATCGAGCTGGCCAAGGCCTCCGCTGGTGAAGTCGACGGCAAGGTGGCCGACGGCGCCCTGCGCGACGAGATGAGCAAGTTGATGATCGATCAGATGGCGCTGTCTTTGACCACCCAGCGCTCTGCGGCGACGGCCAAGGCCAAGGGCGGCCCGGGGCCGGAGACCTCGATCTTCAAGATGGCGACCTCCGAGCTGGGCCACCGCCGCGACGAACTGATGCTCAAGCTGCGCGGCACCGGCTCCCTCTACTGGGAGGGCGAGGGCGCTCCGGCCGAGGACGTGGCCCTGACCCGCGGCTGGCTCAGCGCCAAGGCCACCACCATCTACGGCGGCACCTCGGAGATCCAGCGCAACATCGTCTCCAAGCGCGTGCTCCGGCTGCCCCAACCGAAGTAGCGCTCGAGTCGCTCTCGCAGCGACTCGGCCGGCAGCAAAAAACGGGCTTTGCGGCGTCCAAAGGTCCAGGTAAGAAGGGACCTTTCGCACCGCAAAGCCCGTTTGCGCGTGTTGCCGCCCCGATTGGTGCACAATCGGGGCTTCCAACCGGATTGGTGAACAATCCGGACCAAGGATTCGGCCATGAACCAGCCGGGCGAGAGCTTCTACGTCACCACGCCGATCTACTATGTCAATGATCGGCCCCACATCGGCCACGCCTACACCACGCTTCTGGCCGACGTGCTGGCCCGATACCACCGCCTGCTGGGGGTGGACACCCACTTTCTGACCGGCACCGACGAGCACGGTCAGAAGGTGGCCCAGGCCGCCAGCGACGCCGGCCGCAGCCCGCGCGAGCAGGCCGACGCCACCGTCGTGCGCTTCCAGGAGCTGTGGCAGAAGCTGGGCATCACCCACGACGATTTCATCCGCACCACCGAGCCGCGCCACACGGCGGTGGTGCAGGAGATCCTGAGCGAGCTCTACGAGCGCGGTGAGATCTACGCCGACAGCTACGCCGGCTGGTACTCGGTGGGCGAGGAGCGTTTCTTCACCGACAAGGAGCTGGTCGACGGCAAGGATCCAATCAGCGGTCGCCCCGTGGAGTGGCTCGAGGAAAAAGCCTACTTCTTCCGCATGGGCAAGTACCAGCAGTGGCTGGTCGACTACATCGAAAATAACCCCGAGTTCATACAACCCGAGCATCGTCGCAACGAGACGCTGGGCTTTTTGCGCAAGCCCCTGGGCGATCTGTGCATCTCGCGGCCCAAGTCGCGCGTCAGCTGGGGCATCGACCTGCCCTTCGACGCCGACTACGTCTGCTACGTCTGGTTCGACGCCCTGGTCAACTACATCAGCGCCATCGGCTATCGCCGCGATGACGCGGGCTTCGCGCGCTGGTGGCCTGCGCGCTACCACCTGATCGGCAAGGACATCCTGACCACCCACACCGTCTACTGGCCCACCATGCTGCACGCCATGGGCCTGCCGATGCCCAAGACCATCTTCGCCCACGGCTGGTGGCTGGTGCAGGCCGAGAAGATGAGCAAGACGGCCGGCAACGTGATCGACCCGATCGCGCTTTGCGACAAGTACGGCGTCGACCCCCTGCGCTACTTCCTGATGGCCGAGATGACTCTGGGTCAAGACGCCAGCTTCAGTGAGCTGGGCTTTGCCGAGCGCTACAATGCGGACCTGGCCGGCGATCTGGGCAATATGCTCAACCGCGTGATCCGGCTGATTCACTCGAGCTTCGGTGGCGCCCTGCCCGAGCCGGGTCCGAGCGAGGCCGTAGACCAGGAGTTGAGTGAACTCGCGCTTGCGGCTGCGGCCGAGATGCAGCAGGCGGTCGAGACCATGGCCCTCGATCGCGGGCTGCAGAAGGTCGCCGAGGTGGTGCGCGGCTGCAACAAGTACTTCGAGCAGACCGCGCCCTGGAAGCTCGCCAAGTCCGAAGCAGAAGCCGACCGCGTGCGCCTGGGCACGGTGCTCTACTCGGCGGCCGAGGCCCTGCGCATCGCCAGCGGTCTGCTCTATCCCGTGATGCCCACGAAGATGGCGGCCTACCGGCGCATCCTGGGCGTAGCCGGTGACGAAGCCGAACCCCACCTCGATCAGCTCAAGCAGTGGGGACGGCTGCCGGCCAAGGGCGCCTGCGGGCAGCTCGAGGGGCTCTTTCCGCGTATCGACATCAAGGCTCTGGAAAAAGAACTCGGCCTCTCGGCTGAGGCCAAGCCGAGCGGCAAATCACAGGCCAAGCAAGCCAAACAGGCCAAACAGGCCAAAAAAGACAAGCAGGCGGCGGAAAACGTGGTCATCGGCATCGATCAGTTCCGCCAGGTCTCGCTCAGGACCGCGCGCGTGCTCGAGGCCGAGCCGGTGGAGGGGGCCGATCGCCTGCTGAAGCTCCAGATCGAGCTGGGCCAGGAGCGCCGTCAGTTGGTGGCCGGCATCGCCCAGCACTACCGTCCCGAAGAAGTCGTAGGGCGCACCATCGTGGTCGTCGCCAACCTGGCGCCGGCCACCATCCGCGGTGTGGAGTCCTGCGGCATGTTGCTGGCGGCCAAGGTCGGCAAGACGCTGCGGCTCGTCGGTGTTGACGGCGAGATCGACAGCGGTGCCGAGGTGAGCTGACGCGCTGCCCTACTGCGCCAGGCAGTAGGCGGCATCGGTCGAGGCGGCCACGCACTCGCCGTCCTTGCAGAAGAAGGACTCGCACTCGGTGGGTCGCGCGCAGGCTTGCCCCTCGGCCTTGCGCAGCTTGCAGACGTCCCCGGTGAAGTTGTTGCTGCCGGTGTTGGGGCAGTAGAGCCCGTCGGTGCAATTGGCGTCGCTGAAGCAGGGGCCGCCTTCGCCGTTGCGGGCGCTGCAGGTCCAGGTCGCGATCGAGGTGGGCAGGCAGGCGAAGTTTTCCGAGTCGGCGCAGGAAACCAGCGCCGCGGCGCCGCGCTCTGAGGTGCTGCCCGAGCCCGCCAGCGCAGGCCGGCAGGACGCGCCTTCAGCGCGCGTGCCGTTGAAGAGGCTACCCAGGCCGTCGACGGAAAACCCGAAGCTGGCCACGGAGCTGTCGCACTCGGAGGCCAGGCGCGACAGCTCGGTGAAAAACGCCTCGGCGGCTTCGGCGTCGAAGCCCGTGATCGGATCTTGCGAGATGAAGTCCAAAAAGCCTTCCTGCACGCAGCCCGTGCGTTGCTCGTTCTCGCAGGCCTCGCGATCGCGGCCTGGATCTGCGCAGCAAAAGTGTTCGCCGGCACACTGGATCGTGGCCAGGCGCGCGCACAGGGCGCCGGCGCTGACCGCGTTGTCGGAGGCCGAGCCCGCGTCGTAGACCGGCGGGCCCGCGTCGACCTCGACTTTGTCATCGCTCGACTTCTGGTCGTCGCCCGCCGCGTCGCTGTCGGAGCTGGTGGCGCAGGCCAACAGCAGCAAAGCGGCCAGTGAGGACACGGGCAGCAGCGCGCTGTGCGCGGTGGGTGGGCGTCGGATTTGCAAGGTGGCCTCCAGCGTCGGGGCCCCGGTATACCACAGGGGTTGCGAGGGATGGGCGGGTGACGAGAGCGGGTCAGAGGGCGTTCCGACAGTGTCAGCGCAGGGGCACCCGCACGCTCGTCGGATCGCCGGGCTCGGGTCGCGCGCCGCTGCTACGCAGGGCCCCGACGTGCAGGCCCCTGCCCATGATGCGCGCGCGCTCGGCGTCGCTCAGAGCATGGGGTGAGCGCAGTGCATCGCCTTCTTGCAGCGCGCGGGGCGACAACAGGCCCTCGAAGGCCAGGTCGACCCGGCGCGGGCGCGCTTCGTCGCCGATGCGCAGCGCCAGGTCGTCGGGGCAAGGGCCGCGGGCGCTGAGCTCTAGTTCGAGCACGCTTTCGCGCAGCGTCGCGCCGTGCACAGCCAGGCAGGCGCACAGCGCCTGTGGAGGCTCGCGCCAGGCGTGGGCGCGCAGGTAGTGGCGGGCGGGCCCGGCGCGCGGGTCGGCGCCCTTTTCCAGCAGCAGTAGATCGCCGGCCGTGAAGATCAACCCAAAGTCAGGGCGCCCAAGCCACTGCCGCATCAGGGGTTCCTCGACGGTTCGCAGCAGATCCTCGCGGCGAGCGAAGCGGCGCCGGTGATGGGCATCGAGTACGACCAGCTCGGCGCCGCGCTCCGGCGGCGGACCGCGGAAGAGCCAGCGGCGCTCGGCCAGGTGTGGCAACAGGGCGTCGGGGGCCTGCACCGAGCGATCGGGGGCGATGCGCGCGAGTACCTGGTGGCGGGCTTGGCTGTGGGGGCCGGCTTTGAAGTCGGCGCCGGGAAAGGCGCGGGCGCCCGGCAGTCCGCCCCACAGCAGGGCGCTGCCCAGGCTGCAGGCCGAAAAGAGTAGCAGCGAGGGGCCGCGACGCGAAAGCGTGCCGACGCCCTCGACGGCGGCCACGAGCAGCGGCACCAGGGCAGGCGTGAGATAGTGGGAATACATCTGTTGGGCGGTGGGAAATGCGCTCAGCAGATTCAGCAGCAGCGGCGGCGCCGCCATGAGCAACAGGCGCGGTGCCCACAGCGGCATGAGCGCCAGCGGCGTCAGCACCCAGGGCAGGTAGTAGAGCCGCTCGGGGGCCGTGAAGTGCGACAGCAGCGCCGAGGGATCGCGAAATAGGAGCGGCAACGCCCCCAGCGGACTGCCGCCCAGGTGGCCGTAGTGGGCCTGGGCGCTCGCCGACAGGCCCTGCTCGCCCAGCCAGCGGGGCAATAGCCACGTGGTCAGCGTGAAGTAGGCCAGGGAGCCGAGCAGCAAACCCGTGGCCAGCTTGCGCAGCTTGGGTCGCGGCAGCCACAGCAGTGCGAGGGCGGCGACTTGCAGCGTCAGGCTGGCGCGACAGGCGACGGTGAGGGCGGCGTGGATGCACAGGGCGCGTGGCTGCTCGCGGTCGAAGGCATCGAGGGCCAGTGCCATCGGCAGCGCCGCCAGTGAGCCGGGATGAAACTCGTAGGCGACCACGTGACCGAGATTCGGGTGCACGAGCCAGGCCACGGCCGTTACCAGCGCGCCCACGGGACCGAGTTTGCGCGCGGCGATGCGTGACAGGGGCCAGGCCGTCAGGGCAAACGCCAGGCTCTGGGCCGTGAGCAGGACCTCGACCGTGCCGAAGAAGCGTCCGAGCAACCCCAGGGGCCACAGCACCCAGGGCACGTGCCCGCCGAAGAAGTTGCTGTCGGTGATCGGGTTGTACAGCTCCCCGTGGCCGAGCCCCCAGGCGATGCGCGCATAGAGCGCCAGGTCAAAGGTGCGATGGGCCACTTGGCTGTAGCGCGCCCAGGCGAGCCACAGCGAAAGGCCCGCGAAGGCCACCATGCAAAGCAGGATGGCGGCATCGACGCGGCGCGTGCTCTCGGCCTGGGCCTCGCCCGTCACGGGCGCGAGGCTACACCTTCCACGCGGTCGGTCGGCGGCATTTCAGCGGGTCTCGAGCCAGGGCGGCAGCGGGCGCTCGTCGCGGCCGCCATGATGCAGGCGCTCGGTCAGCAGGGCCAGGATCTCGACCGCCCCGCCCGTCGGCAGAGGGCGGCGCTGGCCGCTCTGCCCAATGCCGCACGGCGTATCCATGCTCAGCGGAAGGCTGAACCTTACGCGACGCGCCTCAGCGCAGCATTCGCTTGAGACACTTGCGCTGTGGATCCTTGCGGTCGCGCTCGTTCAGCTCCGCGACCAGGGTCCCGATGCGCTCGTCTTCCAGCTTCTTCAGCTCCTTGAACAGCGAGCGCAGCTCGTTGCAGGCCTCGGTCGCCTTGATGTCCATCACAAGCATCGCGACGCGATCGGCCCGCTCCTGCTCGCCGAGCTCGACCAGCCCCGCATAGGCCGCATGGCGCAACTCCGCCGACTCGTCTGCGGAGGCTTCTACCAGCGACTCGACGAGCTTTGGGTTGTCGCGAAATTTGGTCATCACGAATTCGAGTCGGTCGGGCTGCAGCGCCTTGACCGCCGCGACCACCAACGGCCCATCGCTCACTGCGGCATCGGGTGCGGCCTCGACCGCTGCGGTGATCTCACGGAAGGCCTGCTCGTGTTGATTTCGCTCACTATAAGTGATGGCCAGGTCGCGATGGGCCAACCACGGTGCCACCACGGGCTCGGGTTCCGGCACTACGGTTGGGTCAGGTGGCGGTGGTGGTGGCGCCGGCGCCACCTGGGCTGGCGCGCTGGGCGGATTGGGCCACAGCTGAACACCAAGCACCGCACCCAGCCCTGCGATCGCCAGCGTCGCCACCGCCAACGGCCAGCGCGGCCGCGCCGCGGTCGTCCTGTCGGCCGGTGCGCCGTCGCTGCTCAGCGCCCGCGCTTCCGGGGTCTCGCGCAGCGCCGCGGCCATCTCGGGGGCGCCCGCAAAGCGGGCGTCGCGGTTCTTTTCCAGCGCCCGCATCACGACCGCTTCGAGCTGCGGCGAGGCCGCTGCCTCGCCCGCCACCTCGCGCAGGGGCGTCGCGGGCTTGGCCAGCTGCATCTTGATCACCTTGGCCATGTCCTCGTCGCGGAAGGGCCGGTCGCCGGAGATCATCTCGTAGAGCAGGATGCCGGTGGCGTAGACATCGATGCGCGGATCGGGAGGCAGCTGCTGGATCTGCTCGGGCGCCATCGCACTCGGCGTGCCGGGCAGGATGCCCATGACGCTCAGTTGGGAGTCGGCGCCCGGGCCTTCCAGCACCTTGGCCATGCCGAAGTCGAGGACCTTCACGAAGTCCCGGGTCTCGCTGGCCTCCACCAGCATCACGTTTTCCGACTTCAGATCGCGATGGATGACGTGGTGGCCGTGGAAGTACTCGAGCGTCTCGAGCAGCTGTAGCGTGATGTTGACCGCCCGTTTGGCCTCGAGGGGCTTTTCCTCGATCAGGTCCTTGAGCGTCTTGCCGTGCAGGTACTCGAGCACCAGGTAGGGCCTCGAGCCGTAGACCCCCGAGTCGATGACCGCCACGCAGTGGGGGTGGTAGAGCCGGCTCATGGCCACCGCTTCGCGCTCGAAGCGCCCCACGAAGTCGCTGGAGTCGGCCAGCGAGTCATGCAGCACCTTCACCGCCACGATGCGGTCGAGCTGCATGCGGCGCGCACGGTAGACCATGCCCACGCCACCCTCGCCGATGGCTTCGAGGAGCTCGTAGCGGCCGTCGAGAACCTTGCCGACCAGTTCGGACACCCCTCAATGGTAACCGACCCGGCGCGCAAAGTGCGAAAGACCGCGTCAGGGTGACGGGTGTACAGTCGTGGGACTAATCCGTACCGATGATCTTGAGGGTGCCGCAGCTCGCCCGCTCTTTGCCCGACTGCAGCACCACTTCGCCGTCCTTGGCGTCGCGCGGCACCTGGACGGCGATGGTGTCGCCCTGGCGCTCGATGATGCGGAGCACCTTGCCCGAAAGCCGCACCAGGGGGCTGCGCCCGGGGTTTTCCCCGCGCACCTCGAGCCGCCCTCCGCGGGGCACCTCGGGCGTCACCAGGGAGCATCCGAGGGCCTTTTCGGCCGGAGCCTTGGTTTTGGGCGGCTGGGCCGGCCCGAAAAAGAGCAGCCCGCCCAGCAGCAGCGCGGCCATCGATAGCTCGGTCATAATCGTCCTCGTCGGGGCCAGACCCCCCGGGTATCTACGCGCGGAGGCGCTCAATATTCAAGGCAAGCCCAGGGGCCGCGGTCGCCGCCGGGGGCTCAGCCCAGCCCAGCCCGCGCCCGAGCCACCAACGCGCGCACTTCGCTGCGGGCGCGTTCGGCCATGGCCGCGCGGTCAGCGCCGGCCGGCCAGGGCGTGCCGAAGGCCAACCCCACCCGCGTGCGACGCCGCTGGGCCACGCGCGCGATGTGCTCGACGAAGCTCTCATCGACGAATTCGGCCCCCGGATCGTAGGCGATGCCGGCGCAGACGATTTCGGCGCCCAGCCCGCGCACCGCCGAGAAGGCGCCGCCCAGGAAGGGATGCACCTCGTCGCCGCGGTGGGTGGTGCCCTCGGGAAAGACGATCACCGTGCGGCCCTCGTTCAGGCGCCGCCGGATCTCGCGGATCGCGCGCACGCCGCTCTTGGGATCGTCGCGATCGACGAAGATCGTGCCCCCGTGATAGGCAGCCTTGCCCAGCACCGGCCAGCGCTCCAGGTCGCTGCGGCTGAGCACGCAGCCACCGAAGTGCTCGATCATCAAGATGATGTCCAGCGGCGAGCGGTGGTTGGCCACCACCAGGCGCGCCCCCCGTGCCGACGCCGGCTCGGGCGTGACCCGGTGCTGCTCCACGCCGAAAACCGTCGACAGCCCGCGCGCCCAGAGCTTCATCCGGCGCTGCAACAGCTCCGGTCGCTGCTCCGGAGGCCGCCTGTCGAGGTGAAAAAGCGCCGTGTACATCGAGCCCAGCGTCCAGGCCGCCATGGCGGAGGTGCGCGCGGCGCTGAGCGCCAGACCCAGGGCGTGTGCGGGTGGCTTGGGGCGTGGGCCGGACTCTGGGGGCGTCTCAGTCTGCATGGACGGTGCAGCGGGCGGTGCAGTTTTCCGAGACCGTCACCGCCGTCACGCGCACCTCAGCGGCCTTGCCCCTGGCGTCGGTCGGCAGCTCGAGGCGCTCCAGGATGTAGCGGGCGAGCACCTCGCTGGTGGGGTTTTCCAGGCCCTCGATCTCGTTCAAGTAGTGATGGTCCAGGCGCGCGAACAGGGGCGCGAAGGCGCGGTCGATGTCGGCGAAATCGATCACCCAACCCATGGTTGAATCGACCGGGCCTTCGACGACCACGGTGATCTGAAAGCTGTGGCCGTGCAGGCGGTGACACTTGTGGTCGGCCGGCACATGGGGCAGGCGATGGGCCGCTTCGATGCGGTAGCTACGGCTGATTTCGGTTCGCATGGGACGTCGCTTGGGGGGCGCGGCTCGATGCTTTCGCCGCGCCGGGAGTTTCGGTTCGCAGCAACCTTACTTCAAGCCCTCGACCATGCGCAGGTAGGCGCGGGCGCCGCGGTTTTCCGGGTCGCGCTCGAGGGCCTGCTCCCAGGTGCTGATCGCCTGCTCGCGCTGGCCGCTGACCAACAGGAGGATGCCCAGGGAGTTGCGGGCCGAGTGGTAGTCGGGGCGTACGCGAATTGCTTCTTCGAGCTCGAAGCGCGCCGCCACCAGGTCGCCGATCTGCTGATAGGCCTGGGCCAGCCGCACGCGCAGGTCCGCGAAGGTCGGGCACAGGGCGATGGCGTTGCGCAACTCGGCGATCGCCTCGCTGACCATGCCGACTTCGAGATAGGCCTGGGCCACCTCGGCGTGGAGATTGGCGATTTTACCCCTGGCGTAGGGATCGACCTCTTCACTGCCGCTGGCGTCGAAGTGAATCGCGCTCTTGTAGATGCCCTGGGCCTGCTCGTAGAGGCCGAGATCGTTGAGCGTCACCGAGAGGTTTAGCGCCGCCTCGGTGTACTTGGGGTTGATCCCCAGGGCCGCCTCAAACGACTGCCGGGCTTCTTGCAGCGCCCCCTTGTCGTGCTGGATCACGCCCATCATGTTGTGGATGTCGGCGTAGCCCTGCTCCCGTGCGATCACTTTCGCCAGATAGCGCTCGGCTTTTTCGTACTCGCGCTTTTCATAATGCTCGCGGCCCAGCGCGATGGCCTGTTTCACCGACTCGCTCATCGCTCGCGATCGTAGCGCGCGCGCCCGGATCCAACCACCGCGGTCCGAGCGCTACCACCTTGCGTGAGAGTGTAGTGCATTTCGGCAGATCCTTCGATAGCGCCAGCGGCAGCCCGCTGCGAGCTTCAGGTGGGATTTCCGCTGGGCACAGGGCATGCATCTTTGTGCACACCGCCCGCCGGCAGCGATCGCAGCTGCTCGCGCGCTTCGTTGGCCTCGTCGCTATTGGGGTGACGAGCGACCAGCTGGTCGAGGTGGGCCCGCGCCAGCGCGTGCATGCCCAGCTCCTGATAGCTCTGCCCCAGCAAGAGCCATGCTTCGGCTTCTTTGCTGCTGCCGGGGAAGCTGCCGATCAGGGTGTTGAGACGGCCGATGGCGGCCCGCAGATGGCCGCGGTCGGCGTAGAACTTGGCCACGTAGAGTTCGTGGGCGGCCAGCAGCTCGATGGCTTCTTGGGCCATGCGCTCGGCCCGGGGCAGCAGCGGGTCGTCGGGGAAGTCGAGCTTGAAGGCCCGCAGCAGCCGCAGAGCTTCCTCGGCGTGGTAGTGGTCGCGCTCGTGGCGCGGCGGCGACAACAGCCATTCGGAGGGGATCTGCTCGAAGTGGGCGGCAGCCACTTGAAAGCGCGCGTAGGGCACTTCCACGTGCGAGCGCCGGTAGCGCACGAAGTGGTTGTAGGCCTCGATGGCCTCGGCGTACTCGCCGTCCCGGAAGTGGCAATCGGCCACCCGCAGGTCCGCCAGCGCCGCGTAGCGACTGACCGGATACTCGCGCCGCAGCTCGCGCATCATCGGCGCCGCTTCGAAGCAGTCGTCGTCGTAGAACTCCAGCAGCGCGGTCTGGTAGGCGGCGCGGGCCTTGTCGCCATAGGCCTTTCCGCCTTCGGCCGCCGTGCCGCCACAGGCCCACAGCGCACAGCACAAAAGCGGCCACGTTCGGCGTCCGATGGCTCGTTTCGCGCCAAGCGCTGGCTTCACACGGCTGTCCACCGGCGCTGCTTTAGCCGCAATCGCCGGCCTTGACCAGAGCGCGCAGGTTTGGCCACATCCTTGAAAATCACTCAAGCTTGAAGAAACCTGGTGCTGTGGGCGTCCCAGCACGTACGCGGGGTGGTGGATGCCCGTAGGGGAAAACGTGAAATTACAAGCAGTTATCGTGATCTTGGTGGTGGTTCTGGGCGCGACTGCGTCGGCCCAGGAAGGCGCTCTTCCGCGCCTCCGCGAGGCTGCCAAGGCCAATCCGGGGCAGTTGTCGGCCCAGCTCGCCCTGGGAAAGGGCCTGGTCGAGGCCGGGCGCTACAAAGAAGCCGACGGGCATTACAAACGCCTGGCCAAGCGCCACCCCGACTCACCCGAGGTGCTGTTCGAGGCGGTCGGCGTGGACCTGGCCCAGGACGATTACCGCCGCGGCCGCGCCGCCTGCGCCAAGCTGCAGCGCGCCCACCCGGACCACGTGCTCGGGCACGTGTGCATGGCGCGGGCCTTTTTGACCTGGCGCCGCAGCTCGCGCGCCTTCGAGCACATCGACAAGGCTGTGGCCACCGACCCGAAGAACATCGAGGCCCAGCTGACCCGGGCCGATGCCCTGCGCATCCAGGGCCGCTTCGACGAAGCCGCCAAGGCCTATAAGGCGCTACTGGCAGCGGACGCCGGCCACGCCGATGCCCACCTGGGCCTGGGGCTTTTGGCGCGCGTCCAAAACCGCAAGTCCGAAGCGGTGGCGGAGCTGCGCAAGGCCCTGGAGCGCGCGCCCGAGGATCCCGACGTGCAGCTGGAGCTGGGCCGCGCCCTGCTCGACAGCGGCGACGCCAAGGGCGCCGTGGAGCAGCTCTCGCGCGCCCAGACCGGTCGCCGTGATTTCGGCGCCCCGGCCCTGGAGCTGCATATCGCCCAGCTGCAGGTCGGTGATGCGGCGGCCGCCGAGGCGGGGCTTGCTCGCTTTCTGAAGGAGCACCCCAAGCATCCGGTGGCCACCGCCCATTATGGCAGCGCCCTGGTCACCCTGGGCCGCGCCGACGAGGCCGAGCGCATCCTCAGCGAGGCGCTTTCGCTGGCGCCCCATGACTTCGACACGGCGCTGGCCCTGGCCAAGCTCTATGAGGCCACCGGTCGCGCCGAGCAGGCCTTCACCCAATACCGCAGCGCCGCCGATCTGGACGTGCGCAACGCCGCACCCCTGATCGCCGCGGCGCGCCTTGGGCTGGCGTTGAAGCGGCCGCTATTGTCGGGTGCGCTGCTCGACAAGGCCCTGTCACGCGCCCCGGACTCGGCCGAAGCCCTGGCGCTCTACGGCGATGCCCTGTCGGCACGGGGTGAGAAGAAAGCCGCCCGCGACTACTACCAAAAGGCGCTCAAGGGCCAAGGGGAGCTGGATCGGGCGGCCGTGCGCAAGCGCATCGACGCCCTGCGCTGATGCTGCCGACGTGCTGAGCGTTCGCATCGAACCGGCCGGCATCGCGCTGCAGCTCGAGCCGGGCGAGCGCCTGCTCGACGCCCTCGATGACCTCGAGCGCGTCGAAGTGCTCGCGGTCAGCTGCCGCGCGGCCAACTGCGCCCGCTGCCTGGTGCGCATCCACCAGGGGGGCGACGGACTCGTGCCGCCCGACGCCGATGAAACGCGTTTGCTCCAGATGCTCGGGGCCAGTTCGGATCAGCGCCTGGGCTGCCAGCTGCGGGCCGCTTTCGAGGGGTCGCAGGCGGTGGTCTCGGTCCGCCTGGTCGCCGCTGGCGCCCGCTGATGGCGCCGGCGTGCGCTCGACCGGCGGCACGATCCGCACCGCGGTCTCTACACACCTATTCAAACGAACAGTGCCGGAGCGGGCGGACGGGGCCCCATGCTTGACGATCGCCGTCATTAGCCCCCGAACATGTGTAGATTCCGTACATCCACCTACGGTAGAGTGCCGAACCGGACCCGCACGATCCCGCGGTCGCGCTTTAATTGAAGAGCCGAGCGCGGGTTTTGAGTAGGCTACGGCCCCCCAAAGGGTCTGTGGAGCACTGAGGACTGAACGCCATGGCCAGCGATTCGATAATGGAAGTACTGCAGGGAGAGCTCGAGCGGCTCTTCGATCTCGACGGCCTGATGGCCCTTAGCTCGAATATTCTCGGATTTGATCCGGAAGTCGTGGGGGGTACAGGCACCAAGGGCGCCTTTGCGCGTTCCCTGGTGGGCTACTGCAACGATCAGGAAGCGATCGACGCGTTGGTCGACGCCATCCTCTTGAGTGCCGACGGTGCCGATGCCGGTTTGCGTCAGACCGTGAACAGCGCTCCCAACGGCGAGCTGAAGCCCGGCGCGCGCGTTGGCGGCATGAAGATCGTCAAGAAGATCGGCGAGGGCGGTCTGAGCGTGGTGTACCTGGCCGAGCGCGAGGGCGACGGCGAAGAAGCCGACAGCCAGCGCGCGGCGCTCAAGGTGATCCGCCCCCAGTACGCCCGCGACCGCGGCGCCGTCCATCGCTTCACCACCGCCTCGCGCGTAATGCAAACCCTCGAGGCGCCGGGATTGGTTCCGATCTTTTCCGTCGGCCAGCTCGACGACCGGCGTCCCTGGGTGGCCGCCGAATATTTGACGGGTCAGACCCTGGCCGACCGCATCAAGCGCACCGGCAGCCTGCACGTCAACGAGGCGCGCCCGATTTTCACCGGCGTGTTGCTGGGCCTGGGCGCGCTGCATCGCCGCGGCCTGGTGCACGGCGACGTGAAAGTCGAAAACGTCTTCGTGATGCGCCCCAAGAGCGACGAGGGGCGCAGCGAGCCGACCGGCGTGTTGGTCGACGGCGGCGCCGATCGTCTGCTGACGCGCATACAGCAGGCAGCCACCGCCACGGGCCTGCTGCCGGTCTTCGGCACGCCCAAGGCGATCGCGCCCGAGCAGGCGCGCGGGCTCGAGACCGACGTACGCAGCGACATCTACCAGATGGGCACGCTGATGTACGAAGCCCTGGCCGGCAAGCCGCCCTTCGAGGGCGACAGCGCCATCGACGTGATCGCCCAGCACCTGTCGGCCGCGCCGACGCCGCCCTCGGCCCACGCGCGCAAGGGCTGGGTCTCCGAGCAGCTCGACAACCTGGTACTCAGGGCCCTGGCCAAGGATCCGGCCGAGCGCTTCGGCAGCGCCCAGGAGTTACTGGAGGCGCTCGAGGGGGCGACCTCGAAGCCGCGCGTGCAGAAGCCGCTCGACGAGGTGGCCTATGGCGAGGCCAAGGCCGGCCTGCTCGGCAACCCCGACGACACCACCTGGGCTGACGCCCTCGAAGAGCTGGCCGCCGAGTCCGGTGCCTGGCCGCGAGTGGCCGAAGCGCTGACGGAAGCGGCCAACGCGGCCGAGGGCATCACGCGCATTGCGCTTTTGCTGCGCGTGGCGCGCATCTACGAGACCGAGGCAAAAGAAGCCCTGCGCGCCGAGGCGGCCTACCAACAGATCCTGGAACTCGACCCCGATAACAGCGCGGCCCTGCGTGGTGTGGAGACGGCCAAGCGCGCCTCGGGCGACCACGAGGGGCTGCTCGAGATCCTGCTCGACCGCGTCGAAAACGAAGAAGACGCCGAGGCGCGCCAAAGGTTGCTGCGCGAGGTGGCCTCGATCTACGAAAACCAGCTTCGTGACCCCGAAAACGCGCTGGTGGCCTACACCCAGGCGTTGATCAGTGACCTGTCGGACGACAAGGCGGTTCGCGAGATCGAGCGCATCGCCGGCAGCCAAGAGGCGCGCTGGGCCGAGGTCCTGGAGATGCTTAGCCAGTCGGCCCAGGAGGCCCAGGCGGCGCTCTTCACCGACGAGGAAGAGCAGCGCCAGGCTGCCCAGGCTCAGCTGGAGGAGGCCCAGGGACAGCTGGAGCAGGTGCGCACGGCCATCGACGCCCAGCGCGACGCCCGCCGCGAGCAGGACGTCGCCGACCAGGCCGGCCAGGAGGCGCAGCTGCAGCAGGCCGAGGCGGCCCTCGAGAGCGCCCAGCAGGAGCTGACCGAACTCGAAGCCAAGCTCGAACAGGCGGCCCAGACGCTGGGCGAAGCCACACAAAAGGCCGAAGCGATCGAGGCCGAGGCCGCCGAGAAGCACGCCGAGGCCGAGACCAAGGTGGAGGCCTACGAAAAGCTCGAGGAAGAAGCCGGCGAAGAACCCAGCGACGAGCAAGCCGAGCAGCTCGAGGCGCTGGCTGGCGAGGCCGAATCGCTGGTCGAGCAGGCCACGACCCTGGAAGAGCATCACGTGGCGGCCAGCGAGGCCGTCGAGAGCGCGCGGGCGAATATGCTCGAGGTGCAGAGCGCTTTTGACGAGGCCCAGGCGCGGGTCTCGGTGGCCGAGCAGGAGGCGGCTGACCGTCGTCTGCTGGTCGAGGGTCAGCATCCGACTGACGCCGAGCCATCCTACACGGAGGAAGAGCGCGCCCAGCTCGAGGCCGCCGAGTCGCAGCTTTCGGAGGCCGCCGAGCTGGTGGCTTCGTTCGCCGAGCGCGATGCCGCCGAGGCCGCCGCCCAGCGCGAAGCCGACCTGGCGGAGCTGGTCCGCACCTACGTGCGCATGGGCCGCTGGTACGGCGACCGCATCCACCGCCCCGACTTCGCCCTCAGCTGCTACTCCCAGGCCCTGAACGTCGACGCGGCGTCGAGCGCCGCCTACGAGGGCGTCATCGACCTCTACCGCGACTCGCAGAGTTGGGGTGAGCTGGCGGCGACGCTGCTGCAGTGGGCCGACAAGGAGTCGAGTCCGGTCAAGGCGCGCGAGCATCGCGCCGAGGCCGCCGTGATCATCGCCAACAAGCTCGGCGATGGGCCCCAGGCCCGCAGCCACCTGGAGCAGGTTCTGGCCGAGGACCCGGCCCATCCTGTGGCGCAGTCGGCGCTCGCCGAAATCCTGGGTGCCCAGCAAGATTGGTCGGCCCTGCGCGACGTGCTGGAAAGCCGCCTCGATACGCTCAAGGGCGATGCCCGCGGCAGCGTGCACAAGCGCCTGGGCGAACTCTATGAGCAGCAGCTACAGGACGTGGCCAAGGCCGCCGCGCACTACGCCGCACTGCTCGAGCTGGACCCGCGCAACGGCGAGGCCCTGCAGGGTCTCGAGCGCGTCTACAGCGCCGCCGGCAACTACGAGGGATTGCTCGAGAGCCTGCGCTCCCAGGTCGAGCTGGCCACCACGCCCAAGCAGCGCATCGGCCTGCTCGAGCGCATCGGCCTGATCCTCGAAGAGGAGTTCGTCGACCACGCCGGCGCCGCCCAGTGCTTCGAGGACATCGTCGCCGTCGACGCCGCCCACGACGCGGCCAACGCCGCCCTGGCGCGTATCTACCGGCACCTGCAGCGCTTCGAGGACGTGGTCGAAGCCCTCGACCGCCAGGCCGCGGCCGTCGCAAACGAGCAGCAGAAGATCGACCTGATGTTGCAGGCGGCACGCGTGCTCAGTGTCGACATCGGCTCTCCCGACCGCGCCATGGAGATGTACGAGGAGGTGCTGTCGATCAACGATCTGCAGCCCGAGGCGCTCAGCGAGTTGGCGCGGCTCAACGCCGTCTCCGGTGATGCCGCGGCGGCCGTCGACGCCGTCGAGCGCCTGGCCGAGCAGGAACAGGACGAGCAGAAACAGGCTCAACTGTGGGTGCGAGCCGGCAACCTGCTGCGCGAGGCCGGCGACCGCGAGAGCGCCATCAGCCGCTACAAAAAGGCCCTGGACCTCAACAAGTACGCTGCCGAAGCGGCCGAGGCGCTGCGCGAGATTTACATGCAGCGCGGCGATGCCCGCGGTGCGGCCGAGATGCTCATCCACGGCATTGGCATCGCCGATGGCGAACTCAAGCGTGCCGCGCTCCTGACCGAACTCGGCGCCCTCTACCGCGACCAGCTACACGAGGGAGACGAGGCCAAGGTCGCCTTCGAAGAGGCCCTGGAACTCGACCCAACCAGCACCGTGGCTGCCGTGGGGCTGTCGCGCATCGCCCTGGGTGAGGGCGAGACCGAGCAGGGCGTCGAGTACTACGAGTCGGTC
Organism: Myxococcales bacterium; assembly: GCA_029880325.1. GTDB lineage: Bacteria > Myxococcota_A > Polyangia > Polyangiales > JAFGIB01 > JAOUOP01. The sequence goes on along the minus strand of JAOUOP010000005.1, from coordinate 75,730 downwards.
AAGGGCCGGCTCGACGAGCTGCCGCCGGCCGAAGCCGCCCAGCTGTGCACCGAGGTGGGCGATGCCTACAAGAACCTCAGCAAGATGGACGAAGCGGTTGGCTGCTACGAAAAGGCGCGCGATCTGCTGCCCGACGACCTCGAATACAGCCGGCGCCACGCGGCGATCGTGATGGAGGCCGGCGACTTCGCCTCGGCCGAGCGCCTCCACGACCGCATCCTCAAGAAGTTCGAGGCCGAGCTCGACGATAGCGAACGGGCGCGGGTGCACCGCGAGCGCGGCGAAGCCCAGCTGGCCAACAAGCACACCAAGCGCGCCATCGAGAGCTTCAACCACGTACTCGAGCTGCGCGCCGAGGATCCCGAGGCGCTCGAGGCCCTGACGCGGGCCCACGAAGCGGCGCGCGACTGGAACGAGGTCATCAACCTCCTGCAGCTGCGTTCGCGGCGCACCAGCGACGAGGACACCATCTTCGAACTGCTGGTCAAGACCGGTGACGTCTTCCTCGACAAGATCCGCGATCGCGATGCCGCCTCGCAGACCTACGTGATGGCGCTCGACGTCAAGCCGGACAACCGGAACCTCTTGACCAAGTTGATGGGCGTCTACTCCGACGCACAGGACTGGCCGCGGCTGATCGAGGTCATCTTGCGTATCGCCGAAATGGTCGGCGAAGCGGCCCAGAAGGCCAAGTACTACAACACCGCCGCATCCATCGCTCACCTCGAGTTGGGGCGCTTCGACGAGGCCGCCAACTACTACGAAGCGGCGCTGTCGAATATGATCGGCGCCGACGGCGACAGTCAGTTCGAGGGCCTGGTCGCTTGCCTGACCGAGAACCAGGACTGGGATCGCCTCGAGCGCGCCTACCAGGGCCGCATCGAGAGGCTGCGCAGCGCCGACGCCAGCGACTCCAAGATCGCCGGTCTGATGAGCGCCCGGGCCCACGTGATCCAGACCCGCCTGGGGCGGCTGGCCGAGGCGCTGTCGATCTTCGAGGAAGCGCTTTCGCTGGAGCCCGACAACGAAGATCGCCGCCAGATGCTGACCGCGATCTACACCAAGGAGCCCAAGCGCTTCTTCGACCGCGCCGTGGCCGCCCATCGCTATTACCTGGGTAAGGAACCGGCGCGCGTCGAGTCGCTGCAGGCCCTGCGCAAGATCTACACCAGCGCCAAGCGTCCCGATGAAAGCTGGTGCATGTGCCAGGCCCTGCGCTGCCTGAAGGTGGCCGACGGCGACGAGGAGAAGTTCTTCAAGAAGTATCGCCTCTCGCGCCTGGCCAAGACCAAGCAGCCGATCACCGACGAGCTGTGGCGCAACAACGTCCTGCACCCCGGACAGGACGCCTACTTGACGGCGATCTTCGCGACACTACAGCCGGCGGTGGTGGCCACCCAGAGCCAGAAGCTGGCGGCGTTCTCGGTGCGCGACCGCGACCGCATCGACCCGGCCCACGACACCACGGCCATGGGCCGCATGCTCGCCCACGTGGCCGACACCATGACCACGCATCTGCCGCCGGTCTACGACTGTCAGCACGACGCCGGCGGTCTCTCCTTCCTCTTCGCGGTGCCGCCCTCGATCGGCATCGGCCAGGGTGCCAAGGCGGGCGGGCCCCAGCAGGCGCTGGCCTTCGTCGCGGGCCGTCACCTGAGCTACTTCCGCGCCGGTCACTTCCTGCGCCAGCTGGTGCCCACGGGCACCGGGCTTCGGGCATGGCTCTTGGGCGCGATCCGCACCGTCGCCCCGCGCTTCCCGGTGCCGCCCAACATGGAACCGCAGGTCAAGGAGTGCCTGGCGGCCATTCAGCACAACCTCACGGGCCCCCAGCGCGACGCCCTGCGCTCGATGACCCAGAAGCTGGTCGAGGCCGCTCCCGAGCTCGATATGAAGCGCTGGATGGCCGGCATCGACCTCAGCGCCGATCGTATTGGCTTCGTCCTGAGCAACGACCTGAAGATCGCCAACGCCGTCATCGAGGCCAGCCCCGAGGACTCCTCCAGCGTCAGCCGTCGGGAGCGGGTCGCCGAGCTGATGGCCTACAGCACCTCCGAGGCCTATTTCGATCTGCGCAAGCGCATCGGCATTGCGCTCGGATCGTGACCGTTTTGGGGCTAAGCTAAGAGGACAAGGCCCCAGGTCGTCCCCCGGCGAGCCCCCGAGCGTCACCCCCCAATGACAGCAGCATATGCCCGATAGCGATCGCTCGCCGTCCGAAGCGCCGGCGATGCCGCCGCCCGGGTCACCACAGCCGCTGGTCAGCGCCGAGGTCGAGATCAGCGATCCCGACCTGCTGATGGCCGTGACCGGTCCCTCGAACGAGCGCCTGAAGCTCTTCGAGCGCGGCTGTGGGCTCAGCGCCGGCGTGCGCGGCGATGTCATTCACCTGCAGGGCAGCGCCGAGGCCGTCGGCCTGGCCGAGCGCGTGCTCGCCGAGCTGATGGCCGTCGTGCGCGATGGCAGCCAGCCGCGCGATGGCGAGATCACCGCCAGCATCAGGCTCCTGCGCGATCACCCGGGCGCCAGCCTCAGCGATCTCTTCGGCCACCGCATGCCCGGCTCGGGCCCGGGCGCCCGCATCGTCACCCCGCGCGGCCTGGCCCAGAAGTACTACATGCAAGCCATCGAGAGCCACGACATCGTCTTCGGCGTGGGGCCGGCCGGCACCGGCAAGACCTACCTGGCCATGGCCATGGCCGTGTCGGCCCTGACTTCACAGCGGGTCAAGCGCATCATTCTCACGCGTCCGGCGGTCGAGGCGGGAGAAAAGCTCGGCTTTCTACCCGGCGACATGGCCGACAAAGTCGACCCCTACGTGCGGCCGCTCTACGACGCGCTCTACGACATGTTGCCCGCCCAGCGCGTCCACAAGCTGCTCGAGCGTGACACCATCGAGGTGGCGCCGCTGGCCTTCATGCGCGGGCGCACGCTCAACGACAGCTTCATCATCCTCGATGAAGCACAGAATACGTCGATCGCGCAGATGCGAATGTTCCTGACGCGCGTGGGGCAACGCTCGAAAGCCGTGATCACCGGAGACATGACCCAGGTGGATCTGCCCGAGGACAAGCGCAGCGGACTGATCGACGCGGTCACCCTGCTCGGCAAAGTCGATGGCCTCCTGGTCTGTCACTTCAGCTCGGCCGACGTGGTGCGCCATCCGCTGGTGCAGCGCATCGTCGACGCCTACGACGAGAGGGACGCTCGCAGCTGTGGCGAGCGCGGGGGCTGAGCGGGGGCCGATGGTCTGGGACAGCCGCCTGCGTTCGGAGCTACAGGACCAGCCGCAGCTGGCCCGGGCGAGTTTCGAAAGCTTTGGCGACGGTGCCCACGGGCTGCAGGTCCGCCGCGGAAGCGCGCGCGTGCTCGTGCTCTCGCCTGACGCCATCGGCAGCGCAGCGGTCGCCGAGGCGGCCACCGAAAGCCCCAGCCCGGGGCTGCTGGTGTTGGGCGAGCGGCCGGCGGCCCTGAACGCGCCGGGGCTCGCGCTCTTGCCGCTGATGGTTTTGCCGGCGGAGGTCTCGCCCGAGGTCATCGCGCTTTCGATCGAGGGCCTGCTCGAGCGCGTCGAGCTGCGCCAGATGCGGGCCGACCACGGCGCCGAGTTGGAACGCTACCGCGACGAACGCGATGGCCTGATCGAGATCGCCCGCGCCATCACGCGCGAGCGCGACATCGACCGCCTGCTCGACCTGATCCTGGACAAGAGTCGGCTGGTGACCGGCGCCGACGCCGGTAGCATCTACGTGGTCGAGGAGCGCGACGCCGACGGCAGGCCCCTGAGCCTGCGCTTCAAGCACGCCCAAAATGCATCGATGGATTATGACGCCACCGATTTCGTGGTGCCCGTCGACACCGAGTCCATCGTCGGCACCGCCGTGCTCAGGCGCGAAGCCATCAACGTGCGCGACGCCTACGTGCTCGACGCCGACGAGAGCATTCCCTTTGGTTTCGACGAAAGCTTCGACGAGCGCACGGGCTATCGCACGCGCTCGATGTTGGCGGTACCACTAATCTCGGCAGAAGACGAAGTCATCGGCGTGATCCAGCTGATCAACCGCAAGCGAAACTCCCTGCGACCGCTCGCAAGCGAGCAGGATTTCCAGCAGGAAGTCTTCGCCTTCGAAGCTGCCGACGAAGAGCTACTGACCACGCTCGCGGCCCAGGCCGGCATCGCCCTGGAAAACGCCCTGCTCTACGCCGAAATTCGCTCCATCTTCGAGGGCTTCGTGCGGGCCAGCGTGCAGGCCATCGAGCAACGCGACCCGACCACGAGCGGCCACTCCCTGCGGGTCAGCGACCTGAGCTGCGCCCTGGCCGAGCAGGTGGCGCGCATCGATCGGGGTCGCTACAGAGATACGCGCTTCAGCCGCCGCGACATGCAGGAGCTGCGCTACGCGGCCCTCCTGCACGACTTTGGAAAGATCGGCGTGCGCGAAGAGGTTTTGGTCAAGGCCAAGAAACTCTTCCCCCACGAGCGCGAGGCGCTGCGCACGCGCATCGCCTTGGCCGCGCGCCAGGCCCAGATCGAGCTGCTCGAGCGCAAGCTGGAGATGGTGCAAAAGGGCGCCAGCGGCGGCGACTTCGCACGGGCCGAGGCGGCCTACGCTCAGCGTATGGCAGTCCTCGACGACGCGCTGTCGGTAATCGATCGAGCCAACGAGCCGTCGATTTTGCGCGCAAGCGACCAAACTAGGCTAGACGAATTTGCAGCGATCCTGGTGCCGGACCTGAGCGGCGGAGAGCGCCCGCTGCTCGGCGGGCGTGAGCTACTGGCGCTGAAGATCGAGCGCGGGTCGCTAAGCCCCAGCGAGATCGCCGAAATCCGCTCCCACGTCGCGCATACCTACGACTTTCTCTCCAAGATCCCCTGGGGCCGCACCATGCGCCGCATCCCTGACCTCGCCCGTGCCCACCACGAAAAGCTCGACGGCAGCGGTTACCCGCGCGGCATCGAGGCCGAGCAGATCCCGCTAGAAACGAAGATCATGACCATCGCCGACATCTTCGACGCCCTTACGGCCTCAGACCGGCCATACAAAAAAGCGCTGGGCCTCGAGCGCGCCCTTGATATTTTAGGCTTCGAGGTCGAGGACGGTCACCTCGATGGAGAGCTGGTGCAGATCTTCCGCGAGGGCGAGGTCTACCGGCTGGTAGATGCCGCCTCCGTAGAACATCGCGATCGCTCGATCGATTGAACGGGCTGCCGGCCCGGGCGCCGGAGCAAACCGTTGACGCAGCGATGGCAGTGTCCTGGCAGATGCCTCAGGCATTGATCGCACCACTCCAAGTTCGACTTGGTTGTAGATCCTCTTGTGCAGGGGAAACCCTCAATGATTTCAGGTTCGTAGGGGCCTCAGGCCGGTAAAATCTGCGTCTGATCGGGGGGCTAATCTTGGCCGTCTGCACTAGGTCGAGGAAGATATCTGCGGAGACGCTGCAGGCATCGGTCACGCTGTCTGCCCGAAACTCGCTCCCTTCAGCGCTCGACACGTCGCGAGACCCAAAAAGCGTCGCACGAAAAGACCCGCACCCACACCCAAATGATATCTATTGGTGCTCACTCACTAGTCACCTGTGCCGGTAGTTCTGGGTAAAAGTCGGCGAGCAATCGACGGCCTCACGCCCACAGGAGCGCCGCTGGTCCGGCTGCCTCGCATCAAAAGCCGGAGTCGCGCTCGAACCCCCGCATTAGGGCCGACAGTCGCCGCTGAAACTCGGTGCTGTGGCTGAAACGGACCGCGAGCTTCAGCGATTTGGTTGCTTCAACCGGGTCGCCCACACTACGGGCAGCCAGACCTCGCCACAGATGGTACACGGCAGCTCGGTGCTCAGAGGGGCGTAACCCGTCGAGCAGATCGATAGTCGCGCGAGGATTGCCCATCAGGGTGGCGCGTTTGGCGAGGGTAAGTGTAGCGAGCTCGAGCTCGTCGCGCGCCCGTCCGTGAGCTGCATCGAGGGTCCGTGCAGGATCCTGCCCGAGCAACGCATGCGTTGCCGGATGCAGGGTGAGCAGCCGCTGTGCTCGCCCTGCCGTCTCGCCATCGAGCGCTGCCAGCCCGAACACCGCCTCACGCCCGAACTCCTTTGACCACAACCCCGCCAGCCGCCAGGTAAATTGCAAGTCGAGCAACTCGACGGGATGCTTGCCTCTCTGGTCGAGCATTTCGAAAACTCCGTCGAGCGTGGCGGTCGCTCGTTCGATTCGCTCGCGCAGCACCGGGGAAGGGGACTCCTGCATCGCGGCCAGAACGCGCGGCTGTGTCGGGCGCACACGCGGCAGGTTCGGATAGACACGCACGCTCTGTCGCGGGTACTGGATCGACGGCAGGTCGTCGCTCAGCGCCGGAGCCTCGCGCGCCAGGGCACGCAGCTCGGCATCTGTCCATAGCCAGGTCGCGTACAGGCCCTCGACACTTTCGATGCCGATAGCCCTCAGATTCGCGGCGACCGAAGGTTGTTCCAGCCGCTGCAACCATTGCCGATGTCGTACTCTGAGCGGCGCTTCGGAGCCCACCAAGACCCATTGGTGGCCATGCCCGTAGAACAGTCCGGTGTGGGGGAACTCCGCGACGAACGCAGCCACCGCCGTTCTGATGTCGTCGTGCGAAAGCTGAAAGACCGGCAGCCACTGGGTGATCACGCCGCCCCTGCGAAGTCGGCTGCGTGCGATGCGATAGAACTCTCGCGAGTAGAGGTTAACCACACCCGCGTGGTATGGCGGAGGCGGCTCGGACGTAATCACGTCATACTCAATATCGCGGACGAGCAGGTGATGCCGGCCGTCGTCGACGAAGATACGACTGCGCGGATCGCGTAGCGGATCGCGCGTTTGAAAGGCCGAGCTCAGCGACAGCACCTCCTCAGAGATGTCCACCACGTCCAGCTGCATCTTTGGATGCGACAGCAACGCCTGGGCGGTGTTACCCACGCCATAGCAGATCAACAAAGAACGCCGTGGTCGATCACTAAAAAAAACTCCCAGGTGGCCCATCAACGACATGTAGCGCCGCGCCCCGAAACTCGTATCGCTCATGGAAACACCTGGAGTAACGAGCTCGCGATGCGCAGGAGCCCCAAACTCGTAGTGTTGCGCGACGCCGGCAGTCGTCGTGGTACCTTCTACTAGCTTAAGTACATGTCCGTCGCCTCGAAAATGGGCACGATGAAGATGGTCGAAGGGAACGATCAGGGCCGCCAGCAATGTGGCGGGCAGGCAACCGAGTGAGATGTACTTGAGTGGCGAGTTCGGCAGGGTGAGCGCGACCGCCGCTGCGCTCAGGCTCGACAAGAGCGCCACCGCCAGGAAGCTGTTGAGTTCACCCAGCCTCGGCAGCCATAGAAATCCCACGACAAGTGAGCCCATCACGCCCGCGAACGTATTGACAGCGTAGAGGCGCGCGGTCTGCCTACCGGCCCCTTTGGTGCGGACCGACGCGGAAGCGAGAAAGGGCAATGCCGCGCCCATCAACAGGCAGGCTGGAAGCTCCAGGTAGACGGCGTGCATTGCTGCGTTCGACAGGTTGAACCCGAACGAGGTCCGCAGATCCGGCGGCAGCGGCAGCCACGCGCGCTGCGTATCGCGCCAGGCCGGAGCCAGGGCGATGGGCAACAGCATGGCCGGTCCCGTGAGAGCCACGGCAGCCGCACCCCAGTGCATGGGCTCAACCACCCGATCAGCGATTCGCCGACTTGCCCACGAGCCAAGTGCTATGGCGAGAAGGAAGACCGCCAGCAGCACAGCGAAGCTCCTGGCGCTTGCCGCCGACCAGTGTATCAATGTGCGACTCCAGAGGACCTCGATGCCCATCGCGCAGAGACCGCTTGCGCCATAGAGGACCAGCGAAGGGCTGCTTTCGGGCGGCCGGTCCACCGTCGTCTCCTCGACCGTCGCGACAGCTCCGCGGTCGAAAGTCATCGCGGCTAGGGCGACCGCGAGATTGCCGGAACCGGCCAAGAGTGCCGTACGCGTCAATCCCAACTGAGGGATAAACACGAGATCCGGCGCAAGCGCTCCGAGCACTGCACCGGCGGTGTTGGCTGCGTAGAGCGTACCCACCACGCGCCCCGAGCGCCCGTCGCTCATGACCCCACGAGAGAGCACGACCAGGGTGCCGCCGATCAAGGTGCTCGGTACCAGGATCAACGACGAGAAGATCGTAAGCCGCACGATATCAGCCGCCGGCCCCGCGGCCTCCGAAAACTGGGCCAGCGCAGTCAGGAAACTGTCAGCCCGCAACACCAGCAGCGACACGGCGCTGGCAGAAAATCCAATGCCGACCTCGATATTGCGGTACAGGCGAAATGGCCGCCGGCTGCGGTCAGCGAGTGCCCCGAAGACCAAGCTCCCCACGGCCATGCCGCCCATGAAGGCTGCCAGCACGGTGCTCACCGCCACCACGGTGGTGCCGAAATGCAGACCCAGGGCACGCACCCAGAGCACCTCGTGGATCAGTCCGCTGGCTCCCGAAACGAAAACCATGGCTAGGAGTCGGCGCGGCAGCACGTGTGCTCGTTGCACACATGCATTCTAGACTGAAGTTTTACGCCCAAAACAACACAAACACCTGGAGTCTCTGCCGAATTCTTTCTTTCTGAAGTGTTCTTTTGGCAAACGTGCACGAACCCGCCATCGCGGCACGCCTGGGTACGGCGCTCGCTCGCAGTGGTCGGCTACGCAAGGGCCGTGAGCTGATCGAGGTCGCACTGGAGCGCCAGAGCTATTGGGCCGCTGTCCTCGACGGCCTGGATTAGCCGCTCATCGCGCACGCGGAGGTGCCGCTACGCGCCGGCGAAGTCGAGGCGGCGCTGGAAGCGGCCGTGTGTGCCCGTCTGAGAGGCGAAATACAGCGTCATTTTCGCAGCGGACTCGGATGGCGCACACGGGGTCGCGCCGCCCAGCGGGCACGCGCGATCGCCTGACACCAGCCACCTAGATGTGCTCGGCGGGAGTCATGATCCGCTCTCGGGACCGCTACGGTGCCAGCTGCGGCGTCCGGTCCCCTTGAAATACACGGAGTATTCCCGCGGAGGCCGTCCTTGCATCTGGCATCGTATCGACCCCGATCATCGGCTCAGCACTCCCGCCGAGCACACCTAGATGTGCTCGGCGGGAGTCATGATCCGCTCTCGGGACCGCTACGGTGCCAGCTGCGGCGTCCGGTCCCCTTGAAATACACGGAGTATTCCCGCGGAGGCCGTCCTTGCATCTGGCATCGTATCGACCCCGATCATCGGCTCAGCACTCCCGCCGAGCACATCTAGACCCAGAACAAGCGCGTGTGGAGGATGAGCTGCGCAAAGATGTTGTGAATCAGGGGTTTGCGAAAAGCGCAGGCGCACCCGGAGGTGCGTTGAGCATTTTCGCGAGCGCCTGAACGCAAGAGCTTTGTGGAGATCGCCTGCAACATGCGCTTGCTTAGGGTCTAGAGCTACCGCGACACGCTCGCGCGCATGGTCGGGTTGACCGCCTCAAGCGGAGCGGCGGTTTGGGCCCTCCGTTCGAGGTCGCAAATCTGTGATGGCCCGCACGAATCGGAAGCCAAACGCCCGAAAACAAGAGATCCGCCCCCGGCTCGCAGAGAGCGCACCTTTGTCTTCAAACCAGGCGCAGTCGTTTCCCAAACTTCAGTACCACGTAGCCCTTCCAGGATTCACTTCCGTAATGGTCTGCGCGAATCTTTTCCATTTGAGCGACGATATCCTTGGTCGTCTTCGCTTTCCACAAGCCGTAGTTGTTGTCAAAGTAGCGCTTGTCGACGTGGTTGTAGCGGTAGGCCATGGTATGGAAGGAGTTCCAGAAAATACCCAGGTAGGGAGCGTTCGCTTTGAATGCCGCGGCGATCTCGTGGGATGTGATCGCGCCCGCGCTCTGCTGTGCCACGATTTCGAACTGCATCAGGGCCACCTGCGTGCTCGGATCGAAGTCCAGGCTTCCGATACCAACCGTGTGCATGTGGCGCTGAAGGGTTTCGTTCTGTGGAAGGAAGTGCTCGGCCTTCGGCGTCGTTACACCGGAAAGCATCATATGACACCAGGTGAGGGACGCGGCCGTGCACGTCGAGTGTGGGTTGGACATCGAAAAGAGGAGTTCGGCTGCCATCGGGTACCCCGCGATTTGTGGGTGCATAGGCTATTGGTTCAACGTCGACGGGGCAATGCCTCCCTTCTCAGGCCGGGCACGACAAAATTCGACGCGTTCAAACCGGGGACCGCTCTGATCTCCTGCCTGGGTTGGCCCAGCCCGCCGCGGTGACACCGTTGCACTCCGGCACCTACGGGTTCGCCCCCTACAGCTTCCTTCCGGGTCTCGACTGAGGCCGTGTGGCCGGCCGCGCACTCAGGTGGCTGATGCCGTCGGGTCTGCGCGCTGCGACGCGACTGTCGGCTGTGGGTCGTGGGGCAAGTAGACGCAAAATGTCGTGCCGACACCCGGCCGGGTGTGCATCAGGACACCGCCGCCGCTCTGGTTTGCGATGCCGTAGACGGTCGAAAGACCAAGGCCTGTTCCTTGACCGCTGCCCTTGGTCGTGAAGAAGGGCTCGAAGATGCGTTCCGCGGTCTCAGGGTCCATGCCGGCGCCAGTGTCGCAGACGCTCAATACGCCGTAGCGGCCCGCCCGAAGGCCGTGCATGGACCGGTTGGAGTCGGGGTCCAGCGTCGCCGTACCCGTCCGTATTGTCAGCTCACCGCCATCGGGCATCGCGTCACGGGCATTCATGACGAGGTTGACGATGATCTGCTCGATCTGGCCGGGGTCAGCCCAGACCGGCGGGGCGCCGTCGTCGAGTTCGGTGCGCAGGTGTATCGTTCGGCCAACGACAGGCGACATCATCCGGGCTGTGTGTTCAGCGACTTCTGCCAGCCGCACGCTACGCGGCGACAGCACCTGGCGGCGCCCGAACGCCAGCAAGCTCGATGTTAACTCTGACGCGCGCTTGACCGCGTGCTGCACCTGACCCAGGTCTTCTGCTAACTCCGGGTCATCGTATTCCTCCAAGATCACTGCCGTGTGGGCGCCGATCACCGACAGCAGGTTGTTGAACTCGTGGGCGATGCCGCCGACGAGACGCCCTAGGGACTCCAAGCGCCGCGCGTGTTGCAGAGCCTCCTCGCTCTTGCGGAGTTCATGTTCGGTGCGCTTTCGCTCTTCGATTTCGGCCTGTAGCTCCGTGGTTCGCTCGAGCACCCGCTGCTCCAGCCCATCGCGGGCCCGCCTCAGCTCGTCCTCCACCTGCTTGCGCCGCTGGAGTTCGGCCTCCGCCAGTCGCAGCGAGCGCTGGCTGCGGGCGTTGGCTCGCTCGGCCTCCCCGCGCGTGCGCTCGAGGCGCAGGTAACCGCGAATCCGTGCCGCAAGGACGACGGCACCCAAGACGGTCGCGCTGAGCAGAGCGAATCCGAAGTGCGACCACTGGGACCAGGGCGGCGCGAGCGCTGCGATCGACAGCCAGCTACCCCAAACCGCCACCGCCACCCCGGCAAACCAGCGGTAGGACAGCAGCAGTAGGCTCACCGCAACCATGACCACGATGAGGTTAGTGGTCTGCTCTGGTGCGCCCTGGAGCTGCAGATGCAGCGCGCTATTGAAGAGCGCCAGCGCCAGAAGCGAGCCCATCACCGCGTGTCCGGAGGCCGGCGCGATGCCTCGCTTTGCCACCCACAGGCGCAGCAGAACGCAGTACAGCGAAGTCGCGAGCGCGATCGGTGCGATGACGGACCGCAGCGCCTCTGGCAGGACCAGATGGTGTCCGACCGCGAAGAGCAGGTAGAGTCCAGCCCCCCAACTGGCGACTGGCCCTACGCTCTCGGCGACGATGCGGTCGAGCGCCGCGCGCAGTTCGGCGGCCTCTGGCTCGTTGTGATTCTCTTCGCCGGGCTGCGATTCCAAGGTGGCTGGGCGTGTCGGGTGTGGAGATCCGACCGCGCCCCCGATCTTTGCGGCGACCATGCGACCAGTGCAAGGGGGAGGTGGTGGGCCCGGAGAGCCTTTCGCAACCTGACAGCTTCCACGATGTCTCAGCGCGCAAGGATCGGCGCCTCATGGCGCTTGGGGCCCGGGCGTCCAGCTCGACGCTCGAAGGCGGTGGCGGCGCGGGCAGAATATTGGCACGCGCGCGGCCCGGAGTTGGTCCAGGGCCGCGCCCTCAGATGCCTGGCGCTCGTCCGACCTCAGTCGAAAGCGCTTTCCAGCAGGCGGGCCTGTTCGATCTTGTGGGCCGCGTGGGAGCCGGTGGCCGGGCTGGCGCTTTCGGGGCGGGCGATGCAGCGAAGGGGGTGGCGCTCGGTCAGTAGCTCGGGGAGCCGGGCGCGCATCATGTACCAGGCGCCCATATTCCACGGCTCTTCCTGGACCCATACCAGCGGACAACCCTGGGGATAGGGCGCGAGGACTTCGGCCAGCAGCCCGGAGTCGAGCGGGTAGAGCTGCTCGATGCGCAGGATGGCCACGTCGAAGCGGCCGAGCTCGGCACGGGCCGCGGCCAGCTCGTAGTAGAGCTTGCCCGAGCACAGAAGAACGCGCGTGACGGCGGAGGGGTCGACCCGGCCCGAGGCCACTTCGACGTCGCCGATGATGCGCTCGAAGGTGCCCTCGGCCAGGTCTTCGAGCCGCACCGCGGCAGCCGGCGAGCGCAGGAGGCTCTTGGGCGACATGATGATCAGGGGCTTCCTGTAGGGGCGCAGCACCTGGCGCCTCAAGGCATGGAAGAGCTGGGCGCCGGTGGTGAGGTTGAGGACCTGCATGTTGTCCTCGGCGCAGAGGTTGAGCCAGCGCTCGAGGCGCGCGCTGGAATGCTCGGGCCCCTGGCCCTCAAAGCCATGGGGCAATAGCAGGCACAGGCCGCTCAGCCGGTACCACTTGTCTTCGGAGCTCGACAAAAACTGGTCAATGATCACCTGGGCGCCGTTGGCGAAGTCGCCAAATTGCGCCTCCCAGATGGTCAAGCCATCGGGCGAGTCGAGGCTGTAGCCGTATTCGAAGCCGAGCACGCCCGCCTCCGACAGCGGACTGTCCCAGACCTCGAAGCGCGCTTGGTCTTCGGTGAGATACGACAGCGGGGTGTAGAGCCGGCCGGTCTCGTGGTCGTGGAGTACGGCATGGCGGTGGCTGAAGGTGCCGCGCCGGGCGTCCTGGCCACTCAGGCGCACCGAAACGCCGTCGGTGACCAGGCTCGCGTAGGCCAGGGTTTCGGCGGTGCCCCAGTCGAGCGGTCGCCGGCCGTCGCGCATGTCGCGCCGCATCTCGAGCAGGCGTTCGAGCTTGGGATGGACCGAGAAGTCTTCCGGCACGCTGGTGGCGCGCGTGAGCAGAAACTTCAGGCGCTCGAGCGACACGGCCGTGGACGCTTGCTCGGTGTCGGCGTCGCGGCCACCACGGTAGCCGGCCCACAGCCCCTGCATGGCGTAGTTCGGCGGCGGCAGGCGCTTTTCCCGCGTTTGCTCCAGGGCCTGGTCCAACCGCTCGCGCCGCACCTTTTCGAGCTGCCTCGCTTGCTCCTCGGTGAAGGCGCCCAGCTCGATCAAGCGCTGGACGTAAACCTCCCGCACGCTCGTCTTCTGATCGATGGCCGCGTACATCACCGGCTGGGTGAAGCGCGGCTCGTCGGCCTCGTTGTGGCCGTAGCGGCGGTAGCCGTAGAGGTCGATGACCACGTCGCGCCCATAGCGCTGGCGGTATTCCATGGCCAGCTTCACCACCTGCGCCACCGCCTCCGGATCCTCACCGTTGACGTGGAAGATGGGGCAGCGAAGCATGCGGAAGATGTCGGTGCAGTAGCGCGTGGAGCGCGAGTCCTGCCAGACGGTGGTAAACCCAATTTGGTTATTGACCACCACATGCACGGTGCCGCCGGTGCTGTAGCCACGCAGGGCGCTGAGGTTGATGGTCTCCTGCACGATGCCCTGGCCGATCACGGCCGCGTCGCCGTGGATCAGAATCGGCAAGACGGCGCGCCGCTCGCGGTCGCCACGCCGATCCTGCTTGGCCCGCACGCGCCCTTCGACCACCGGGTTGACGAACTCCAGGTGGCTCGGGTTGAAGGAAAGCGTCAGGTGCACGGAGTTGCCCGAGGGCGTGACGCGGTCCGACGAATAACCCAGATGGTACTTGACGTCGCCACGCCCGAGCAGGGCTTCGGGGTTGTCGTCTTCGAAGGCCGCGAAGATCTCCTCGAGGCTCTTTTCCATCACGTTGGCCAGCACGTTGAGCCGGCCGCGGTGGGCCATGCCGATGACCAGCTCCTCGATGCCGTGACGACCGGCGGCATTCACCACCAGCTCGAGCAGCGGGATCACGCTCTCGGTGCCCTCCAGGGAGAAACGCTTGGCGCCGACATACTTGGTATGCAGGAATTGCTCGAAGAGTTCGGCGTCGATCAACTTGGAGAGAATGCGCACCTGCTGGTCGTGGTTCATCTCCACGCGATTGCAGGTGGGCTCCATCTGCTCCTGCAACCAGCTCCGGATCTCGGGCTCCTCCAGGTTTCTGTACTCGACGCCGATGCTGCGCGTGTAGGTTTCCTTCAGCCGCCGCACGATCTCCTTGAGCGGCAGCTTCGGCGGACCGGCCAGGTTGCCGGTGGCGAAGAGGGTGTCGGGATCTACGTCCGCCAGACCAAAGCGCTCCAGCGACAGCTCGGCCGGATCGGCGCGGCGCAGGCCCAGGGGATCGATGGCGGCGAAGCGGTGGCCGCGCATACGATAGCCCTGGACCAGGGCGGTGACGCGCTCCTGGTATTCGTTCCAGATGTCCGCACTCGGCGGGGTCGAGAAGCGGCCACTGGCGGTCGCCAGGAAGTCGTTGATGCTCGAGGGCCGCGCGCCGTTGCCCCCCAAGCCGCCACCCAAGCCGCCATCCAAGCCGCCCCCCAGGCTGGGCGCCGGCGGGGCCAGGCCAGCGCCGTTGCCCCGGACTTCGATGCGTGTTGCGGGGGGCTGCGGACGCCCGGGGACGGCGGCAGCAGGCACGGCAGCAGGCGGCGGCACGGCAACCGATGCCACAGCGCGCGGAACCCCAACTGGCGGCGCCGCAGCGGGCGCGGGCATTCCCACCAGCGTCTCCTCCACGGTGGGCCGGCGCGGCGGCTGCGCGCCCAATAGGGCGTCACGCGCGGCCACCGGCATGGCGTCAAAGTACCGGCGCCAGCTCTCGGCCACCGCGAGCGGGTTGTCCCGGTAGCGCTGGTACAGCTCTTCGACGATCGCTTGATTGACCCCGAAATCCATCGGTCGTTCTGGTACCTACGTCTGCGTGGCTCGGAATTCGAGGGGGGGACCGCCTCCCGAGTCCACAATCAGCCCATGATCGCGCCGGCCTTGGACCTCAGGCGGCCCCGGTGACCGGGTAGCGCGCCCACTGGGGCGAGGGCCCCAGGTCGATGATGCGCAGCCACGACAGCACCTTGATGATCGGATAGGTGGGGTCCAGCTCGAACCAGCGCGCGGCGAAATTGGGGCTCATGCCGAACTTGTGGTGATTGTTCTGGAAGAGTTCGCCCATGGTCAGAAAGTCGAAGATCAGCGTGTTCTTGGACTTGTCATCGGCGGTGGTGTCGAAGTTCCGGTAGCCGTATTTGTGGCCGCACCAGTTGACGATGGCGCCGTGGATCGGGCCCATCATGAAGTGAATGGGCACCAGCGCGTAGAAGCCCCAGTGGGGGGCGAAGTGGTAGTAGAACGCGACGTAGAGCGCGGCGAAGGCGATGTGGCTGGGCCAGCTGCGGCCGATCTTGTCGATCAGGGGCCACTCGGGCGCGCCCGTGTCGAAGCGCGCCTCGGCCTCGATGCGGCGGTGGCTGTGGCCCTGGTAGCGCTCCAAGGTCTGCGCCATCATCCGCACGACGTTCGGGTACTGGTGCGGCGAGTGGGGATCCTTGGGCGTATCGCTGTAGGCGTGGTGCTCGCGGTGCAGGATCGCGTAGGCACGCGGGTTCAAATAACTGCTGCCCTGGCTGAGGAAGGTCAGCAGGTGGAAGAAGCGCTCCCAGCCCTTGCTCATGGTGAACATGGTGTGGGCGCCGTAGCGGTGCAGGAAAAACGTCTGACAGAAGACGCAGAGAAACCAATGGCCAAAGAAAAACACGACGATCGGAACCACGGGGGGCCTCCTGCGTTGCGGGCTCCAACCACGAGCCCGCGCTCGGCCCAGGGCCGACGCCGGCAGGCTACCACAGTGTGGGGGCCGGCGCAGGGGGCGCGCGCACGAACGCCCGGATCCGCGTTTGCGCAGACCCGGGCGTCCGAAACAGCGCCGATACTTGAACCTGCGGTCAGGCTTCGTTGGTCATGATCACGGTGCCGCTGGCGGCGAACATGCCGCCGACGCCGTGGGCGATCGAGATCTTGGCGTCGGGCACCTGGGCCGGGGCGATGCCGCGCATCTGGCGCACGCTCTCCTGCAGCGCGTACATGCCGTACATGCCCGAGTGCATGTAGCTCAGGCCGCCTCCGTTGGTGTTCAGCGGCAGCTTGCCGCCGATGGCGGTGTTCCTGTCGCCGATGAAGCCGGCGGCCTCGCCGGGCTTGCAGAAGCCCAGGTCTTCCAGGCCGTAGAGCGGCAGGTGGGCGAAGGCGTCGTAGATCATCAGGTGGTCGACATCGCCGTGGCTGATGCCCGCCTCGTCGAAGGCCTTCTTGCCGGAGACGCGGAAGGCCTTGCTGCTGGTGAAGTCTTCCATCTGGCTGACCATGGGCGTCTCCACGCTCTCGCCGGTGCCCATGATGTAGACCGGCTTGTGCGGGAAGTCCTTGGCGCGGTCGGCGCGCGTGAGGATCAGCGCCCCGCCGCCGTCGGTGACCAGACAACACATCAGCTTGCGGAAGGGATAGGCGATCATGTTCGAGCCGAGCACGTCGTCGACCGTGATCGGGTCGCGGTAGCTGGCGCGCGGGTTCTTGGCGGCCCACTCGCGCTGGATCACCGACACCATGGCCAGCTGCTGCTCGGTGATGCCGTAGGTCTTCATGTAGCGCAGCACGGGGATGGTGAAGAGCGTGGGCGGGCCCGCCGGACCGTAGGGCATCTCGAATTGGGCCGGCAGGCTGGAGCCGCCGCCACCGCCGCGCATGCCGCCTCCGCGACCGACGCGGGACTTGCCGCTCTCACCGTGGGTGATAAGGACGGTGTTGCACAGGCCTTCGTTGATGGCCGCGGCGGCGTGGCGCACGTGCAGCATGAAGGAACAGCCGCCGACACTGGTGCCGTCGACCCAGGTGGGGGTGATGCCTAGCAGCATCGCCAGGTTGGTGGGCGACTCGCCGGCGGTGGCGATGCCGTCGATGTCACCCGGGCCCAGGCCCGCGTCCTTCATGGTGTTGAGGGCGGCGTCGCAGTGCAGCTGCGTCTGGGAGAGGTTGGGGATTTTGCCGAGCTCGGTGGTCTCGGCAGCGCCGACGATGGCTACGCTTTTGGGTTTCATGGCAGCGCCTCCCTCACTTCTGGGCCGGCGCGAAGACCGGCAGGTTGATGTCGTCGCTCACCGACTCGAAGCGAACCTCGAGCGGCATGTCCAGCTGCAGCGCCTCCGGCGTCTGCTCGCATTCGACGATGTTGGTCATCATGCGCGGCCCCTCTTGCAGCTGTACCACGGCGATGGCGTAGGGGGGCTTGAAGCCCGGCATCGGCCGGTGGTGGATCACGTAGCTCCAGAGCGTGGCCTTGCCGCTGGCCTTGTAGATGCTGACCTCGCGGCTGGCGCACTTGGGGCAAAAAGGACGCGGGGGGAAATAGGTGTGCTCACACTGGTCGCAACGCTGCAGCCTGAGTTCCCCTTCCTTGCAGCCATCCCAGTAGTGTTGGGTCTCGGGCGACGGCGTCGGTGCGAAGCGTTTGAATTCCCTGGGCATCGGCCCTCCTTGACTGGGCGTCTTTGGTTTTTGTTTTCGATTCGGGGGAACTAGACCTCGGCCGCGGCGCGGTACTGCTCGCGCAGGGCCTGCTTGTAGAGCTTGCCGTTGTCGTGGCGCGGCAGGCTGTCGACGAAGTCGACGCTGCGCGGGCACTTGTACTTGGCCAGGTGCTCGCGGCAGTGGGCGATGAGCTGCTCTTGCAGCTCGGGCGAGGGCGCGTGGTCGCCCTGCAGCTCGAGCACGGCCTTGACCTCTTCGCCCCACTCGTCGTTGGGCACGCCGATGACAGCGGCGTCGCCGACGGCCGGATGGGTGAGCAATACGGCCTCGACCTCGGCCGGGTAGATGTTGACGCCGCCGCTGATGATGAGATTGGCGCTGCGATCGGTCAGGAAGAGATAGCCGTCTTCATCCAGGTAGCCCACATCACCGAGGGTGAAGTGGTCGCCGTGGTAGGCGCCGTCGGTCTTGCCCTGGTCCTTGTAGTACTCGAAGCGACCCTGGGCCGGCGCCTTGATGTACACGAGACCGGCTTGCCCCGCGGGCAGTGCGTTGCCGTCGTCGTCGAGAATGCGGATGTGATCCTCGCCGGCGGGCTTGCCGACGGTGCCTGGTTTCTTGAGCCAGGTTTCGGAGTCGACGATGGAGCCGACGCCCTCGGTGGCCGCGTAGTACTCGGTGACGATGGGGCCAAACCACTCGATCAGGCGCTGCTTGACCGGCACCGGGCAGGGTGCGGCGCCGTGCAGCACCGAGACCAGGCTCGAGACGTCGTAGCGGGCGCGCACCTCGTCGGGCAGCGAGATCATGCGGTGGAACATGGTCGGAACCATGTGGGTGTGGGTGACGCGGTGCTCGCTGATCAAACGCAGCGAGTCCTCGGCGTCCCAGCCGTCCATCAGCACCACGCCGGCGCCAAACATGTGGGGGATACCCAGGGAAAACGCCAGCGGGGCCGCGTGGTAGAGCGGACCGGTGCACAGGTGCATGCTCTCGCCGGCCTTGTAGCCGCGCATCAGGCTCATCTGGGAAGCGCCGGCACCGGCCATCATGCCGCCACCCATGCCCCCACCGGGCGCGCCGCCGCCAGCGCCACCGCGACCGGCGGGGCGATTGACGCCCTTGGGACGACCGGTGGTGCCCGAGGTGTAGAGCATGTTGCCCCCCGGGGAAGGGTCCTCGATGTCGCTGCCGTCTTCGGCCGCGAGCGCCGCTTCGTAGTCCTCGAAGCCCTCGATTGCGCCGGCGATGGCCAGCCGCACGCTGGCCCTGGGGGCGCCCTCGACGGCCTCGGCTGCGGCCTCGGCAAAGCGCGCTTCGACGACGAAGGCCTTGGCGTCGCAGTCGTCGACGATGTAGCCGGCTTCCTCGGCCGTCAGGTGCCAGTTGATGGGCGTGACGCGCAGGCCCGCGCGGCGCGTCGCGGTGTAGACCTCGACGAACTCGGGGCGGTTGCTGCACATCAGGGCGATGGAGTCGCCAGCCTGCACCCCGCGGGCGCGCAGGGCGCCGACCACCTGGTTGGCGCGCGCGTTGAGCTGCGCGAAGCTGAGCGTGCCCTGCTCGGAGACGACGGCGGGGGCGTCGGGCATCAGCTCTGCCCAGATCGCCATGCCCATGCCGGTGGCCATGGCCGCGGGCATCTTGGCCCGGGCCTGGTTGCGGAGCTCCTCGGCGCTCAGGGTTTGAATTTCATTCATGATGCGGTCCATAGTCCGCGCTGAAGCGGCAGTCAAGCGCGTGCATTAGAACGCTCCAAATCACTAAAAACAAAGGCTAGTGCGATGGGTAAGCCGGACTGGAAGACGGCGTGGGTGAGCGATGCGAGCCGGGAAACGGACCGCGCACCGGACGCGCCGTTGGCGGCCGATGGCCGGGTCACGGACTGGTCCCACGGCCAGTGGTTCTGAGCGATGCAGGCCCCACTGAAACTGCGCTGGGCGACACCGCCGAGCTGGCTGGAGACCGTCATGGCCGACTTCGTGGCCTTCCTGCAGGACCACGCGGCCAACGAGCGCAAGGTCTGCCACGCGGCGCTGACGCTCGCCGCCCAATACCCGGAGCATCCGAGCCTGGTGGACGCCTCGATCGAAATCGCGCGCGAGGAGCTGGACCACTTCGAGCGCATCTACCGGGTGCTCAGGGAGCGCGGGCATGGGCTGGGTCAGGACCTGCCCGACCCCTACGCGGGCGCCATGCGGCGGCTGGAGCGCAAGGGGCGCATGGGGGCGCAGCTGATGGACCGGCTGCTGATCTTCGCGCTCATCGAGGCCCGTGGCTACGAGCGCTTTGCTTTGGTGGCCGACGCGCTCCAGCAGCGCGCCGAGGTTTTCGGCGCGCCCGACGACGCGGAGCTGGCGGGGCTCTACCGGGAACTGGCCGGCTCCGAGGCTCGCCACCGGGCCACCTACCTGCGCATCGCACGCGAGCTCTTCGCCGCCGAGCAGCTGGAGCCGCGGCTCGATGAACTGCTCGTCGCCGAGGCCGCCATCACCGCCGAACTGCCGCTGCGGGCGGCCCTGCACTGATGGCAACGAGCGCCGCGCCCTCGCTCCTGGCCTTCTTCGCCCACCCCGACGACGAGTCCTACGCCGCCGGCGGCACGCTGGCCCTGTGCGCCCGGGCCGGACTGCGGGTACGGGTGCTGAGCGCCACCCGCGGCGAGGCCGGAGGCGACGGCGCACGGCGAGAGGCTGAGCTGCAGGCCGCCTGCGAGATCCTGGGCGTCGAGCCACCGCGCTTTGTCGGCTGGCCCGACGGCGGCGTGGCGCAGCTACCGGCGTCCGCGGCGGTCGCACAGCTGCGCGACGCGCTCGAGCGACTCGCGCCCGACGTCGTGCTCACGCTCGGCCCCGACGGCGCCTACGGCCACGCCGACCACCTGGCCTGCACGCAGCTGCTGTCGCAGGCCGTGGACACGCTCACACCGACGCCGCGGGTCCTGCACGCGGTCTTCCCGCGCGGCCTCTTGGCGCCCGTGTGGCGCTCGCTGCGACGCCACCTGGGGCCGAAATTCGTACCGCTGGCAACGCCCGAGGCGCTCGGCGTCGCCCCGCAGCGGCCCGAGCTGAAGGTCGACATCCGCCCCGTGGCTCGGCAAAAACGCGCCGCCATCGCCGCCCACCGCTCGCAGCTGGCCAGCCTCGAGCCGCTGCATTTTCTTGCGCCAGGCCTGGTCGAGGCACTCAGCGAGCAGGAGTGGTTCGTGCACGCCGCCGGCCCTGCGCTGCCGCCCGACGCGCGCGGTCCCTGCGACGGTCTGCCGTGAGGCTGCTGCACATCACGCGCGACTTCCCGCCGCTCGGCAAGGGCGGCCTCTCGAGCGCGGTCTTCGGTCTGGCGACGGCGCTTTCCGAGGCCGGCCACCGCGTCGAGGTGCTCTCGGCCGACGGCTTTCGGCCGCGCAAGCACCGCCCCATGATCGTGCGCGAGGAGAGGCTCGGCTCCCTGCGCGTGGTGCGGCTCGAGGGCCATGACCTCGAAGCCTGCGCCGACGCGCTCGGGGCCCGCTTCGAGCCCGACCTGATCCACGTCCACCACGGCACGCTATGGCCCCTGGCAAGAGCCCTGGCGGCCGGCCGGGCGCTACCCAGGGTCCTGAGCGTGCACGTGCTGCAGCGCCACCAAAACCGCCTACGCGGCTTCGAGGGGCCCACCACGAGCCTCGCGGCCCAGCGCCGGGCCGTGGCCGAGGCCGAGCGCGTGGTGGTCAGCTCCCAAAGCGCCCTTTCGCAGCTCGCCCACGACGAGCCCGAGCACGCCGGGCGGCTGCGACTGTGCCCCCTGGGCATCGAGCCGCGCCCGCTGACGCGCTGGCAACAGCGACCCCTACCCGAAGCCCCGGTGGTGAGCGTGACGCGCTTCGACGAGCTGAAGGGCACCGGCGAGCTGATCGAGTGGATCGGGCGCGTGGGCGGGCAGCGCCCGGAGCTGCGCTTCATGATTCTGGGCGGTGTGGCCGACAATCCCCGGGCCGAGGCGCGCTGGCGCCGCCGCTTCGACGCCCTTCCCGACCCCCTGCGCGCGCGCGTGGAGCTTGCGGGCTGGGTCAGCGCCGACAGCGTCGCCGCCCAGCTGTCCCAGGCGCGCCTGCTGGTCAGCGCAAGCCGCTACGAGAGCTTCGGCCTCGCCGTTCTCGAAGCCATGGCCCACGGCCTGCCCATCGTGGCCACTGCAGCCGGCGGCGTGGCCGAGCTGCTGGAACACGGGCAAAGTGGCCTGCTGAGCCCGGTGGGCGACCCGGCCGCCCTGGCCCAGGCCGCCCTCGGCCTGCTCGGCGACGACCGGCGCGCGCAGCGGCTGGGGCTCGCCGCCCGGCGCCGGGCCCGCGAGCACTACAGCTGGAGCCGGGTGCTGCCGGCCCTGCTCGGGGTCTACGGCCAGTTGCTCTATTGATCGAGCGCAATCGGCGTACGGGGCGCCCTCCAGCGCAGTGCTCGACCGTCCGATGCCCTTTTCGAAGTAAGAACCCGAGGAGGCGCCATGCCGTATTTGAACTGGACCCCGAAGCTCGACGTGGGCGTCGATGCCATGAACCGCGAACACCAGGAACTCATCGATCGCATGAACGCGTTTTACGACGCCGCCCACGGCAGCTCGGCCGACGCCATCCGCGGCGCCCTGGACGCCCTGGGCAGCTACGTGGTGGAGCACTTTGCCCACGAAGAAGCCTACATGGACTCGGTAGACTTTCCCGGGCGCCAGAACCACAAGCAGATCCACAAGAACCTGCTCAGGAGTTACAGCGAGTACGCCGACGCCATCGCCGAGACCGGCGAGGTGCCCGAGAAGTTCCTGAACTTTCTGAAGTTCTGGCTGACCTCCCACATCAAGGGCATCGACACCAAGTACGGCGAGCACATGGCGGGCGTGTCCAAGGCCAGCTGAGGGCTATCGCCCGTCGCCGGACATGACGACCAGGCCCAGGGCGTGCAAGGGGCTATTGGGCAGCGCGCGGCAGCGGGCGTAGGTGACGGCCCGGCCGAAGAGCTTCGAGTCCGGGATCGTCAACAGGCGCTCGATGAGCCGCCGCTGCCCGTCGTCCAGCTGGTCGCGGTAGCGCTCGGCGAAGACTCGCATCTGCTCGAACTGCGTGCGGATCTTCGCTCGGACCGCAGGGGCGTCGAATGCCGCCCGATAGAGTAGCTCGGGCACGCGACGCAGGTGCAGCGCACCCGCCCCGGCCGCGTTGTACCCGTGCTGCCGGTAACGCACCGTCGCCCGCTCGATCCAGGCGCTGCGGCCCAGGGCCGCTGCCACCAGCGCCACCCACCAATCGTGGAAGAGCACGCCCTCGGGGATCGGGCTCGCCTGCCTCACCAACTCATGGTTCATCAGCGTGGTGCAGCCGGTCACGACGTTGTCCACCAGCAGCGCCCCCAGCTCCCTACTGCGCTCGGGGCGCAGCTGCTTGCGGCACCAAAGCGAAGCCGCCACGGTTTCCAGATGACGGTCGACCACTTCCAGGTCGCTGAAGACCAACAGCGGCCGCTCGCTGCCGTGCCGGGCCTCCAGGGCGCCCATGCACTCGAGGCCTAGCGCGAGCTTGTCGGCCATCCAAACGTCGTCCTGATCGCAGAAGGCCGCGTAGGGCGCGTCGCTGTGCTGCAGCAGGCGGCCGAAGTTTGCCACCGCCCCCAGCCTACCGTCGTCGTCGCGCAACAGCTGCACGCGCCCGGGATGGCGCGCGCGAAAGTCCTCCAGCAACGCGACGGTGCCATCGCTGGAGGCGTCATCGCGCGCGATCAGACGCCATTGCGAGAAGCTCTGGGCTTCGATCGACTGCAGCTGCGCTCCGAGGAAGGCCTCGCCATTGAAGCTGCCGAGCAGGATGTCGACGCTGTGGCCACCCGGCGGCTGCACAGCGCTCAATAGGCCTTGGCCCAGACCACACGGCGCGGCGAGGGCTTGCCCGAAAACGGACACGTGCCCGCTTCGGCGTCACCATCGACGGGAATGCAGCGCAGGGTCACGCCCAGGTCGACCTTGAGGCGTTCTTCGACTTCGGCATCGCCCGACCAGTGGCTGAGCGCAAAGCCACCGTGGGCCTCGGGCTGCTCGGCGTTTTCGGGCGTGAAGAAGTCGTAGAAGGCATCGCGGTCGTCGATTTCGCGCGTGTGTTCGTCGCGGAAGGCGCGGGCTCGGGAGAGCAACCCGTCCTGGATGCTATCGAGCTGGGCCTCGATGCCGTCGACGAAGCGGTCGCGCGGGATGCTCTCGCGTTCGCCGGCGGGCTTGTCGCGGCGCCCGACGAAGACGGTGCCGGCCTCGATGTCGCGCGGTCCGACCTCGAGCCGAAGCGGTGCGCCCTTCTTGACCCAGCCCCAGTTCTTTTCGCCGCCGCGCATATCGCGCGTATCGACCTCAACTTCGATGCGGCGATCGTCGTAGCGCCGCGCGCGTAGATCGTCGCGCAGCTTGTGGCAGTGGGCCAGCACGGCTTCGGGATCATCGGCGCGGGCGGTGATCGGCATGATCACCACATGGGTGGGCGCAAGGCGCGGCGGCACGATCAGGCCGTCGTCGTCGGCGTGGGTCATGATCAGGCCGCCGATGAGGCGCGTGGAGACGCCCCAACTGGTGGTCCAGGCGTACTCCAGCTGGCCGGCCTCGCTCTGGTAGCGGATCTCCTGGGCGCGCGCGAAGTTCTGGCCCAGGAAGTGCGAGGTGCCGGCCTGCAGGGCCTTACGGTCCTGCATCATGGCCTCGATGGTGAAGGTGGAGACGGCGCCCGGGAAGCGTTCGCTCTCGGACTTCTCGCCCTTGATCACGGGCATGGCCATCGTGTTTTCGGCGAACTCGGCGTAGACCTCGAGCATCTGCCGGGTCTCGGCCTGGGCCTCCTCGGCGCTGGCATGGGCGGTATGGCCCTCCTGCCACAGAAACTCCGCCGTGCGCAGAAACAGCCGGGTTCGCATCTCCCAGCGCACCACGTTGGCCCATTGATTGATGAGCAGCGGCAGGTCCCGGTAGGAGCCAATCCACTTGGCGAACATGGCGCCGATGATGGTCTCGGAGGTGGGGCGCACGATCAGCGGTTCATCGAGCTCGCCAGCCGGCACCAGCTTTCCATCCTCGCCCTGCTCCAGCCGGTGGTGGGTGACCACGGCGCATTCCTTGGCGAAGCCCTCCACGTGCTCGGCTTCTTTTTCCAGGAAGCTCTTGGGGATGAAGATGGGGAAATAGGCGTTTTGATGGCCCGTCTCCTTGAACTTGCCGTCGAGCACCCGCTGCATCTGCTCCCACAGGGAGTAACCCCAGGGCTTGATCACCATGCAGCCGCGCACCGGCGAGGACTCGGCCAAGTCGGCCGCCTTGATCACCTGCTGGTACCACTCGGGATAGTTCTCGGCTCGCGTGGGGGAGATGGCGTGCTTGGGTTTCTTGGCCATGGCCGGCGAAGAATACTCCTGGGAGCCGGCGCGTCCATGGTCGCCGCTCCCTGACGGGCGAAACGATTGAAAGGGGCCCGGGCCCGTGGCAGCGTGCGCGCCATGTTCCAGGCGCGCGGTCTCTCAGCGGTCCCAACCGAGCAGCTGCTGCGCTTGCTCCGGCTGGTCCACCGCGGGCATCTCCCCTTCCCCATCTCGCGCGCCTCGCTGATCGCCAGCGCCTTCGGCGACCTGGAGTCCGAACTCGATCTGCTGGTGGGGCGCGACCAGGCCGGAGCGCGAGCACTGCTGGTGGCGGTGATCGCCGAACGGCGCGCGCGGATGCCTTTGCCCTGACATTTCTGTCGCAACCGCGGGCGAGGCCACTGTGACTCGTCTGTCAGGGTAGGCGTCGGGGCACACCGCCAATTACCCGGCGAAACGCCCGTGGCACGCCCATTGCTCATCCGGAAGCAGCGTTCGGGCCGAGACGGTCGGGTTGGGCCGGCTGGGCTGGATCGAACGAGGTGTGACTTGAAAACTTGGCTTATCTTAACTTTGACCCTCGGGGTCGCCCTGTTGTCGGCCCCGGCCGAGACGCGAGCCTGCGGCGGAACGTTCTGTGATCGTCCCGCCTCCCCCGGGCCCACTCCAATGACCGTAGATCAGAGCGGCGAGAACGTGCTCTTCGTCGCCGACGGCGAGTACATGGAGGCCCACGTCCAGATTCGCTACCAGGGCGACCCCGAACGCCTTGCCTGGTTGATTCCACTGCCGGCCGAGCCCGAGATCACGGTGGGCTCCGAGCCCCTCTTCCGCGCCCTGCTCGAAGCCAGTCGTCCGATCTTCGGCCTGCGCACCACGGTGATGCACTGCGACGGTAGCGAAGACACCCGCGAAGACCAGGGCTGCGGCGGCTCCTTCGACGACCTGGACACAGCCGGCGGCGCCGGCCAGGCGAGCGCCGAGAGCGAGGGCATGGACGACGCCATCGGGCGCACCGTGGGCAGCTTCGAGGTCACGCTGCTCGAGCCCACGGGCGTCGACGAGCTGGTCGGCTGGCTCGACGAAAATGCCTTCGACCTGCCCGAGCGCAGCGCCGAGCTACTCGAGCCCTACGTACGTCAGGGGGCGGTCTTCGCGGCCCTCAGACTGCGGCCTGGGGCCGGCGTGCAAGAGATCCATCCTGTGGTCTTTCGCTACCGCGGCACGCGTCCGGCCATCCCGCTTCAACTGACAGCTGTGGCGGCCACCACCGACATGCGCGTACGGGTGCTGATCCTCGGAGAGGGGCGAGCGGTGCCGAGCAACTTCCGCCACGTGGAACTCAACCAACTCAGACTGCACTGGCCGAGTCTGGTCACCAACTACGAGTCGGTGGTATCGCGGGCGGTCGACGAGACCGGCGACGGACTCGGCTTCGTAACGGAGTACGCCGGCAACAGTGCGGTCGTCGACCGGGGCCGCGTCTTCGACGACGCCTGGAACGCCGAGGCCTTCGCGGGGCTCGGCGCCGCGGGCGTGCTCGCCGAGCTGCAAGCCCAGGGCCTGGCCGACTGCAGCAGCGGCGCCTGCAGCTTTTCCCATCCGCTGCTGCTGCCGCTCCTACAGCGACACCTGCCGGCCCCCCAGGCCCAGGACGAGCGGCGCTTCTACGCCTGCGCCGAGTGCATCGAAGACTCGAGCCCCGCGACAGACTTCGACACCGAAGCCTTCGCCGAGGACTACCAGGCCCGCATCGTGACGCCGGGCGCACAGGCGCGGGCGCTGCTCGAACGCCACCCCTATCTCACGCGCATGATGACGCTGATCTCTCCCGAGGAGATGACCGTCGACCCGGTCTTCCACCTGCAGAGCGAGCTGCCCGACGTGGACCGCGAGCGCTGGGCCGAACGCGTCGTTCCCTGCATGGGCAAGGCGACCTTTCACCTGCCCGACGGCCGCCAGCTGCTGGAGCCGGGCCCCTTCGAACCCTGGCCCGGCACCGACCGGCCCCTGCCCTATGCCGAGCGCATCGAGATGCTGCCCGAGCGCGGTCAGCCACATCTGGTCAGCAGCGCTTCAGCGCGCATTGACGCGGCGGTGGCCGAACTCAACGCCGAGCGCAGCCAGGCCGCTGCCCCCACGAACGACGGCAGTGCGGGCGGCAGCATCGCAGACGACGGCGGCCTCGACTGCGCCGTGGGGCGCCGCCTGGGCGGGCAGAACTTCTGGCTGGCCCTGTCCTGCCTGTGGCTCTTCTATCGCCGCGGCGCGCTACGGCGACTGGGGTAGCGGCGTGACACCCAGGGTGCGCTGGCCCATGCACAGCGCCAGCGCATGCCAACCGCTGTGGGCGCTCTGCTTGCCCTCGTGCCACGACCCCACCTGCAAAGACGCGGTGCCATGGCCGAGCCAGGACAGCTTCTGGGGAAAAAGCTCTACGAAGTAGTTGGGGGGGACATTCCACAGCATGGCGGTCGTTGGGATCAATGCCGCTCACACGCCGATCCGTTGCGGAGTCAGCTCGATTTCGTGCGGAATGGAAATGGGCGGTGTGCAAGATCGATGCGCTCCGCGGGGCCCAAGCGTGGACAATACGTGGAAAACCTCCAATTTAGCGCTTGCAAGCCGCGCCGCATGGATCTAAAAAAACCCTTCAATTGCGAATACTTGCATACCTTGTGGGAAGTTACTGACGATTGGCGACGGGGCATGACGACAACACGGGAAAACCTACTTTCAGGTTTGAAACCCACATGCCTCGAGTTTGGTGTGATTGCATTTTTATGTTGAAATCGGATTCCGGCAGGATCAATGATCGTCCGGATAAGTCTTGAATTGGAACTTTTGGACCGACTTGGGAGCGGGCTATGACGCGAGAAGAAATCAAAGAATGGCTTCAAGAGTGGCTTGCGGACCACCTCTGCATTTCCCCGCATGAGATCGAGGACGACCGAACCTTCGCGAGCTACCGGCTCGACGCCGACGCCCTGGAGCAGCTCACCTGCGACATCGAGGAGTTTTTCGAGGAGCAGGTCGAGGCCGGTGCCGTCCGGGCGCGTTCGAACATCACGACACTGACCCGGTATCTCTGCGAGCTGACCGGGACCGACGAAGAAGAGGACTACGAGTCCGGCGCGCTGCACGGTATGGAAGCCGACAACCTGCTGCGCGACATTGGGCTTTGAGCCCCCGACAGCTGCCCGCTGGCGGCTGACACCAATCACCCCCTGAAGCCGCTGCAGGCCTGCCTGCAAGCGGCTTTTGGCCTTGGCGGCTACCCGGCCCCCAACTGAGCGCCGCGCGCTCGGCCTGAGCCGCCATCGAGCGCGCCCCGGCGCCTGCAGCCCTGGTCTACTCGCAACACGCCTGCCGGGCGCGCAGTAGCACGCCGGCAGGCTGCGAGGTCAACCCGCTGGAGAACGCCCGGCTCAGACCGCGATCAGCGGTGCGATCACGAGCGAGACGACGGCCATCAGCTTGACCAGGATGTTGAGCGAGGGGCCGGCGGTGTCCTTGAAGGGGTCGCCCACGGTGTCGCCCACGACGGCGGCGTTATGGGCCTCGCTGCCCTTCGGGTGGACGCTGCCGTCCTTCATCTTGTAGCCGCCGCCTTCGAAGCTCTTCTTGGCGTTGTCCCAGGCACCGCCAGCGTTGGACATGAAGATGGCCATGCAGACGCCGGACACGGTAACGCCGGCCAACAGCCCGCCCAGGGCCTCAGCGCGCATCACGAAGCCGACCACCACGGGAGTGACCACGGCAAGGGCACCGGGCAGCATCATGCGCTTGATGGAAGCCGAGGTGGAGATGTCCACGCAGCGCGCGGTGTCGGGCTTGGCCTTGCCTTCGAGTAGGCCCGGAATCTCGCGGAACTGACGCCGCACTTCCTGGATCATGTCCATGGCGGCCTCGCCGACGGCGTTCATGGCCATCGATGAAAACAGGAAGGGCAACATGGCGCCGACGAACATGCCGGCCATGACCTCGGGCTTGGCGATGTCGATACCGGTGATACCGCTCTGCTGGCGGAAGGCCGCAAACAGGGCCAAGGCGGTCATGGCGGCCGAGCCGATGGCGAAGCCCTTGCCGATGGCGGCGGTGGTGTTGCCGACGGCGTCGAGCTTGTCGGTGCGTTCGCGGACCTTGGGGTCCTGGTGGCTCATCTCGGCGATGCCGCCGGCGTTATCCGCCACCGGGCCGTAGGCGTCGACCGCCAGCTGG
The DNA here is from genome assembly GCA_029880325.1 of Myxococcales bacterium. Classification (GTDB taxonomy): domain Bacteria; phylum Myxococcota_A; class Polyangia; order Polyangiales; family JAFGIB01; genus JAOUOP01. The sequence goes on along the minus strand of JAOUOP010000005.1, from coordinate 46,307 downwards.
ATGCCGGTGGTCGAGAGCATGCCGAGGGCGGCGATGGCCACGCCGTAGAGTCCGGCAAAGGCGTGGGCGCCGACCACACCGGCGGCGATCACCATGATCGGCCAGGCCGTCGACTGCATACCGACGCCGAGACCGGCGATGATGTTGGTGGCGGTGCCGGTCTTGGACTGCTCGGCGATGCTGTCGACCGGCGGCTTCTCCATGGAGCAGTAATAGGCGGTGATGAGGCCGACGGCGACGCCGGTGGCCAGGCCGATGACGGTGGCGATGCCCACGTCGGTGGAGGTGACGTCGCCGGTGCCCTCCTTGGGCCACATCATGTTGGCGATGCCGAAGGTGGCCAGCGCCATCACGCCAGCGGCGCCGAACGCGCCCGTGTCCAGGGCGTGCTGGGGATTGCCGCCCTCCTTGGTGCGCACGAAGAAGGTGCCGATGATGGAGCTGATGATGCCGCCGGCGGCGACCACCAGGGGCAGGACCACGGGGCCGAGGTTGGCACCGCTGCTGACGGCCTCGAAGCCAAGGCCCAGCACCATGGCGCCGACGATGGCGCCCACGTAGGACTCGAAGAGGTCGGCGCCCATGCCGGCCACGTCGCCCACGTTGTCGCCCACGTTGTCGGCGATGACCGCCGGATTGCGGGGGTCATCCTCGGGCAGTCCGCTCTCGACCTTGCCCACCAGGTCGGCGCCGACGTCGGCCGCCTTGGTGTAGATGCCGCCGCCCACGCGGGCAAAGAGCGCAATCGACGAAGCGCCCATGGAAAAGCCCGTGATCACGTTCAGCGTCGTGCCCAGCTCCGGGAACATGCCCTTGTAGACGAAAAAGAGCAGGCCCAGACCCACCAGGGCCAGGCCGACCACCGTCATGCCCATCACGGTGCCGCCGGAAAAGGCCACGTTGAGGGCCTCCGAGAGGCTGTTACGGGCGGCGGCGGTGGTGCGCACGTTGGCGTTGGTCGCCACCTTCATGCCGGCGTAGCCCGCCAGACCGGAGGCCACGGCGCCGAGCACGAACGAAAGGGCGATCAGGGGGCTGCGCCCCTCACCGCTCATATTGGCCACCACGAGCAGCGCCGCCACGACCACGACGAAAATCGACAGCACCTTGTACTCGCGCCCCAAGAAGGCCATGGCGCCCTCCTGAATCGCCGCGGCGATTTCCTTCATTTCGTCGGTGCCAGCGTCCTGCTTCTTGACCCACGAAGCCTTGATGAACGCGAAGAGCAACGCCAACACGCCCGCGGCCGGGGCGGTCAAAATCAACTGATCAACCATCGGGAGAATCCTCCAACGCGCTTGAAAAACTCGCCGCGTCTCGCGGCGTCGCCACGAGCCGAGACGACCTGTAAAGCTCGGCGGCGGCGGCGGCGCGCAGCCGGGCGGCTACTTAGCCGAGGCCCCCCCAAGTGTCAATCGTAGCTCCGCGCGAACAGCGGGCGGGTGGGAAGCGCCCGGCGCAGGGGGGGTTTTCCCGACATCGGGCCTCATTTGGCGGAAATTTGGAGCGACGGCGGCAACGACGGCGGCAACGGCCGGGGGCCCTGAGAGCCTGGCACCGAACCCTCGGTCTCGGCAAAGTCGTCCACAATTGCCGCTGCCACCCACCGCTGGGTCAGATCGCCTCGCCGGTCACCGGCGGAGCTGCTGCCCGCCCACCCGCATGTGCGTGCCATCTGCGGGGACCGGCGACAGGCTCCGGGGCCAGCACCATGCTCGGCATCACCCTTCGACCGCCCGGGCGCGCGCCCACCTGGGCCCCCAACCCGCGATCTCGACGTTCACCGCGGCTGGCGTCTACCCTGGTCCGGTTTCGATGAAGAAGCGACCAATCCTATACAACGCTGGCCTGCTGCTCCTGATCGCCAGCGCCTACTGGTCGTCCCACGGCTGCCGCCGGGGCGGCGGAGGCGGCATGGCCAGGGCCGCCGACAGCAGTGGCCAGGAGCTGCCCGGACCTCGTGCCGTGGCGGTCGATACCCGCTTCGAGCTCGCGCGACTGCGGGCCGGCTTCGAGACCCGGATCTTTTCCGACACCGAGCGCTGGGCTGCGCCTCGACCACCGCCGGAGCTATTCGAGCTGGTGCACTACGCGGCGCCGTTGGGGGCCAATGCCGCCTACGTAACGCCGCCCGTGGAAGGGACCCATCGGCCCGCCCTCATCTGGATCGCCGGGGGGTTCGACTGGAACATCGGATCGTGGACGCCTGGACCACGCGAAAACGATCAGTCCGCCATGACCTTCCACCACCCCGATCTCGTGCTGATGAAGCCCTCGCTGCGCGGCTCCAACGAAAACCCCGGTCGCAACGAATGCTTTCTCGGCGAGGTGGATGACGTGCTGTCCGCCCTGGCCTACCTGAAGAGCCGCGCCGACGTGGACCCCGACCGCATCTATCTCGGGGGCCACAGCACCGGCGCCACGATGGCACTGCTGGTCGCGGCCAGCAGTGCCGATTTTCGTGCGGTTTTCGCCTTCGGCCCGGTCAGCGATCCTCGCAACTACGGAGACATCAGCTGCCTTCCGCCATCGACCGAGGGGCTCGAGGCGCGCCTGCGCAGTCCCATCGAGTTCGTCCACGAAATCCGCACGCCCACATTCTTGATCGAGGGAGCCACGGCGGGAAACGCCGTGTCGTGCCAGCAACTGATGAACCGCCGCGGCTCGGCTCCGCTGCAATTCCTGAAGGTCGCCGGGGGTGACCACTTCAATGTGATCGCGCCGGGATCCGAGGTCGTGCTCCAGGCCATCCTGCGCGACGTGGGCCCGGAGCCAAAGCTCGACATCACGGTTGCCGCGATCGCGGAGCGGTTCGCGGGGCAATAGCCCGGGGCTGGTCTTGGCCAACGCCGGCGCAGCGGAGTCGGATGGCGCACCCGGGGTCAGGCGCGGGAGACGCCTGCGATGGTCTGACACCAGCCACCGAGAGCGTCGACTTTGGGCGTTCGAGGGAGCAAGAGTCGCCTTGCTGCGGCAACTGTTGACCGAAGCAGGCCATTGTTGCCGGCCAATCGCCTCCATCGCGTGGCCTCCATGGAAGAACTTGGGCCGATTTCTCGATGGCAAAGTTTTTGCTTTGCTTGCCAGCCGATACCCACCACGGCACAGAAGGAGCAAGCTGGCGAATAGCCAAAACGCGTCAGTGCGCCAACTGGACTCAGCACCGAGGCGTGCTTTTCTCTCTTAAAGCCAACGATCACTCGGCGTAGGTTGGCTGCGGTACGCAATCGCGACGAGGGGCGGTCGGTCGAGACCGATCGCGACAGATCGAAAACATAGAGGAAGGCGTGAGCAACGGGCGTTGCTCCCGAGGGGGCTCGTCGTCCTTGGGGCTTTACCCGTGAAACACGGCGGGAGCGTGCGTTTGTCACGTCGCCTCGAAACTCAACTGTGAGCTAATTTCATGACACCAGCCATCGTTCCAGCGAATATATTTCGGCGTTCATTCCTCAGCTGCCTGCTCCTCTTGACGGCCTGCAACCGTGCAGAAGAGGGACAGCTCCAGTTCGCACAAACGTCCGACCAAGGCGCTCGCGCATCCCATCGAAGCAGTCAGCCCGCCGCAGTCGACGACGAAGGCGATCTGGCAGCCTACGCCGCCCAGTGCGAGGCGGTCCTGGGACCGATTCCGGAAATCAGCTTTGACCCCGCGAAGCCGACGCCGGGCTGCAAGCTGACCAAGATCCCCGTCTTCTACAACGGTCGTCTGCTGGCATTCGACGACAACCACGACGACGACGCGTTGCTGGCCGAGCGCCGCGATGCCAATCGCTACACCTGCGATTTTCCGAGCCTCGGCGGAGACTTCGCCTGCTCGGTTGGATCGGTCCTGGTGCAATGCGAGAACCCCGACAACCCAAACGTACAGTGGGTCTCGCTCGGGCGCGGCGTGGCCCGGGATAACCCCTCCTACGACCGTTTCATCGGTGCCGGCCTGATCGGTGCCAACGAAATCACCGGCGAAATGTGCTTCTTCTTCGCCTCCAATCCAGATCCAGAATCCCCCCTGGTGCTACCGCGCCTGAGCGGCGATGCTGATAGCGGTGAAGACCTCGAGCCATGGCTGCCTCCGCGTGAAATGCCGGGTTCCTGCGTTTCCTGTCACCCGAACAACGATCCCTGGGTCCTCACGCCCTGGCTTCAGCCGAGCTACATGCGACCGGTGTTGACCCAAGGTAACTATCCCGTCGACCTTGCGGGTTTCGAGCTCGACGAGGTGATGGCCGCACGCTTCATTCGGCCCACCGACCCGCTGCACAAGACGATGTTACCGACCGCACTGGGGGCGGGTCGCACGGCGGATACCGAAGAGGAAATCATCGGCGCCGACGGAAGACTTCTGCGACGTCAGTATCGACCGATCGGTTCGTCCTATGTGCACAACGAAACCCTCGGACAGGTCAAACAGCGAACCGGTCAGCGCCCCGAGTCCTATGACATTCCGTTCCGAGAGCGCTTGCGCCTTTCATCGCACGAAACCAGCTGTGCCGCGGGCTGCCATGCGCTGGCCAATGAATACTCGGAGACCCTGGCTCGCGACGCACTCGACCTCAACGTCGCCAGCAAGCACCTTTCCACGATGATGCAGGACAACCCAAAGGTCACGCGGGCGTGGATGCCACCGCACGGCGGCCCACTGGACCTGGCTCGAGACGCGTTTTCCAGAGCAGAGCACACCATCGCCGCGATCACCGAGTGTCCGATCCCCAAGCAGCTTCACAGCGAGCCCGAGGTCGAAGTCCTGTGCGCGGCGGCAGCGGTCGAAATCCGGTGGCAATACCGAAACGATTTCGGAAACGTACCCGGGCGCGACGACGTGCGCTTTGACGTCGGCTTCAGCCACGACGGACAGGCCCGTGGAATCTCGGAGTCCTCCGAACTGGAGGGGGTCTCGATGGAAGCCGGCGCTTCCGATGACGTCACCGTATGGACCGACGTCGCGGCGGACGCAGACCAATACATTGTGCGGATTCCATTTGAAGCCGACCAAGCTTCGCTGCATGTGGACCTGCAGCCAAAACGGTTCTGCTTCGAAGAGCCCGACCGGCGCCCCTTCGCATTCGCCCCTCCGCGACGCGTGGAGATCGACCTGGCGAGTGCCTGCGGCCGACGCTGATTCGAGGGCGGTGGGTGCCAATGCTTGCGCCTGCCGCCCGCCACGGTCACGCTACCCCACGCTGCGGTCCGCCACCGAGCCCTGCAGCGTGGGGCGGCCGTGCCCCCTGTACCTCCGGGCGCGTCCCATGCGGCAAAGCAAAGCTCTGATCCCCACCCTCAAGGAAGCGCCCGGCGATGCCGTGGTCGCCTCCCACATTCTGATGGCGCGCGCGGGCATGATCCGCAGACTGGCAGCGGGGGTCTACAACTTCTTGCCGCTGGGTCTGCGCGTGCTGCAGAAGCTGGAGCGCATCGTGCGCGAGGAGATGGAGCGCGCCGGTGGCCAGGAGCTGCGCATGCCGTGCGCGATCCCGGCCGAGCTGTGGCAACAGTCGGGGCGCTGGGATGCATTTGGGCCGGAGCTGCTGCGCTTCGAGGATCGCAAGGGCACGGCCTTTTGCTTCGGCCCCACCCATGAAGAGGTCGTCACCGATTTGGTGCGCCGCGAGGTGCGCTCCTACCGCGAGCTGCCGCTTTGCCTGTTTCAGATCCAGACCAAGTTTCGCGACGAGCTGCGGCCGCGCTTCGGGGTGATGCGCGTGCGCGAGTTCGCGATGAAGGATGCCTACAGCTTCGACGTGGATGCCGACGCGGCGCGCGCGAGCTATCAGGTGATGTACGAGGCCTACCATCGCATCTTCAGCCGCTGCGGCCTGCGCTTCCGGGCGGTGCTGGCCGACACCGGCACCATCGGCGGCTCGCTCAGTCACGAGTTTCAGGTGCTGGCCGACAGCGGCGAGGACTCCATCCTCGCCTGCGCCGATTGCGGACACGCGGCCAACGTCGAGCTCTGCGCCATCAAGAGCCCCGATCCCGGCAGCACCAACGCCAACGCCAACGCCAACGCCGACAATGGAGCACCCTACGAAGCGATCGAGACGCCGGGGCGACGCACGATCGACGAAGTCTCGGACTTTCTCGGCACCCCAGCCGAGCGCATGGTCAAGACCCTGGTCTATGTAGCCGACGGTGAGCCGGTGGCGGCCCTCTTGCGCGGCGATCACGAGTTGGCCGAAGCCAAGCTGCGAAAGGCCCTCGGAGCGAGCGCCGTCGAAACCGCCGACGAGGCCACGGTGCGCGAAGTCACGGGCGCTCCCGTCGGCTTCGCGGGGCCGGTGGGTCTCGGCGGTGTGCGGACATTCGGCGATCACGCGGTACGCCATGTCGCAGACGCCGTCACCGGCGCCAACCGGGCCGACACCCATCTGATTCACGTGCAGCCCGGGCGCGACTTCGAACCCACGGCCTGGGCCGACCTGCGCGCCGCCCGCGACGGCGACCTTTGCCCCGAGTGCGGGGCCGGACTCGAAGCGCACCGCGGCATCGAGGTTGGACACGTATTTCAACTCGGCGACAAGTACTCGCTGGCCATGGGTTGCGAGTACCGGGACGCCGAAGGCCACTCGCAACCGATGCAGATGGGTTGCTACGGCATCGGCATCGCACGAACCGCGGCCTCCGCCATCGAGCAACATCACGACCAAGACGGCATCATCTGGCCCGCCGCGCTCGCCCCCTACCAGGTGCACCTGCTGTGGCTTCAGGCCAAGGACGCGGTGATCGCCGCGGCCGAGGGGCTCTACGACGCGCTGCAGCAGGCCGGCGTCGAGGTTCTGCTCGACGATCGCGACGAGCGCGCGGGCCTGAAGTTTAAGGACGCCGATCTGATCGGCTGCCCCATCCGCATTGCCGTCGGCAGCCGCGGCGTCGCCAGGGGCGTGGCCGAGATCAAGCTGCGCAGCGAGGACGTGGTATTCGAGGTGGCATTCTGCGAGGTGGTGGACTGGGTGCAAGAGGCGCTGGTGCGCTTGCTTGCGCCGGTCTGACGCGCGGGAGTGCTCAGGCTGCCCGCGACTGGGCCGTTCTGGCAGTTGACGGGCCGGCCGCTAGCGCCAGGTCGCGCAGCGGGTCCAGGCGCCTCCACAGGGCGTGCAGAAGCCCGGTCTTGCCGAAGATGGCCAGGGTGCCGAGCACGCCAAATGCGATCAATCCCAGCGCCCAACCGAGCTGGTGAACCAGGACGCTGGCGAGGATCGCGGTGCCGAGCACAACGCCGAAGATCAGCGTCAGCATGATCGCCGCAAGCTGCACCGTGCTGTAGCGCCGGCTCGGCACGGAACGGGAGCGGCGCTCGCCTTCGCCCGCTTGCATCGTCGCCTCGATGCGCTCGGCCCGCAGCAGGCGCTGCCCCTCGACCAGCCAGCGCGCCATCCAGCCGACCATGACGGGAATCAGCACAACGCCCATCGCCAGCAACGTCAGCGCCACGGGTGAAACCAGCCAGTCGACGACGCTGGCCGGGGTCCAGGCCAGAAATTCCTCGCGCGACTGGGAGAAGAAGCGCTGGTATCCCTTGCCGTCCCAGCCGTGCACCAGCACGAAGAACATCATGAAGTAGCCGATGAGCGGCTGCAGGAAGGCCAGGTAACGTCTGCGCGCCTGGGCCAGCCGATAGGTCACCCAGAACCCGAGTAACCCCTGGGTGACGTTGGTGATGGCAAAGGTCGTGACCAGCCAGGCGGGCATGGTCTTGTCCAGCGCGTGCATGGTCTCCCAGCTGGTGAACTGCCACAGCAGGTAGATGCCGCTGGGGCCGAAGAAGCAGGCCAGGTAGAGCAGGTTGCGCGCGAAGTAGGGGTTTGCGAGCAAGCCGCCGTTTTCGCGCGTGGGTGGCTTGTCGGCCAGCTGCTTCTGCGCCGCGTAGGCGAAACCCGCCCCGATTCCGTAGGACCAAAAGACATCGACCTGTACCATTTCTCGCCTCCAACCCGCCTTGGCGAACCACGCCCGGCTTGCACTTGACTTTGAGTTCAGTCGCCGCGAATGCCGTCGAACATCAGCGCCGTGACGCCGTCGATCCAGCGCTGCCGCGGCGGCAAGGGCACGTGCTCCGGCGAACCGGGGCCGGATGCACCCTCGGCGAGCACCACCTGGCGCCCGCCCTCGAAGATCATGGCGTTGACCGCCAATCCCGTGGTCTCGGTGTCCAGGTCGGCGCGCAAAAAGCCCTTCTGCTTGCCGTTTTCGAGGTAGGCGGCGGTGACCTGACCGAAGAGGCGCCACATCTGTTGCATCTTGCGGTCGAGCGCCGGGCTGACGCCCCAGGCTTCGACGAAGAGCAGCTTGGCGGCGCGCCGGTCGGCGTCGAGCAGGCCCAGGAGCTTTTCGGCGATGCGGCGGACCTGGGCGCGGTAGTCGGCCAGGCAGTCGGTGGCCGTGGGCGACTCGTCGGCGATGGCCCCGGTCACGCGCCCGATCACCTCGTCGACCACGTGGTCGAAGATGTCGTGCTTGTTCTGGAAGTAGCGATAGAAGGTGCCGTGGCCGACGCCGAGATCCCGGGCGATGTCGGCGATGGTGGCCTCGGCGAAGCCCTTGTCGGCGAAGACCCGGTAGGCCGCGTCGAGGATCTGCGCCCGCCGGCGGGTTGCGCGGTCTTGGCCGCTTCGCTTCAGGGTCGCCATAAAACGGAATGATATGTCATTCTGGTCCCTGTGGCAACCGAAACCCAGCCCCGGCGGCAAAATCCGCGCCCGCTCGGCGGCGGTCTCCGCAATGACGCCGACCTTTCCATACTGGCTCGGATGACGCAGATGCAAACAAGGGTCGCGAAGAACGCTTTGGGAATTTCCACCTCACCTCCGACGATTGTCGTGTATGCCGATGTCGAACGTCTTCGTGCAGCCACATGCGCACACCCGCTGACTGTGAGTTTCTACGATGGCCGTATCCACCTCGTATTCGATCGAACTGACTGGCCGAAATGCCTCGCACACGAGTACATCCACCATGCTCTAGCCGACCATCGAGAACTGCCGATGTGGTTGCACGAAGGCGCCGCCATGCACTACTCGGACGATGTGTCATGGATGGCCAGATGGGCCGCAGACGAAGCCCAGGGCGACATTCCCCTCGAGGACATGGTTGCGCCCTTCGATCAAGGTTCGTCCGATGAAGACGCCATCGCGATATACACGCAAGCTGGCATCATGACCGACTTCATTCGGTGGATAGGACACCAATCCTTGGCCGAGGTCGCCCACGGGGGCGCAGCTGGCGGCATCCCACCCGAGCAGCTCTTCGGCTGGGCCAGTGGCATGGATGACCGTCAGCTCGAGTTCGCCTGGAGAGAGTTCGTCACGACGCGCAACGGCAACCAGGCCATGCACGAGTGGGTGCAGACCTATCTTTCCGCCGAACGCCAGCAAGCCCTGGGAATGTTCCATCAATAACCCCATCGCAAACCCGGCCCCGGAACTGGCGAGCGATCCACGGTGATAGTACTACGCCACCATGGCAGTCGCCCCCACCGCAACCCGCCATCAGGCTCTGATCTCTTCAGCCCTCGCGCTTCCGGCCCAGGCCGTGGCCGCCGCGCTCAGGCTGCTGGAAGAAGGCGCCACGGTGCCCTTCATCGCCCGCTACCGCAAGGAAGCCACCGAGGGGCTCGACGAGGTGCAGCTGCGGGCCATCGACGAGCGACGGCAGCAGCTCGATGCCCTCGACGCGCGCCGGGCCGCGATCGAAAAGGAGATCGACGGCCAGGGCAAGCTCACCGACGCCCTGGCGAAAAAGCTGCGGGCTGCCACCACCCGCGCCGAGCTCGAGGATCTCTACGCCCCCTTCAAACCGCGACGCCGAACGCGCGCCACCATCGCACGGGAACGGGGCCTCGAGCCGCTGGCGCTGCAGATGTGGCGGCAGGACAGGGAGCAACCCGAGCGGGCAGCGCGCGCCTTCATCAACCCCAAGCGCGAGGTGCCCGATGTGGATGCGGCCCTGGCCGGTGCGCGCGACATCTGCGCCGAACGGCTCGCCGATGAAGCCACCCTGCGCGCCCGCCTGCGCGAGGCCTATGTCCAGCACGGTCAACTGCAAGTCAAAAAGACCAAGGCCCACCGCGAGGAACGTACCAAGTTCGATGACTACGCGGCCTTTAGCGGGCGCGTCAAGGACATGCCCTCCCACCGCCTGCTGGCGATCGCGCGCGGCGAAAACGAGGGCGTGCTGCAGGCCAAGCTCGAGATCGATCTGGCACGGCACCAGCGTTTTGCGGCATCGCGGGTGCCCGTGCGCAATGACTCGCCCTGGCGCCGGCAGCTCGAGGCGATGGTGGAAGACGCCCTCAAGCGCCTGCTCGCCCCCTCCGCCCAGAGCGAATGCCGCTCCAGCCTCAAGCGCGATGCCGACGCGGCAGCCGTCGATGTCTTCGCCAAGAACCTGCGCCAGCTGCTGCTGGCGCCGCCCTTCGGCGAGCGCGTGGTGCTCGCCATCGATCCCGGTCAGCGCACCGGCTGCAAGTGCGCCGTGCTCGACAAAACCGGCAAGCCCGTCGCCTTCGCCACGCTCTTTTTGGTCCAGGGCGAGGCCAAGCAGCGCGAGGCCAGGGCCACGCTCGAAGCGCTGCTATCCAAGCATCGGGTCGAAGCGGTGGCGGTCGGCAACGGCACCCACGGGCGCGAGACCGAGCGCTTCGTCAAAGACACACTCAAGGAAACGGGCACAAAACTCGAAGTTACACCCGTGTGCGTGAGCGTCAGCGAGTCGGGCGCCAGCATCTACTCGGCCAGCGAAGACGCGCGCCGCGAGTTTCCCGACCTCGATCTCACCCTGCGCGGCGCCATCAGCATCGGTCGCAGGCTGCAGGATCCGCTGGCCGAGCTGGTCAAGCTCGACCCCAAGACCATCGGCGTCGGCCAGTACCAACATGACGTGGACCAGGGCCTTCTGGCCCGGCGCCTGTCGGAGGTGGTCGAGAGCTGCGTCAATCAGGTCGGCGTCGAACTCAACACCGCCAGCGCGCGCCTGCTTTCGCACGTCTGTGGCATCGGCCCCAAGCTCGCCGAGCGCATCGTCGAACACCGCGACGGCTGCGGCCCCTTCGAGACGCGCCAGCAGCTGCGCGCGGTCAAGGGGCTCGGCCCCAAGGCCTACGAGCAGGCCGCCGGCTTTTTACGGATCCGCGGCGGCAAGCAGCCCCTGGACGAAAGCGCCGTCCACCCCGAGCGCTACGCCCTGGTGCAGCGCATGGCCAAGGACCTGAACGTGCGCGTCGAGCAACTGGTCGGCCGGCAGGCCCTGGTCGAACGCATCGATGCCAGCCGCTACCGCGACGCCAACGTCGGCGACTACACCCTGGCAGACATCATCGCCGAGCTTCAAAAGCCCGGACGCGATCCCCGCGCCCACTTCGAGGCGCCTCGCTTTAAAGACGACGTCTCGACCCTGAGCGACCTCAAGCCCGGCATGGAGCTCGAAGGCGTCGTGACCAATGTCACCGCCTTCGGCGCCTTCGTCGACGTGGGCGTGCACCAGGACGGCCTGTGCCACGTTTCGCAACTGGCCGACCGCTTCGTGCGCGATCCGGCGGAGGTCGTTCACGTGGGACAGACCCTGCGCGTGCGCGTGCTCGAGGTGGACCCGCATCGCAAGCGCATCTCACTGAGCGCCAAGCAGGCGCCTCGCAATCAGTAGGGCTGGCGACGCGGCCTGCCGTCAGCCGCGATGGGCCGCGATCGACTCTCGCGCAGCCTCGAAGTCCTTGGGCGCCTCGACGTTGGCCTTGGCCGCGTTTTTGTCGATGCGCCGCAGCATGCCCGTCAGCGCGCGGCCGGGGCCGATCTCGACGAAGAGCGTGACGCCGTCCTCGATCATGGCCACGATGGTCTGCTCCCAGCGCACCGCACGGCTGACCTGGCGCGTGAGCGCATCGCGGGCGGCGGCGGCAGCGGTGATGGGCGCGGCGTCGACGTTGACGTAGATCGGCACCCTGGGCTCGCCAAAGGCAGCCTCGGCCAGGTGCGGCGACAGGGCGTCTTCGGCCGGGCGCATCAGGCTCGAGTGAAAGGGGGCGCTAACCGGCAGCGGGCGCACCTTGGCGCCGGCTTCGGCGATGCGCGCGCCGGCCCGCTCCACCGCCTCGCGCGCGCCGGCGATCACCAGCTGTCCGGGGCAGTTGTAGTTGACCGGCTCGACCACGCCTTCGGTCTCGGCGCAGGCCTGTTCGATGGCCGCGATCTCACCGCCCAGCACCGCCGCCATGGCGCCCTGGCCCACCGGCACCGCCTGCTGCATGAACTGGCCGCGCTTGCGCACCAGGCGCACGGCGTCCTCGAAGCCCAGCGTGGCGGCGGCCACGTTGGCGCTGTACTCGCCCAGGCTGTGACCGGCCACCACGTCGCAGTCGGCCCCCAGGCCGCGCAACAGCGCGATGGAGGTGGTCAGGATCGCCGGCTGGGTGTTGGCCGTCAGCTGCAGCTGATCCTCGGGCCCCTCGAAGCACAGCCCCGACAGCGACTCGCCCAGGGCGGCGTCGGCCGCTTCGAAGGCCGCGCGACCGGCCTCGGTCTCGTCGAATGCGGCCCTGCCCATGCCCACTTTCTGGGCGCCCTGTCCGGGGAAGATAAATGCGACCTTGCCCATCGTTTACAACCTCACTCGCTGCGCGTCTCGAGCGCCAGCGCATGCACCGGGCCGGCCATCCAAGCGCCCAGCGCGGCATAGACCATTTGATGCTGCTGCACGCGGCTTTTGCCCGCGAAGTCCGGCGCCACGATGACCGCCTTGTAGTGGTCCTTGGTTCCGGTCAGGTCCTCGACCGTGAGGAGCGTGGCCCCGGGAAAGGCCTCGCGCAGCTTCTTTTCCAGCTCTTCGGGTTCGACCATGGGGGCGCTACTTTGGGGCTCGGGCGCTCATTTCGCAAGATCGGCAGCAGAGTAGCCGTCGCGCAGCACGTAGAGGAAGACCTGGTAGTGGTCCTCTTCGTCGGCCTCCATCACCGGTTCGACGCCGATCTCGCTGCCGTACTGCTGCCCGAGCGCCTGGTAGATTTTCACGTAGGAGTCGTTGTGCTCGCGCGCCCAGCGCAGCTCCGCCCGGCAGACCGTGCGCCGACAGCTGGTGCCCTGTACGAAGTCCTGGGGCATCTCCTCGTCGTCGTGGAAGTCGAGAACCTGACCGAGCTTGGCCTCGGCGCCCTGGGCCCACAGGGCGTCGCGGGTCTCGGACTCGAAGGCCTGCTTGAGCACGCCGGTGGGGCCCGAGAGGCGGATGTCCGGGGCCGCGGGCCGCTCGGCCTGCTCGTCGCCCTCGGCGGCCGACTCGGCCTCGGCGGCAGGCTCGGGCACCGCCACCTGCTGCTCGGCCTCGGCGGGCTCAGGCTCGGCGGCCTGCTCGCCTTCGCCTTCGGCCGCCGCCGCCTGCTCGGCGGGCTCGGCGGGCTCGTCCTCTTGCTCGCCTTCGAGTTCTTCCTCGTCAGCCGGCTCCAGCTCCGGCTCGGGCTCGTCCTCATCAAAGGCCGCGGCCGGCAGATCCCGCCCCTTGGGCTCCACCCGCTCTCGGGTCAGCTCGGTGTAGAGGAACGGACTCCAGGCCAACAACAGCAGACCTCCCCCGATCGCGAGCCAGCGCTTCATCGGCGCAATTGGTAGCCCAACTTGGGCGCATTTTGGAAGCACCCCGGGTCCTCCCACCCGGAGGCGCGCCGAAAAATTGACCCTCGGGGCGGCCGGAGCTACCGGGAAGTATGGATCGGCAAGGGATCTTCGGGGTGATCTGCAGCTTGGCTGGCGTGGCGGTCGCCGCCGGCTGCCTGTGGTGGGCGGCGGAGCTTCGGGCCCGCCAGGATGCCGAGGCGCTGGCGCGGGAGGCGCGCCAGGTGCTGGACATGGGGCTGGAGCGGGCGCCGGATCTGGGCGAGATCGACGCCGCACGGGCGAAAAAGCTGCTGGAGCGGGCCCGGGAGCACAGCGACAGCCCACAGCTGCGCGGCCAGCTGGCGCGCGCCCGGGCGCTGGCGGCCCTGCAGCGCGGCGACCTTGAAGCAGCAGCCGAGCAGCTGAAGCAGGCCCGCAGCCTGCTCGACGCGGAAGGCGAGACCGGGCTGGGCCTTTGGCTACTGGCGGCGGCCCTGGCCGAAGCCCAGGGCGACCCCGAAGCGCGCGCCCGGGCGGTGGCGGCGGCCCGCGCCCTGGAGCCGATGGCGCCGCGGGCCCTGCTGGCCGCGGCCGACCTGGCCCTCGATGGGCACAAGCCCGCGCAGGCCCTTGCGCTGCTGGACCCGCTGGTCGAGCGCCTGTCGCTTTTGCCGAGCCTGTACAACCGCCGCGGACTGGCGCGCGAGGCCCTGGGCGATCTGGGCGCCGCCCGCGCCGACTACGAACGCGCCGCCGAGCTCGACCCCGGCGCCCACCAGCCGCGCATCAACCTGGGGCGCCTGGCCCGCCAGCGCGGGGAGCTGGAGGCGGCCGAAGATGCCTTCACGGCCGCCATCGCACGCGAACAGGGGACCCACGAAGCCTGGCTGGGACGCGGCCTGGTACGGCTGGAGCTGGGCGACGAAAAGGGCGGCGAACTCGACCTGCAGGCGGCGCGGCAGCGGGCGCCGGCCCTGCCGGGACCGCTGATGGCCCTGGGCGACTTGGACGTGCGGCGCGGCGCCTTCGACGCGGCCCTCAGACGCTACGAGGCCGCCCAGCTGCTCGCCCCCGACGACGCCGTCGTGTGGCTGAAGCTGGGCAATACCCACGTGCGGCGCGGCGAACTGGAGACCGCCGAACGCGCCTACGACCGCGCCATCGCGCTCGAGCCCACGCTGGCGGCGGCCCACAACGGCCTGGGCGCCGTCGGCCTCGCCCGGGATCGGGAAGCCGAAGCGCGGGCGGCGCTGGAGCGGGCCGCTTCCCTCGACGCCCACGACCCAAACCCGCTTTTGAACCTGGCGCGGTTGCACGAAAAATACGGGCGCCGGGCCGAGGCTAGAGCCGCCCGTGAGCGCGCCGAGGCACGCACGGTGCAGTTGGCTCTGCGTTAACTCGTGCGATTTTTCACGCGCGCAGTCGCATATTGCGCCAGACGTCGCGGTGGAAGAGCGCCAGCACGGTCACGATCTCGAGCCTTCCGATCCACATGGCAAAGCTGAGCAGCAGCTTGCTGGCGTCGGAAAAGCCCGCGAAGCTGCCCATGGGCCCGGCGGGGCCAAAGCCGGGGCCGATGTTGCCCAGACACGCGATGGCCGCCGACATGCCCGTGACCAGGTCGGCGCCGAGCAGCACCAGCATCACGCCAAAGAGGAAGTGCAGCGCGGCGTAGAGCACCACCAGGTTGAAGACCGCGCGCACGATCTCGTCGGAGACCGGCTTGTGGCCGTGGCGGATCGGCAATACCGCCCGCGGATGCAGGACGCGCGTGATCTCCCGAAGCACGCGCTTGAGCACCAGCAGCAGGCGAATCGCCTTGGGCCCACCGGCCGCTGAGCCGGCGCAACCGCCGGTGACCATCAGCAGCAGGAGGGCCGCCCGCGCCTGATCGGGCCAGAGGTTGTAGTCGGTGCTGGCATAGCCCGTGCTGCTGATCACGCTGGTGGCCTGAAAGGCCGCCGCCCGCAGGTGCGAGCTGTCCATTTGACCGTCGGCCAGGACCCAGGTCAAAAGCAGCGTCACTGCCAAAGCCTGCAGGGCGTAAAAGCGGAACTCGCCGTCGCGCAATAGACTGCCAGGACGCCCGGTGGCGGCCAGGTACTGCAGGGTGTAGCTGGTGCCCGCCAGCAACATGAAGGGAATCAGAATCCACTCCACGGCCGGATTTTCGTAGCCCGCGATGGAGCGACCATTGGGCGAAAAACCGCCGGCCGAGACCGTGGTCAGGGCGTGCACCACCGCGTCGTAGAGATCCATGCCGGCCGTCATCAGCAGCGCCGACAGCAGCGCCGTCATGCCCGCGTAGAGCAGCCACAGGCGCCCGGCCTGGTTGCGGATGTGGGTGGTGATGGCCTCGGAGGGCGCGGCCGAGGCCTCGGCGAAAAAGAGCTGGCGCCCGGCAATGCCGAGCGAAGGCAACACCACCACGAACAGGGCGATGACGCCCAGGCCCCCGAACCACTGCATCATCGCGCGCCACAGAAAAAAGGAACGCCCGTAGCCGGAGAAGTCCAAAAGGATGGTGGCGCCGGTGGTGGTCAGCCCGCTCATGGCCTCGAAAAACGCATCCACCAGCGACAGGCCTGCGAGCGCCAGCGGAACGGCGGAAAAAACCGCGATCGACAGCCAGGTCAGCGCCACCACCGAGAGCGCCTCGCTGCGCTGGAAGACCGGCGTGGGGCTGAAGCCGCGCGCGGCCAGGGCGCCGGCGGCAAAGCTCGCCACCGCGCCGATGGCGAAATGCGTGAACGCGCGGCTGTCGCCGTCGACCAGCGACAACACGAGCGGCGGCACGAAGGCGGCGCTGAAGAGCCTCAGCAACCGCCCCACGAGCCCCAATACCAATAGCAGCCGCACGGCGCCCTTCCCTGCGTCTCAGCTCGCCACGGCGCCCGCCGGATGGGGCATCAGGAAGTAATCCCGCGTCTGGGCCTCGTCGGCGCGGGTGCAGATGACCAGGATCTCGTCGCCGGGGCGCAGCTCGTCTTCGCCCGAGGGGATGATCAGCTTGCGATCGCGGAGGATCGAGCCCACGCGCGCGAAGGCCGGCGGCGCCAGCTCCGACAGCAGCACCGCGCGGTAGTCGGCCGGCAGCCTGAGCTCGATCACGCAAGCGTCGCCGTGCTCCAGCTCGGCCTGGATTTCCAGGTTGCCCTGGTCGATGCTGCGCACCACCGAGCGGATCGCCGCGCCCTTGGCCGAGCGCACCACGTCCACGCCCACCTTCTCGAACATCAACTCGTTGGAGAGCCGTTCGGCGCGCGTCACGGTGCGTTTGACTCCCAGTTGTTTGGCCAGCAGTGAGACCAGGAGGTTTTTCTCGTCGTTGTTGGCAACCGCCACCAGCACCGAGACCTGGTCGATGGCCTCCTGCTGCAACAGATCCAGGTCGGCGCCATCGCCGTAGAGCACCAACGACTCGAGCTGACCTGCGATCTCCTCGCAGCGGGCGCGTTGAATTTCGATCAGCTTCACGTGCCAGCCGGCTTCCTCGAGGCCGCGCGTGACGGCGAAACCCACGGTGCCACCGCCGACCACGGCCGCGGTGCGCGGCTCGGCCGAGGTGGTCTCCTTGCGCAGAAACTTCAGGAGCAAGCGGCGCAGGGAGGTCCAGCGGCCCATGGCCGTGACCTTGTCGCCGGCCTGCAGCAGGGTATCGCCCTGGGGCACGATCATCTCGTCGCCCCGACGCAGCATGATCAGCTGCACGTGGCGCGGCAGGCTCAGGTAGCGCAGGCGCTTGCGCGTGATCGGCGCGCCGGCCTCCACCGCGTAGCGCAGGAGCTTGACGCGGCCGTCGGCGAATTCCTGCACATCGAGGGCGCCCGGCACGGTGACGATGCGCAGGATCTCCTCGGCCAGCTGCTCCGAGGGCCGCACCACCGAGTGGATGCCCAGGGCCTCGGCCAGGGCCACGTCGTCGTCGGCCACGCTCAAAAAGCCCGGGCTGCTCAACATGCAGATGGTGCGCTTGGCGCCCAAGCCCTGGGCCGCCACGCAGGCGACCAGGTTGCTCTCGTCGCTGTCGGTGCATGCGACGAAGACATCGCAGCTGCCCATGCGCGCCTGGCGCAACACCTCGGGCGCAGTGATCGCCCCGTGCACGACCTGCACATCGAGTTGATCGAGGCGTGTACCGGCCGGCTCGACGGGACCGACAAAGGTCACGTCATGACCGTGCATCAGCTCTTCGGCGATGCGGTAACCGACGATGTCCTCACCTGCGATGACGACTTGCATGGCGTACCCGGCGCGGAAGGTGGCACGGTCTCAACAACCCGGCAAGGCCGCCAACGCGCGCGCTCTCGGCAGGTCGAAGCAGGTCAAGGCAGGTCAAGGCAAGCAGAAAAACGGTGCGCTCCGATGCCCCCTGTTCCCACCCGCACCCCCGTCACACACAGCTTTTTGCGACAATTCGGTGCGAAGTCCGGCAAATCGGGACAACGCGGCCATTACAGCTAGCAGAGGGTAGCGACAATGCTGCGCTCGTTCGATCGTGGGCCCAGCACGTTGAGTTGGGGCCGCCGCGCTCCCCGAGCGTCGCGGCCGCAGCCGTGTGGAATTGTGCGTTCAAGGTCCACGTCCCTTTGCCGGAGGACTTGCTCGTGAACGTGAAACGGATTTCTTGGATGGTGCTGTGCGCGATGCTCGCGCTAGGCGGCTGCGGTGACGACTCGGGAGGCAAGATCGAAGTGCCCCTGGTCGATGTCAGCGAAGAGGCAGCGGGAGCCAACTGCGAAAGTGGCGGCGTCGCGATTGCGACCGGCATCGACGCCGATGGCAGCGGAAGCCTCGAAGAAGGCGAGGTCGCCGATGTCAACTATGTGTGTAATGCGACGACACCCAGCGGCACGGGCAACGGCACGGGCACGGGCAACGGCACGGGCACCGGCACGGGCGGCGGCGGCACCGACACCACGGGGCTGACCCTGGTCGATGTGATGGAAATCCCCGCAGGCGATGGCAGCTGCAGCGAGGGCGGCGTCAGCATTCGCAGCGGCGCCGACACCGACGGCGATGGCATTCTCGATGCGACGGAGGTCACCTCCACCCAGAACATCTGCAACGCCGTGGGCGTGACGGCGACGCTGGTGCAGACCGACGCGCTCGCCGCCGGTGACAGCAACTGCGCAAACGGCGGCTTCGCCATCAGTCAGGGCAGCGACGCAAACGGCAACGGCACGCTCGACAGCGGTGAAATCGCTTCCACCTCCTACGCCTGCAACGGTGGCGACGCCGACATCTCCGCCCTGTGCGCCTTTCCGGCCGAGTGGAACGCCACCGACAACGCCTGCGTCGCTCGCGGCGACTACAGCGGCGCAAACCTGGACGGCGCCGACCTGGGCAGCGTCTACCTTTCCGGCGTGGACTTCTCCAACGCCTCAATGGTGGGCACAGACCTGAGCTGGTCGGAGCTGCGCGGTGCCGACCTCAGCGGCGCCGATTTGACGGGCGCCAATCTCAGCAACGCCAACTTCGACGACGCCAACTTGACCGACGCCGTGCTCATCGGCGCCGACCTGGCGGGCGCCGACCTCGGCAACGCCGACCTCGACGGCGTCACCGCCACCGACCTGATCGCCTGTCCGGCCGATCTGCCCGGTGGCTGGGATTGCATCGACCTGGGCAGCGCGGGACTGACGCTACTGGGACCGGGCTCGAACCTCAGCGGCCTGGACCTGACCGGCGCAGACCTCTCGGGACTCGACCTCGACGGCGCCCAGATCACCAATCTCCTCGGCTGCCCCGCAGACCTGCCGCCGGGCTGGGACTGTCTTGATCTGGGACCGGCCGGCTGGACCCTGGTGGGCCCCGGCGCCGACCTGAGCAATCTGGACCTGACCGGTTCGGACTTCAGCCCGCTCAGCGACCTGAGCGACGTGAACTTCGACGGCTCAATCCTCGACAACGCCACTTTCGCGAGCGGCACCGACCTGCAGGACGCCAGCTTCAACGTGGCGGACATGACCAATGTGGACCTGTTCAACGTCCAGCTCGATGGCGTGCAGGCGATCGACCTGGTGGACTGCCCGGCCGATCTGCCGATCGACTGGGCGTGCATGAATCTGGCCTCCGGCTGGACCCTGGTCGGACCAGACGCAAACCTCTCCGGCGTCGACGCCACGGGCGCAAACTTCAGCGACATGGAGTTGCCCGGCATCGACTTCGGCGACGCAACCCTGGTCAACGCCGACTTCACCAACGCCATCCTAGACGGCGCGGACTTCGGCAACGCCGACGCGACCGGCGCCGACTTCACCAACGCCGACCTCATCGACGCGAACCTGCAGGACGCGACCCTGGTCAACGCGATCTTCGTCGATGCGCGCATCGACGGTGCCAATCTCGACGGTGCCAATCTCGACGGTGCCAATCTCGACGGTGCAAACCTCGACAGCGCCAGCCTGCAGGACGCAAGCCTGGTTTCGGCAAGTTTGGTGCAGGCCATTGTCTCCGACGCATCGATGCAAGGCGCCGACCTCACGGAAGCGGTTCTGACCGAGGCCCAACTCCAGTTCACCACGCTCGACGACGCGGTGCTGGTCGACGCCAACCTCAGTAGCGCCGACCTGCAGAACGCCAGCCTCGACAGCGCGGACCTGAGCGGCGCCAACCTGAGCGGCGCCGACCTGACCGACGCCGACCTGACCGACGCCAACCTGACCGGCGCCAACCTGACCGGCGCCAACCTGACCGGCGCCGATCTCACAGGAGTCGATCTGAGCAGCGCCACGCTCGACGGAGTGCGTGCCCTGCAGCTTCAAAACTGCCCGGACCAGCTGCCGACGGGCTGGGATTGCATCCCGGACGCCAACGGTGACGACGCCTTGATCGGCCCCGGCGCCGACCTCTCGAACACGGACTTCAACGGCGAGGATCTGTCCAACCAGAACCTGGCCGGTGCCGACCTCTCGAACGCCATCCTGGATGGCGCCACCCTCAATGACGCCAACCTGGCCGGCGCCGACCTCTCGGGTGCCAGCTTTGACGGGGCGAGCGCGACCAACAGCAACCTGAGCAACGCGACCCTGGACGCTGCGGACCTTCGCAACGCCGACTTCAGCGGCTCCGATATGAGTGGTGCCGTGCTGACCAACGCCGACCTCAGCAGCAACACCGACCTCAGTGGGGTCGACTTGACGGGCGCCGATTTGAGCGGCTCCGACCTCTCGGGCGCCACGCTGGACGGTGTGACGGCGGTGAACCTGAGCGGAGGCGGTTGCCCCGACGCACTGCCCGCAGACTGGAACTGCATGGCGGACGCTGACGGCAGCGACATCCTGATCGGCCCGGGCGCCGCCCTCGGTGGCATCGCGCTCAACCTGTCAGGCGGTCTCAGCTTCGCGGGCGACAACCTGGCCGGCATCGATCTGTCGGGAGCCGACCTGAGCGACGCCGACCTATCTGCGGCTGATCTGAGCAACGCTGATCTGAGCGGCGCCAATCTGAGCAACGCCGACCTCACCGACGCCGACCTCACCGGCGCCGATCTCACCGGCGCGACTCTCACCGGCGTCACCTGGAGCAACACCATTTGTCCGAGCGGCGTCAACAGCGACGCCAACAGCAACATGTGCCCGTAATCTGTCGCATTTGAACGGGCTGTCCTCGGGCCCCGCGTCTTCGCCTTGTTCCCCCTCTGCTCGGCGATGGACGCGGGGCCCATTTTTATTGGGCCCATGCAGAGGAAAGTCGTCCCGCTGCGCAGGCCCTTCTTTTCGGCGCCACTGTGGTCGACCGCCCACAGTGGCGCTGCCATTTGCGGGATCCTGTCGTGACAATCGCCCAACGTGGCCATTGTCTTGATCGGGTGCGCTCGCCGCGATCCGGCGAACTGCGCGTATTTTCCCGCTTTTCACCGAGAGGTAAAGAGATGACCGGATGTAGCTGGCTTCGCTCGAGAGCCGCCCTGGCGGCGACTCTATTGATAACATTGGCCCTGTGGGGCTGCGGCGGCGACGACACCTCGGGCGCGGCCGCCGACGGCGGCACCGACGCGGCCACCGGCTCCAGTACGGGTGCGTCAGGAACGAACGGCAGCAACACCGGCAGTCAAACCGGCAACCAAACCACTCCCATCACCAATACCGACGTCGGCCGCCCCCAGGGCATCAGCTGCACCGGCTCTGATCAATGCCCCGCCGGCAGCCCCTACTGCGACGACGCCAGCGGCGTCTGCGTCGAGTGTCTCGGTGACGGCAACTGCAATAACCCCGACGAGCCGGCCTGCAATCCCAACACCCTGCGCTGCGTCGAGTGCGGCGCTGACGGCCAGTGCGGCGGCGCAGACCCCTACTGCGACACCGGTGCCGGGCGCTGCGTCGAGTGCGTGGCCGGCGCCGGCTGCGGCGGCACAGACCAGGTCTGTAACCCCTTCATCTTCGAGTGCGCCGCCGTCTGTACCAACGACGCCGACTGCTCTCTGCCCACCCCCTACTGCAACGGCACCATCGGCGCCTGCGTCGAATGCGTCGGCGACGGCAACTGCCAGGACGACGCCCGCCCGCTCTGCATCGCCGAGGAAGGCCGCTGCGTCGAGTGCGTCGGCGACAGCGATTGCGGCGGCGGCCAGCCCTACTGCGACACCGCCTCCAACCGCTGCGTCGAATGCGTCGGCAACGGCAACTGCAATGCCGGCGAAGCCTGCATCGGAGGCGAATGCGTCTGCCCCAATGGCTTCGACGTCTGCGGGGGCAGCTGCATCGACACCCGCAGCGATCCCAACAACTGCGGCGACTGCGGCAACCAATGCGACTCGGGCAGCTGCATCAACGGCGACTGCGCCTGCAACACGCCCGGTGAAATCCAGTGCGGCGGAAATTGCATCGACCCGCAGACCAACTTCGACCACTGCGGCGGCTGCGGAGACGATTGCAACCCCGAGCTGGCCGACGCCTGCGCGGGCGGCGAGTGCCAGTGCAAGGCCGGCCTCGACCTCTGCGGCACGAACTGCGTCGACTTCCAAAACGATCCCACCCACTGCGGCGACTGCGCCACCCGCTGCGGCGATGCGGAGATCTGTGACGGCGGCGGCTGCGCCTGTCGTCCGGGCCTGGACGCCTGCGCCGGCGCCGGCTGCGTCGACTTCAACTCCGACCCCGGAAACTGCGGCGACTGCGGCATCGCCTGCAACGACACCGAAATCTGCGACGGTGGCAGCTGCGTCACGGGCAATGCAGGTGACTGCCCCAACGACAGCTGCGACGTGGGCAACAACCTGACCGCCTGCGTGGACTTCGAGACCGATCCGCTCAACTGCGGAGGCTGCGGCGACGCCTGCAACCGCGACGAGCTATGCGTCGGCGGAAACTGCCGCCAGTACGCGCCCATCACCCCCTGCGACAGCTGCCCCTGCGCCGACGTCTGCAACTCCGTGATCGACGCCGACACCGTCAGCTGCTGCAGCGATCCGCTCGGCATCGGACAAGACTTCTGCGTCGAAAACGACACCTGCCCGTAGGCAGCGCACGATAGGCCTCGGTGAAGGCCAGCGCGCTTCGATCATCCCGGCGTTCGCGATGCGGTCGCCCGGATGAACGCTGCCGCGCTGGCCTTCGGCCGTTTCGGCCGAGGTGGGGGATAGATCGGGGACAAACAGCTGGAGCCTAATCGATGGGGGCAAAGCCGGCAGACTCGCCGACACACGGACGAGACCGATGCGCCGTGCAAGTGCACGAGAGTTTCTGACGCTGCCACACCCGCTGCGAGGCAGGCGCACAGGCAGCATCCGCGGCCGCCGCCTTGGCAAAGCTCAAAATTCGTCGCTGTCGAGCTTGATGCCCAGTCGGTTTGGGCCAGACCGAGTTGAATCAGGCTGGGCCGGCGCCGCCTCACCTTCCGGCGCCCGCGCTTTGGCCTGGGACTCGCGGCGCTCGCGCCGGGCGGGCTCGCGCCGCGCCCTGTACCGCGGCTGCTGGCGCTTCGGGGACTCCGGCTGTTTCTGCGCCTCGGGAGCCTGCGCCGTGGGCTCAGTCGAGGTCGGGTCCTCTGCCGACGCGGGCTCCGCCGCGGCAGGGGCCTGCGGCACTTCGGCGGGCGCGATCCAGCCCTCCTCGGCGCCCGCGAACGGCGCTGGCGCGTCCGGGGCCGCGGTCTCCTCGCGACCACCCACCGCCTGCTCCGAGGCCTCCTCGGGGAGCGCCGGCGGCTGCGTGGCGGCGGCCGGGACCGGCGAAGCATCGGTATCGGAGGAACGGGACATCAGCAAAAGGCCGGCAACCATCACAGCGCCCACCGCGAGCAGTGCCAGCACAAGGCCCCACCGCTTCGCGGGGAACGGGAGCGCGCTCTCGACCACCTGGGCCTCGGCCGCAAAGGGCGTCGCCTCGAAGGTCGCAGCACCGACAGCAGGCCTGGAAGTGGACGGCTGCGCGAGCGCGGGCTGATGCTGCGGCGCCCGACCGCCGAGACAGGCATCCAGTGCCTGCCCGAACCGCTCGACGGTCGCGAAGCGGTCGTCGGCGGCCTGTGCCAGTGCCTTGCTCACAACCGCGTCCAGTTCCGCCGACACCCCCTCCACGTGCTTGCTGAGTGGGGCCGGTCGATTGCTGGCGATGTTCAACGCCAGGTCAACATGGTTATTGCCGCAGAAGGGCATCTGCGCCGAGAGCATGCGATAGAGCATGACGCCCAGGGCGTAGACGTCGGTGCGGTAGTCGGCTTCCTGGCCGCGCAGTTGCTCGGGAGCCATGTACTGGATGGTGCCGAGCAGGCTGCCTTCCTGCGTGATGGTGGTGGCCTGCTGGCTGCTGTCTTTCTCGTTGATCTTCGAGATGCCGAAGTCCAGGACCTTGGGCACGAGTTCGACACCGTCCCCGGGCCGGCACAGAAAGACGTTTTCCGGCTTCAGATCCCGGTGCACGACCCCGGCGGCGTGGGCCGCCGCCACCCCGCGCAGGATGGGCAAAAAGATCGCCGCGGCCTGCGGCAAAGCCAGCGGTTGTCCGTGCGCCAAGTATTCGGCCAACGACTCCCCGTCCAGGTATTCCATGACGATGTAGCTCGTCCGGCCGTCCTGCTCGACGTCGTAGACGTTGACCACGTTCGGATGGTCGATGCTGCCGGCCACTCGCGCTTCGCGCTCGAAGCGTTTGACCGCTGCTTCGTTGTGCATCAGCTCGGGCAATAGCCACTTGATGGCAACGCGCCGGTTGGTGCGCTGGTTGCGGGCGGCCAGGACGACTCCCATTCCGCCCTGGCCGAGCAGCTCTTCCACCAGGTACTTGTCCCCGAGGACGTCCCCCTTGCTGGGAATCATGTGGTTGGATCCCATGGTCCGAACCCTCTACACAGGCCCACAGCATACTACCCGGACAACGACCGCGCAAAGCCGCCCTTGCAGCGCTCAACGCGCCTCGATCAGCACCCCGTCGACGATGCGGTCGCTCGGATGCAGGATGACGCGCTGACCGTCTTTCAAGCCGCCCAGCACCTCGACGCGCTGAGCGTTCTTCTTACCCACCTCGACCGCCACCAGCGTGGCCTTCCCCTGCGCTTCGACGAAGGCGGCGTAGCCCTCGCCGCGCCGAAAAACCGCGCTCGCGGGAGCCGTCAGCAGGTCCTGTCCCTGCCAAATGATGATGCGTGCCTCGACCCGATAGCCATCGCCCAGTTGCGACCAGTGGGCATGGTCCTCGTCCAGGTCGACGATCACGTTGACGCGCTGTTCTTCGACCCCCAGGGCCGAGACCCGGGTGAACGCGCTCGGCTCCACAAGCCGCACGTGGGCCGACAGCGCACGCTCGCCGCCCCAACGCTCGATCAGAACGCGACTGCCGGGCTCGATGTGAACGGCGTCGGCCGTCAGCACATCGACCACGATCTCGAGGGCCGCCGGATCGCCGATCTCGAGCAGGGGTGTGCCCGGCTGCACCACACCCTCGTCCTTGTGAAGCACCTTCAGCACCCTACCGACGACCGGCGAGCCGATCTCGAATTGCTCCGACTCGCCGCGCGCGCCCATGCGCCCCAGGGCCGCGCGCGCCATCTGCAGCTCGTAGTCGGCGACCTTGGCGCCGAAGTCGGCACTTGCCAGCTCCTCGCTGCGGCTGCGCGCCTCGAGTTCGGCGTGCTCGGCGGTGCGCTCCGACGCGGCGCCGCTGCCGAGCAAGCCCCGTTGACGCTCGGCCTCGCGCGTGGCGAACTCCGCGGCGGTGCGCATGCGCTGCACGCTGGCGTGGGCCTGGCGCCGGGCCGCCGTCGCCGCGGCCACCTTGGCCTGGGCCTGGGCGCGAGAACGGGGGTCAAGCAACGACGGCGTCAGAGGCAAAAGCCTCGCAAGCACTTTGTCGGGCACCACGCTGTCGCCGGGCCTGAGCTCGATGCGCGCCAGGTTGGCCAAAAGCGGCGCCGACAGCACGTAGCGATCCTTGACGCGCGTACGCCCGTCCTCGTCGATGCTCACCTGCATCGAGGCTCGCTCCACCTTCGCCAGATCAACCGCGATGGGCTTGGGCATGAACGAGAGGGCGATGGCGCCACCGGCCGCCAGCACCACGCACATCCCCAAAAAGCGCTTGATCCAACTCTGAAGCAAACGCCGCCGCTCACGCGCCGCCTTGCGCGCCACCTCACCCTCGCCGCCGCCGTCGACTTGATGCACAGCTCCCGTCATTCGCTCACTCCCTCGTCTTGAGGACCCCGATCAAGTCCAGGCGATCGAGCCGCCCTCGCACCAGAAGCGCACTCAAAAGGGCCGCCCCCAACGTCACCAGGGTGGCAAAGGCGTAGGTCCGACCCGAGATCACCACCGGAAAGCGATACAGCTCGGGATCGTTCTGGCTCATCATGCCCTCGGCCATCAGCGTGCCGATGATCAGCCCCGGCACGATCGCGAGCAGCACCTGCAAGCCGAGTTCGCCCAACAAGATCGCCGCGATCTCGCGGCGTCGAAAGCCGAGCACGCGCAGGCTCGCCAGGTCGCGGCTGCGCGTCGACAGGGCAACCCGGGCGTTGTTGTAGATGACGCCGCAGGCGATGATCGACGCGAAAATCGTCAGGATCAGCGTCATCGCCGCCATTTGACCCCCGGTTTGCTGCCGAAACATCTCGATGGCCGCCGTCCGCGTGCTGATGCCCAGAACCCCGGGGCGCTGCGACAGCGCGTCGTAGACGGCGCCGTAGCGTTCCGGATCCACGCGCATGTGCGCCATCGACAACCGCGGCTGCTCGCGCAAGAGCCGCGACAGGGCCGGCAGCTGCATGTGCCCCTGCAACCCCATCACCTCGTCCACCAAACCCGCCACGAAGAGGGAGCTTTTCAGGCGCTGTCCTTCGAGCACCTCCACCCGCACCTCGTCGCCCACCTCCAACTCCAGGATCTCGGCCAGCGTACGCGTCAGCACCACCCCCTGAGGCGGCAGCGCCAGCTCGCGGGCGTCCCGGTCGAGCACCCGCCGAAGCCGCGCGTGGGGCGGGTGGCCGATCAGGGTGGAGTCGCGCTGGTGATGACCGGCGATGAAGCGCACCGCCACCATGCGTTGCCCCTCCACCTCTTGCACCCCGGCCAGCGCACGTAACTCCGAAAGCGCCGACTCGGGCACCGAGCCGCGGAAGGTGACGCTCATGTCCTGGCGCTGGGCGAGTTCGAATTGCACCTGCATGAACCTATCGATGGAGTCCCAGGCGAAACGCCCGCTGACCATGACCGCCACCGCCATGGCGATGCCGAGCGACGACAGCAGCGTGCGCAGCGGACGCCGCCCCACCTCGCGCGCCACCATGCTGGCGGCCTGACCAAAGAGGGCTGACAGGGTGGCGCCAGCGACGAGGCCACGCCGGTAGCGGGCCGGCGGCTCCGGACGCATGGCTTCGGCCGGCGGCAAGCGCACCGCCGAGCGCACGGCCGAAAGCGCCCCCACGATCGCGGCAAGCGCGCTGACCCCGAGGGCATCGCCGAGGCGCCGTGGCGACAGCTGGAACTCCAGCGCCGGGAAGCGAAAGAACTTCAGGTAGAGTTCGGTGAAAACGTCGCCCAAAAGCGCGCCCACTGAGACCCCGAGCACCATACCGAGACCCACGATCACAGAAACCAGCTTCAAATAATGAAACCCCAACCGCGAGTTTCCGTACCCCACCGCCTTGAGCACGGCGATCTGGGTGCGCTGAAGCTGCACCAGACGCGACAACACCACATTGATCAGAAAAGCCGCCACCCCGAGGAAAATCGCCGGCAGCACGCCGGTGGTGCCCTCCAGCTGCGACAGTTCGCCGCGCAACATGCTGTCTGAGAGGTGACGGCGGCGCTCAAACGCCCCGCTACCGCCGTAGCGATCGAGCTCACGATTGATCGCGTCGATCACCGCCGCCGGCTCGGCCCCCGGCTGCAAGCCGAAGAGCGCCCGATTGAAGGCCCCCTCCATACGAAAGGCCGCGGCCACCTGTCCCTGCTCCATCCACAGGGCACCGAAACGCTTGGGGTCGGGGAATAGCTCCCCCGGCGCCACCGTGAACAGATACTGCGGCGCGAGCGCCACCCCCACGATGCGCAGGGACCTCAGCACCCCGTTGATCACCACCGGCAGCCGATCGCCAAGCGTCAGGCCATTGGCGTCGGCGAAGGCCTCGAGCACCACCACCTCATCGCTGCGACCGGACTGAAACAGCCGCCCGCGGCGGATCACCGGCACATGCAGAAGCGGCGGCCTATCGGCAGGTAGCGAAACCAGCTCGGCCAGCGCCGGGGACTTCAAGCTCGGCAGCGGCACCGTCACCTGCTCCACCACTTGGGTCTCGACGCGCGCAACCCCCTCGATCGCCAGGAGCCGACGCGTGACAGCCTCCGGCGCCCGCTCCAGGTGGGCGAAGAGGTCGGCGAAACGTTGGCGCGCGTAGTAGCCATCGCGGGCCTCGATCAGCGCGTCGTAGGTGCCCTTGGTGGCGATGAAGCTTGCGATGCCGCAGGCCACCACCAGCGCGATGGTGACCACCTGACCGCCCATGCGCGAGAGATCGCGCAGGAGCTTGCGATCCAGGACCGACAGACTCACCAGGACAGCTCCTCGGGGCTCGCCTTTTCCCTGTTGCGCACTTCGCTCTTGATGCGACCGTCGGCCAAGGTGACCACGCGGTCGGCCATCTTCGCGATCGGCGCGTTGTGGGTGATCACGGCGGTGGTCGTACCCAACTCGCGGTTGACGCGATCGAGCACCGACAAGACCAGCCGCCCGGTGGCCGCATCGAGGGCACCGGTGGGCTCGTCGCACATCAGCACGTCGGGGCGCTTGGCCACCGCCCGCGCGATGGCCACCCGCTGCTGCTCGCCGCCGGATAGCTGGGCGGGAAAGTGGTCCATGCGCGCTTCGAGGCCCACCAGCGACAGCGCCTCTTCGGGATTCATGGGATCGGGCGCGATCTCGGTCACCAGCCCCACGTTTTCGCGCGCCGTCAGGCTCGGGATCAGGTTGTAGAACTGGAAGACGAAGCCGACGTGGTCGCGGCGGTACTCGGTCAGGGTGCGGTCGTCGGCCTCGGTGAGGTCCTCGTCCCGGTAGCGCACGCGGCCGACGCTGGGCAGGTCGAGGCCGCCGAGGATGTTGAGAAGGGTCGACTTGCCGCTGCCTGACGCCCCGAGCAGCACCATCAGCTCGCCCTCGTAGAGCGCGATGTCGACCCCGCGCAGGGCGTGCACGTCCACCTCGCCCATGCGGTAGACCTTGCTCAGCCCGCGCCCCTCGAGCACGACCTTCCCTGGCGTCGGCAGCGTCACGATCGGGCCCTATGCTCCTTGAGTACGCCCCGGGTGGGCCGGCGTCAAAAACGGCTCACTCCGAGTGCTGGCCAGATCCAGCCCAAATGTCGGCATTGGCCGAAGGAGATGCTGCGAAGTCGCGTGGTTGCCGCGTTCCACCGATGACCGATTTTGGAAGGACCGGGCCGCCAACGGGATTTCGCGCGCTTGCGACGTGGAAATGGGAACCCCCATGTTGTCGGAGACGTGGACGCAGTCAATGGCGTCCATGCAGACCAGCCGATTCCAGCAACCCGCGGGGCCGGGTTCCTCGTGCCGATATTTTACATCGATCTGGGCAGCACCCGAGCCAAGCCCGCGTTGGCGACGACGCGTTGATCGGGCGAACACCCCGCCGGCCACTTGCACGACGCCTCTTCGAACTCCCAAAGTCGAGGCCAACGGTCAGTATCCCTTCGACCAGACGAGGGCAGAGGCGCCGACTCAGGCGCAGAGCGCGAGCGACATCAAGATTCAGGTCAACCACCTGCAACGACAGCGAACACGCTTTCATGCGGAACAGTAATTCGGACGCCCCCCATTCCCACGATACCTACCGCCCGGGGGATGGCACGCGATCGAGGAAAAAAACGGCGTCGGGGGCAAAATCCTCGGACTCCCAGCCGAGTCAGTCACTTCATTCCAAGAGACGGTTCTCGTGTTCCAATCGGCCCGATGGATGTATGATCCAGAGGATCGGTAGGAGAGGCGGCCAGGACCGCCTGTGGGTCCCCCCGTGGCCGCTATGGGGGCCCCGGGCGCGGTGGCTGCGGGAGCCGAGGCGACACTGTACGTGATGACCCTGCACGCGAATACTTGGCATTTGGGACTCGCAGTCGTGCTCATCATCGCGTGGGCCTCACCGGTTGAACTCAGTCGGGCCAGCGCCCAGAGCGACGATCGCCGTGAACAGAACGCACAGCGCATCTTTCGGGTGGGCAAGCAGGCCTTCGACCGCGGCGAGTACGAGTCCGCCGTCACCTATTTCGAGCGCGCCTACGAGCTGAGCCCGCGCCCGATGCTGCTCTACAACATCGGCGTCGCCGCGGAGCGGGCCGGAATGCACGAGCGCGCAATCTCCGCCTTTCGAAGCTGCATCGAGCAGGATCCGAAGGCCGAAAACCGAGAGGAGATCGAGGCGCGTCTCGAAGTTCTCGAGCGTACGGTAGCTCGCTCGAAGGGGGCCGACGTGAGCAGCCAGCCCAGCCCAGAGACCGGAGAGCCCCAGCCCGAGACCAGCGAGCCTAGCGAGCCCAGCGATGAAGCGAACCGGTCAGCGGCGGGCGCGGAAGGTTCATCGACCGACGGGGGGTCGGGGCCGCGAGATGCGGGAGGACGTAATGACACGCAGCTGCTCGGCTGGGTCGTGCTGGGAACCTCCGCCGCAGTCGCCGCAACCGGCGCGATCCTTTTCGCGGTCGGGATGAACGACGTGTCCACCGTCGAGGACGCCCCCGAGGACGCCACCTGGAAGGAGATCCGCGGCCCCTACGAGCGCGCGCCGATCTTGACGGGCACGGGGCTGGCCCTGCTCGGCGTCGGCCTCGCGGGATCCGCGCTCGGCATCGCCTGGGTCGCGGGCGACGAAGCGACGGGCACCTCCATCGAGGTGAGCGTCAACCCAGGGACACTGCTGCTTTCCGGAGAGTTCTGATGCCACCCAGAGCGGCGATCGGTTTGAATCCACCGCAACTTGGCGGACTTGGCGGACTTGGCGGGCCCAGCGCGCCGCTCCGGCGCCTCGAAGCAGCTCAGCTACGACTTCGCCGCCGCAACGGCACGCGGAACCCGCTCTCGTTCGCGAATTCGCGGCGATTTCAAGCCGGTCGCCGCTCCAGACAATGGCTCTGGCTCGCGCTGCTGACGGCATGCTCACCGACCATCCCCGAGGGGCGCCTGGTCTGCGAGACCGCGGCCGAGTGTCCGAAAGGCTGGTCGTGCATCGCCGGCAAGTGCTTCTCGAGCCCGGACGCCTCTACCCGCGACGGCAGCGCCGGGGACACTCCCGCCCCCGATGCCGCGGGAACCGACGGCATGTCGACGAAGGACCCGGCTCTGAAAGATTCGGGGATGCTGGACGCGGCCACGTCGGACGCTACGACGGACGGCGGAAGTTGCGAGCCGGCCGACTGCGACGACGGCGACCCATGCACGGACGACGTCTGCGAGGCGGGAACCTGCACCCACGCACCGGTCAGCGAGTCCGGCGTGATCTGTGACGACGGCAACTCCTGCACCGCGGCCGATGTGTGCAACGCAGAGACCGGCACCTGCGAGGGTACAGCGCTGCCCGAATCGCCCGACGAAGCCCAGGGACTCTTTGTCAGCGACGATGCCCCCTCCGGAGGCGACGGGACGATCGCCTCACCGTTTCAGAGGATCGGCGAGGCTCTTGCAGTTGTCGATGACACCAAGAAGATCGTGTACGTGGAAGAGGGCATTTACGACGAAGAGCTCGTCGTGTCGGTACCCGTCACCATCGACGGAAGCTGGCGGTACTCGGGAACCATCTTCGACCGCAACTGCGAGGCGGACGCGCGGTCATGGACGGTGATTCGCTCCCCGTCGGACCTGGGTCTGCGCGTCGACCTCGCCGGTGACGTGACACTGTCGAACCTCACGGTTCGAACCGACTTCGCAGCGAAGACTGGTGGCGCTGACGAGCACGGGGCGACGAGGGTAGGAATTCGCGTGGGCTCGCAGGGAACCTTGACGCTGCAGAACGTCCATGTCCTGGCCGGACCGGGTGGCGCGGCGGGAATGGCAACCGTCGGCGGGGACGGCGCCGTGGCGCCCGCTACCTGCACCTGCGCGGCCTACCAGAGCCCTCCCGTAGCTGGCGCCGACGGCCAGCCCGGAGCCGCGGGCGCAGATGCCGTGGCGGGCGTGTTCTCCGCTTCGGGCTTCGCGGCGGGCGATGGGGCCACCGGGGCGCAGGGCGAGGCGGGCATGCCTGGCTCCGCGCCGGGGACGCCCCAGAGCGGGCAGTGCCAGATCTGCATCTGCTTCGGGACCTCGTGCAGCCCCGGAGACACCACCGTGACAGCGCCCGCCGGGGCATGCGGGTGCGGGGGCGGCGGAGCGCTGCCCGGCAACCCGGGCCGCGGCGGTGGTGCTTCGGTCGGGATCCTCGCAGTCGGGGACATTGCAAAGGTCCGGACGCGGGGTTCTCTGATCGAGGCCTCGGCGGGAGGGGCCGGCAGCCCCGGCGCGAGCGGCGGAGTGGGCGCCGACGGCAGCGCCGGCAGAGGTGGTTTTGGCAATTGCGCCAAGTCGGCTGAGTGCACGAACCAAGGCGGCGCGTGCCCATGCGGAACGCAGAACCAGGTCTGGGGGCCCGGGCTCAGCACAAACCCCGGAGGCGACGGCGGGCGCGGGGGAGACGGCGGGCGCGGGGGGCACGGAGCCGGTGGCCCGTCCTACGGAATCGTCACGGTCTCGAGCGCGACGGTCGAGCTCGACGCATACAGCACCCACGCGACCGGTGAAGGCGGCCCGGGTGGCGGCGGTGCCGCGCCGACGGGTGCGACGGGCCAGCGCCTCAACGTGCCGTGACGGGCGCAGCGGCGCTCGGGTGAGCGATGCCAACCGCGCCGATCGGCTAGATGTGCTCGGCGGGAGTGCTGAGCCGATGATCGGGGTCGATACGATGCCAGATGCAAGGACGGCCTGCGCCGGAATACTCCGTGTATTTCAAGGGGGCCGGACGCCGCAGCTGGCGCCGTAGCGGTCCCGAGAGCGGATCATGACTCCCGCCGAGCACATCTAGGCGGCGCTCGTGGAGGACCCGGTGTCGGTCAACGCCATCCGCATCGACGACAAGGCCAACGTCGTCAAGCCAACCACGGACGTCGAGGCCGAGGGGATGGCCCGCTGGAGAGCGTAGGCGAGCAGCGCGCGGCGGCCACAGTCCCCTTGCGGCACAGAATCTCGACCTCCACCATCGAGGTCGGCGTTTCGACCGCCCGTACGCTCACCCGCGTCGCGGCGCACCTCAACCTCACAGCCGTGCTGGTGGTCGGGCTCGGCTGCGACGCGGTCAACTACAAGTTGATCGCCGACGGCGCCTGCCCGGGGCGGCGCATCCAAATTGCACGCATCCGGGAGTCGGGCGGCGCCCCAAGACGGTCGCCCGCGGCTTAGGCACCGCCGCGAAATAAGGTTGCCAAGTCGGCTTCGAGGCGCCCGTCCGGCAAGGCGCGACGCCGCGCGAATACTCCATGTATTTGAAGGCGGCGCAGCGCAGCTGGGCGGGATGGTTCGGAGTCGAGTTGGTAACCTTATTTTGCGGCGGCTCCTTAGAGAACGCACGCTCCATGCTCAACGACGCGGCCTCCTCGAGCACCGCGAATGCAGCTTCGACCAACGGCAATGGGCGACGAAGCCTGGAGTCACGGGACGAAGAGCCGGTCCTCGAACTCGAACGCAGGGAGGTCTACGTGGCACCTAACTCGGCTATTCCGGCCGAGCGCTGCGGGCGCTGGCGGCCATGGCCGCGCGGCGCACCCTGGTGAGGCGAGCTTGCCCGGCAGGCACCTCTCTCGGGCGCTTGCCCATTACTCCTGCTCGGCCGGAGCGGGGGTGGCGGGTTCTTCGGTCGAGGGGAGCTTGCGCAGCTCCGGTAGGCCGACTTTCACGCAGCGCTGAACGATCCAGGACAGGGAGCGATCGAGACGGTCGGCTTCGAGCTGAATGTCCTTGAGCATGACCTGGGGGAAGTACAGGCTCTGCTTGCGCTTGTCGGTACTCATTCTGCGGCCTCCGTGGGGGGCACAATCGTAGCGCACCGATCGATGAGGGCAACAGTGTCCCCAGGTGGGGGCAGGCGTGGTTTGCGGAATTCAGTCTCTCCCGGCCCACCGGGCTGCCGGTCATTGACCCACTGGGCTGGACGTCCTATTTCGTGCGCGTGCCCAAGATCACACCGTTTGCCCAACGCTTCGCCGAACTCAGGGCGCAACGCGGGCCCTTTTGCCTGAATTTGGATCCGACCCCGGATTTGCTCAAAGCCTGGGATCTGAAGGATGATATCTGGGGGCTGCGCACCTTCTGCAATCGCGTGATCGATGCCGCCGATCGCAGCTGTGCGGTGATCAAGCCCCAGTCGGCCTATTTCGAGCGCTTCGGGGCCGCCGGCTTCGAGGTGCTGGCCGATGTGATCGGTTCGATTCAAGCGGTGGGAAGCCTGGCGCTGCTCGATGCCAAGCGCGGCGATATCGGTTCCACCAACCGGGCCTATGCCGAGGGCTTGCTGGGGCCCGAGAGCGCGATGGCGGCCGACGGGCTGACGGTGCACGCCTATTTGGGCTTCGGCGCGCTTTCGCCGCTGCTCGAGCAGGCCCGCGACTTCGGCTGCGGGATCTTCGCAATGGTGCTGTCGAGCAATCCCGAAGGCCGGGCGCTGCAGGGCGCGCAGCTGCCGGACGGACGCAATGTGGCCGAGGCCCTGGCCGATGAGATCACCGCCCACAACGCCGCCGAACAGCCCGAGGGCGTGGGGCCGGTGGGAGCCGTCGTCGGGGTGACCGCCGAAGCGGCGCCCGAACTCGCGAAGCGACTGCCGCGCAGTCTGCTCCTGGCGCCGGGACTCGGGGCCCAGGGCGGCAGCTTCGAGGATGTGGCCCTGCGCTTCGCCGGGGCCCGTGAGCGCACCCTGCCCTGCGCCGGACGCAGCGTGCTTGCGGCCGGCCCCGAGCCGCGGGCGCTGGCCGCAAGCATCTCCGAGTACTGCCAGCGCGCCGCCGACGCGTTGGCGTGAGCGGTGACACCCATGGCCCAGGCGCGGGCCTTCATTCGCGAAACGGCCCGCGTCGCTGAGTTCTGCTCCGGGAGCTGACCTGCAAACTCCAACACAGCCGTCTCGGGATGAACAGGAGCTGGCCGATCGCGTGGCCGACCGCTTGGCCGACCGCCTCGAGGCGACGCCGGCCTCGGCTTCGCCCCTGCGCACCGTGCTCCGGCGCAGCCTGCCCTTCGTGGTCAGCGCTGCCATCGTCTACTACTACCTGCGCGGCATGGACTGGACGGCCCTGCTGGTCATCGCCGGTCGCGTGGAGCTGCCGCTGGCGCTCGCAGCGGTGGCGGTCCCGCAGCTGCTCAACTGGCTCATCGGCGCGCTGCTGGTACAGCGTACGCTGCTCTGGTTCCACGGACCCTTTTCGCTGCGCGACTATTTTTGGTTTCGCGGAGCGACTTACATCCTGGCCTTCATCAATAGCGCCCTCGGCGGCGGCGGCCAGGTCCTCTACCAACAGCGCACCGCCGCCATCAGCTGGACCAAGCTGCTGGGCATCCTGCTCTTTCGCGTGGGCCTTGGACTGTGGGGCATCACCCTGGTCATGATCGGGGCCACCCTGGCGCTGCATGCCATGGGCATCGCCCAACGTGTGCAGCTCAATCTGCAGCTGTGGTGGGGACTTTTGATCTTCGGACTGGCATGGCTGGTCGAGGCCTGGATCCACTGGCACCACGACCGGCCCTTCGGGCTGTCGCGGCTTGTGGTGCGCGACCGCGAGCACGAATTCTGGACCGCCTTTCGGTTGGCGACGCCCCGTCACTGGCTGCTGACCTGGGCGCTGACGCTGCCCCAGCTCTTCGCCACCGTCATTGGCTATTACTTCCTGAACCTGGCCTTCGGCATCGATGCGCCGCTGGCCGAATCGCTGGTGGTCCTGCCGCTGGCGATGCTGATCATGGACCTGCCGGTGGCCTTTGCGGGCTTCGGCATGGCCACCGTGGGTTGGATGACCTTTTTCGGCGACTACGCCAGCGCCGAGGACATCACGGCCCTGACGCTATTTTTGCCCATGGCCCGCATGCTCTGCCGTGCCGCCATCGGCGTGCTGTCGCTCAAGCCCGCGCTGCCGCAGATCGAGCGGCTGCTTTCGTCGCTAAAGACACCGCCGCGGACGCCGTGACGCGGGGATCTGCACAAAAATCACGGCTCGCTGGGATCGGCTTGCACCGCATGGGGGCTTGGGTGATCGAGCCGTCCCTCCAGGCCGTGGCGCGGATCGGCGGCGTCCTCGCCCGGTGAGACCACGCGCAGGTTGTCGCCCTGCAGACGCGAGAGCAGTACCGTGGCGGTGCAGTCGCCGATCACGTTGGTCATGGTGCGGAACATGTCGAGCACGCGGTCGACGCCGATGATGAGGGCCACGCCCTGCACCGGCACGCCCACCGCAGCGAGCACCATCGCCAGCGTCAACATGCCCGCGCCCGGCACGCCCGCGGCGCCGATGGAGGCCATGGTCGCCGAGACCACGATCGTCGCCTGCTCGGCCATGCCCAGATCGATGCCGTAGATCTGGGCGATGAAAATGGCGGCCACCCCCTGGTAGAGGGCGGTGCCGTCCATGTTGACCGTGGCGCCGATGGGCAAGACAAAGCTCGCAACTTCGTTGCTGACCGAGAGATTGTCCTCCACGGCGCGCATGGTCACCGGCAGCGTTGCCGACGACGAGGAGGTGGAAAAGGCCAGCACCAGGGCCGCGCGGATGGCCCCCAAGAAACCGAAGAAGCCGAGCCCGGCGCCGAAGCGCACCACCGGCAGGTAGATGAACGTGATGTGGCAAAGAAGGCCCAGCAGCACCACCGCGCCGTAGGCGCCCAGGGCCAACAGCACGCTCAAACCCGTGGTGCCCACGACCTGAAATAGCAGCGCCGCCACGCCGATGGGCGCGAGCTTCATGGCGATGTGCACCAGGAGCACCATGGCCTCGTTCAGGGCGTCGCAGACGTCGACCGCGATCTGCGACTTGCGCGCGTCCATCAGCGTCAGGGCGATGCCCACCATGGTGGCGAAGAAGATCACCTGCAGCATCTGGGCGTTGGCCAGGGCCGCGAAGGGATTGGGCGGCACGATGGCCACGATCTGGTCCACCAGCGACGGCGCACCGGCCGCCGCCGTGGTCACCCGGCTTGCATCGAAGGAGCCGAGCAACATGGCGCGGTCGTCCTGCCCCATCAGCGAGCCGGGGCTGAGCAGGTTCGCCAGCGTCAGGCCGATGACCAGGGCGCCCATGGTGGTCATCATGAAAAAGCCCAGCGTGATGCCGCCCATGCGCCCGAGCTTGCGGAAGTCCCCCAGCGAAGCGATGCCCAGGATCAGCGAAAAGAAAACCAGGGGCACCACCACCATTTTGATCATGGCCAAAAACAAGCGCCCCAGCCATTCGGTGGAGTCGACCAGGCTCTGGCCCAGCGGCGAAAAAGTGCGGGCGTTGACCGGGCTTTCGAGCACCCAGCCCTCGAAGCTCGCGCCCTTGCGCGCCTCGATGCCCGCGGCTTCCAGACGCACCACGTCCTTGGCGCGCAGCTTCCAGCCGACGCGCAGCCAGTCGCCGTCGCGCTCGAGCAGCTCGGCCCGCTCGATGCCGCGGGCCTCGGCCACCTCGCGTTGGGCCCCCTTGGCCCGGAGCACCTGGGCCTTGGAACCGAGCACCACGCCGCCCTCGGGCAGCAGGTCGGAGTTGGGCCCGAGCAAAAAGCCCAGCACGACGCCCACGACCATGCCGATCAGGATCTTCGTGTAGAGTTGCACCCGGCGATACTACGGGCGCGACCGCTGGGGGCAAAAACGCGGCCCGGGATCAGGGTGCGCCGGCGTCTTGGTCGGTGTCTTGGTCGGTGTCTTGGTCGATGTCTTGGTCGGCACTGGCGTCGGGCTCCGGGCCCCCATCCTGCACCGGCGTGCCCGCCTCGTGCAGGTAGTCGAGGTCTTCGGGATCGTCTTCACAGGCGACGAGCACCAGCACAAGCAGCGTGATCCAACGCAATCTCATAGCCCAAAGCTGCATGGTCTGCACCGATCGGCCGGGTGTATCGCGGTGCCGCGCGTTTGTCACGACGCTGCGAAAGCTACCCTGGGCAAGGAAGGCGTGGCATTCTCCGCGCCATGCGCGCTACCGACTTGCTGATCGGCGCCACGGTCGCAGCCCTGGGAGCGGGCTGCGCCTACCAGCGCCACACCACTTCCCTGTCTCCCGCCAATAACGCCCGGATCCAAAGCAGCGACCGGCCGAGCGACCTCTACAGCTTCCGCCTGATCGAGGCGACCGGCGCCGCGGTCAACCCCTCGGGATTGCCCTGGGACGACGACGACACGCCGCCCGATCCCTTCGTGCGCCTCTACATCGGCGACCAGTTGGTGTGGGAATCCGAGGTGGCCGAGGATCAGAGCCATCCCACCTGGAATGCCACCGTGCCCAAGAACCTGGTGGTGGGCAGCGGCAAGAGCTTCCGGCTGGAGCTTTGGGATCACGACTCGGCCATGGGTCACGACCCCATGGGCAGCATCGAGCGCAACGGCCTGCCCAGCTCCATGCTGCCCGGCGCCATCGCGCGCCTGCAGCTCGACAGCAAATCCACGGTGACCGTCTTGCTCGACGATCCCGTGCCCCACCGCGGCGTGGGATTGACCGTCGAGATCCACTCCGAAGCGCTGCACGTGCTAGGGGTCGAACCCTACTCACCAGCAGCCCGCGCCGGCATCAAGGTGGGCGAGCGCATCGTGGGCATCGGCCCCGATCGCGTGGCACATCTGGACGACAAGGACTGCGCCTCGCGCCTGTCACTGGCCGCCGACCGCCGCCATGCCCTGGCCGTCACCGATGCCAAGGGTGGCAACGAACGCCAGGTCGAACTCGATCGCGGCTATGTCTGGCTGACGATGTAGCGCCAGGCCAGGCGCTCAGGCCGCCGCCGCCAGGATCTCTGCCACCATGGCGTCGGCGATGCGGTCGGGGCGCTCGCCGACCTGATCGGCGCGCTCGCAGATCTCGAGGATGGTGTCGTAGATGGCCAGGGTGCGTTCGCGGGCCCTGTCGGGGTCGTAGCCACTGACCTCGAGGGCGACGTTGATCAGGCCGCCAGCGTTGATGGCGTAGTCGGGCGCCAGCAGGATGCCGCGCTCGGCCAGGGCCTGGCCGTCGGCGTCGCTTTCGAGCTGGTTATTGGCTGCGCCAGCGACGATGGCGCAGCGCAGCTCGGGCACGCTGCGCGCATTGATGGCGCCGCCCAGGGCACAGGGCGCGAAGACGTCGCACTCGACGCGATGGATGGCGCTGACTTCGGCGATTTCGGCGCCCAGGGCCTCGGAGAGGTCGGCACAGCGCTGGGCGTGCACGTCGGCGATGACGAGCTTGGCGCCCCGCGACGCGAGTTCGCGGCATAGATGACCGCCCACGTTGCCCACGCCCTGCACCGCCACCCGCAGGCCCTGTAGCGAGTCGCGCCCCAGCCGGTGTTTGACACAGGCCTCGATGCCGCGA
Source organism: Myxococcales bacterium (assembly GCA_029880325.1). Lineage (GTDB taxonomy): Bacteria > Myxococcota_A > Polyangia > Polyangiales > JAFGIB01 > JAOUOP01. Next base: position 6,735 of record JAOUOP010000005.1, on the reverse strand, counting down.
CAGACGCCGAGCGCGGTCAACGGCGAGGGATCGCCCGAACCGCCAGCCTCGCCCGTGAAGCCGCAGGCGTGCCGGGTGTGCTTGCGCACCTCGGCGATGTCACCCGTGGAGGTGCCGCTGTCCTCGGTGGTGAGATAGCGACCGCCGAGGGTGTCGACGAAACGACCGAAGCTCTGAAACAGGGCCGCCCGATCGAAATCGTCGCCCTCGGGTCGCATGATCACAGCCTTGCCGCCACCATGGGGCAGCCGCGCCAGCGCCGCCTTGGCCGTCATGGCCCGCGCCAGGCGCATGGCGTCGATGATGGCGGCCGGCTCGTCCGGGTAGCTCACAAAACGGCAACCGCCCAGGGCCGGACCCAGCCGGACGTCGTGGATGGCGACGATGGCGCGCAGTCCCGTGGCGCGATCGAGCGAAAGGTGCAGCTCGCCGTAGCCGTGGCGATCGAGTTGGTCGAAGACTTCCATGGGCGCGCTCAATCGGAATGACTGCGGGCTGACTGAAACGGCGAATGCCGTGATCGCAGTCGTTGTTGAGAGCCTTAAGGATAACGGTCCGCGCGCAGCGGCTGCCAGCTCTTTCGCCCACTCAATCGCCTACCAAGGCACTGAACACTTTTTCCTACACGCCACCTGAGCAGCCCATGAAGCCGGCGACAATTCGTTATTGGCTTCGGCGATCGGGTATGTTCATGGTCGACCGAGGCCGACCGCGCGCCGTATGGAGCGGCCGGCTCGGGGAGAGCTCATGTCCGGAGAGGAATTGCTGATCGCCGACAGTGGCGCCCAGGATCGCGAGGGCCTGCGGCAGCTCTTCCAGCAGCTGGGCTACGTGGTCAGCGCCTGCGGCGAGACGGGCGTGGCGCTCGAGATGCTGCAGAGCAAGTACTTCCCGGCGGCCGTCGTCGACCTGGACTTCGGCGGGCCCGGTGGCGGTCTGGAGCTGATCCGCGACATCCAGCGCGTCTCGCAACCCACCAAGGTCGTGATGCTGGCCGGGCGCCGCTCCTTCGAGGCTGCCATCGACGCGCTGCGCTTGGGCGTGGTCGATGTGGTCAGCAAGCGGCCCGATCAGCTGGAGCACCTGCAGCTTTCGGTGCGCATCGCCGTCGACCGCGCTCGCAGCGGCGGCAGCGAGGGTTCGCTCCTGGCCGAGGTGCGCGACCTGCTCGAAGAGGCCTTCAAGATCATGGTCACCCTGGGCCGCAAGGTCTACGCCAGCAGCAAGTCGAGCACCATGGACCTGACGGTCAAGCCGGCGATCCTGATCGTCGACGAGGATCACGCCTTCCTGCAGGAAATGGCCAAGCGGCTGGCGGGCAAACCCTGGGATATCTCGGTAGAGCTCAGCGGCGGGTCGGGACTCGACAAGGCTTCCACGTTCAGTTTTCAGATCGTGGCCGTGCGCGATCAACTGCTGGATTTGCCCGGTCAAATGGTGCTCAAGTCCTGCCAGGCCCAGCATGCACAAACCCTGGGCATCCTCTACCGCGGCGACGGCCAGGGCGTGGCCGAGCGCTACGAGGGCGGCGTGCCGACGCGAAGCTGGACGCTGTCGGGTCCGGACGACGTGGTGATGGCGCTCGAGGAGCTGGTGGATGAACTCTCCCAGCGCCGCGAGGACCGCCGCTACATGCAGGCCTTCCGCGCCGAGCATGGCAACTTCCTCAAGCGCTTTGCCGAGCTGAAAAAGCGCATCGACGACCTCACGGGCTAGCCCGTGAGGTCGTCGATGCTCGCAAATACTCCTGGTATTGTTTTCGATCGCCGGAGGGCCTGTGCAGCCGATCCCCTGCACGATCATCACGCGCTTTCATGAATAATTCGGGCTCATGGGTCTGAGGGCACAGATCGTCCTTTCGCTGTCGATCGTTTTCGCGCTGTCGTTTGCCCTGCTGGGGGCCGCGACGCTGTCGCTGAGCGAAGCCTCGACGCGCGTGGAGCAGGCCCAACAGGCCCGGCTTTTGGCGCGGGTCCTGGGGGCGACGCTGCGCTCGGGTGAAAAGGGGCCTGCTCTGGAAGATGCGCTCGGCGCGCTGGCGGCCGATGCGCGCGTGGCGGCCGTGCAGCTGCACCACACGGACGGTCGCAGCGAAGCCCATGGCGAGACCCGCACGGGGCGCGCGGTCGAGGTGGAGCTGGGCGACGGGGCGCGCCTGCGCCTGTGGTTGCGCCCTCCGCCGCCGGGCCAGCGCTCGAGCTTCGGTCGCCTGATGGCGCTCTACGTGGGCCTGAGCGGTCTGGCGGTGCTTTTTCTCACCTACGTGGCGCTGACCTATCTGATCGTGCGCCCGCTCGATCGATTGACCCGCAGCAGCGAGCAATTGGCCGCCGGTTCACCCGAGGTTGCGGTGCCGGTGCAGGGGGCGGCCGAGGCCCAGCGGCTGGCGCGGGCGTTCAACGAGATGGCCAAGCAGCTGCGGGCCGAGCGCGGCGCCCTGGAAGCGCGTCTGCAGCAACTGGAAGCGACCACGGTGGAGCTGGAGACGACCCAACGGCAGCTGATCCACGGCGAGAAGCTCGCGTCCATCGGACGCCTGGCCGCGGGCGTCGCCCACGAGATAGGCAATCCCCTGGCCGCAATCCTGGGGTTGACCGAGTTGCTCAAGGACCCGGATCTGGACGCCGGGCGCAAGGCCGAGTTCGTCGACCGCATCCACGACGAGACCGAGCGCATCAACCGCATCATCCGGCAGCTACTCGACTACTCACGCCGCGATGCCGACGCCGATCTGCTGGGCGAGCGCGCACAGCTCCATGCGGTGGTCGCCGACGCCGTGGATCTGGTGCGCCCGCAGAAGCAGTCGCGAAAGGTGCAGATCGAGGTCGAGGTCGCTGCCGACCTGCCCGCCGTGGTCGGCTCCCACGCGCAGCTGACCCAGGTGGTGCTCAACCTGCTGCTCAATGCCCTAGACGCCCTCGCCGGAGAAGGCACCATCGAAGTGCGCGCCGAGGCCATCGCCGAGGGCCGTTGCCGGCTGAGCGTGCGCGACAGCGGGCCCGGCGTCGCCGCCGAGATGCTCGACCACCTCTTCGAACCCTTCGCCACCACCAAGCCCGTGGGCCAGGGCACCGGCCTCGGCCTGGCGGTCTGCCACTCCCTGGTCGAAGCCCTCGGCGGCACCATCGAAGCCGCAAACGATCCCGATGCCGGCGCCCGCTTCGATGTCACTCTGAAGCAAGCCTGAACGGCCCGTGTTCAGCGCTCGCCGAAGGCGTTGTCGAGCGCCTCCTCTTCGCTGCCCTCGGCGTCGTGCTCGGAGGCGAAGTGGTCGACGATGGCGCGGGCCTGATTGCGCGTGGCGCCGGCGGCCCGCAGCGCCTCGAGGTCGGCGGCGGCGACCGCGGCCAGCGAGCCCAGGGCCTTGAGCAGCGTCACGCGCGTCTTTTTGCCGATGCCGGGGATGGTCTCGAGCGAGCTCTGCAGGCGACGGCGCTTGCCGAGCTTGATGCGTGCGGCGTTGCTGGCGCGGTGGGCCTCGTCGCGGGCGTGGGCCAGGATCTGTAGGGCGCTGCCGCCCTCGCGCAGCTCGACGGCGTTCATGCGCCCCGGCAGGTAGACGCGGTCGACCAGGCGCTCACCGCGCACGTTTTCCTTTTCCTTGGCCAGCGCTGCCAGGCTCAGCCCTTCGACCCCCACTTCGCCCAGGGCCTGCTCGGCCATGGCCAGCTGCCCCTTGCCGCCGTCGACCACCAGCAGGTCCGGCAGCTGCCAGCGCGCGTCGCCGCCCAGGGCACGCTTGAAACGCCGCGACAGCACTTCGCGCATGGCGCCGTAGTCGTCGCCGCCGTCGACGTTGCGCACGTGGAAGCTGCGGTAGCCGCGACGCTCGGGCTGGCCGCGCTCGAAGGCGACGATGGCGGCCACCGTCTCCTGGCCACCAAGGTGGGAAATGTCGACGCACTCGATGCGCTCGGGCCGCCGAGGCAAGGAAAGCCGGCGCGCGATTTCATCCAGGCGCGCCGTCATGTCTTCCTCGGCGCGCGCCTTTTCCCGATAGGCGTGGAGGGCATTTTCGGTCGCCATGCGCAACAGGCGAGCTTTCAGGCCGCGCTGGGGCTGCACGATGCTCACGCGCCGGCCGCGCCGCTCCGAGAGCAATTCCGATAGCCCCTCGGCCACCTCGAAGCTGCGCGGCACCACCACCTCATGGGGCACGTAGCTGCCGTGCTCGTAGTAGTCGCCGACGAAGGCCGCCACCAGCTCGTCGTCGGGTAAGCTCACGTTCGAGAGCGCGAAGGTGCGCACCCCCACCACACGACCGCGGCGCGCCATCAACACCGCCAGCTCCACCTTCGGGCCGTCGCGGAACATGCCGAAGACGTCCTGGTCGATCTCGCTGACCACCGAGACCCGCTGGGGCAGCTGGGTGGACTCCACCGCGCGCAGCTGGTCGCGGTAGGTCGCGGCCATCTCGTAGTTGAGGTCGGCGGCAGCGGCGCCCATGGCCTGCTCCAGGTGGGCGCGCAGCTCGTCGTGACGCCCCTCGAGAAAGAGCCCGACACTCTCCACCTGCTGAGCGTATTGATTCGGCGCCACCGGCATCACACAGGGGCCGGGGCAGCGCTTGATCTGAAACTGCAAGCACGGCCGCTTGCGCGAGGCGAGCTCGCTGTCGGTGCAGGTGCGCAGCTGAAAATGGCGGTTGACCAGGCGCAGCGTCGAGCGCGCCGCGGTGGCGCTGTGGTAGGGCCCAAAATAGCGGGCGCCATCCTTGGCCGGACGCCGCACCACCTCGAGCCGCGGCCAGCTCGCCTGCTCGTCGAGGCGCAGCGACAGGAAGTCCTTGTCGTCGCGAAGCTTGACGTTGTAGCGCGGCTGGTGCTCCTTGATCAGGCTGTTTTCGAGCAGCGCCGCTTCCTTGTCGTTTTGGGCGACGAAGGTCTCGATGTCGCCGAGTTCGGCCTCGAGGCGGTCGATGAAGAAGCGCGTGTCGCTGCTGGAGCGCTGGAAGTAGCTGCGCACGCGGCTCTTGAGGCTGCTGGCCTTGCCCACGTAGAGCACCGCCCCCTTGTGATCGCGGAAGAGGTAGACGCCCGCCCGATCGGGCAGCGAATCCAGCTTCTTTCGCGTGCGCTCGTCCACCCGAAGCCCTCAGCGGACGTAGTGGGTGTGGAGGTCGCTGACGATGCAGTCGACCCGGGCGTCGTGGGGCAGGCTCGGCACCTGCTCGATGAGCTGGAGATCGTGCACGAGCGCTACCTTGAAGGCCTGGGGCAGGCGCGGCAAGAGCCGATCGTAGTAGCCACCACCGCGACCCAGGCGCCGGCCTTCGCGGTCGACGCCGAGCGCGGGCACCAGGATCACCTCGACGCGCGAAAGCGATAGCAGCGGCTCGGCGGCGTCGGGCTCGGCGATGGCGTAGCGGTTTTGCAAAAGGCGCGTGCCTTCGTCGACGCGATGCAGCTCCAGGCGACCGCCGTCGCCGGCAGCCTCGACACCAGCCACGATGCGGGGCAGACCCAGCACCACGCCGCGCGCGCCGAGCCAGGCGAGCGCCGCCGCCGGATCGGCCTCACTGCCGAAGGCCGCATAGCCGGCCACCACGCGCGCCGAAGCCAGCTCGGGCAGGAGCTGCAAGCGACGGCATAGGGCCGCGCTCTGGGCCCGACAGACGCTTTCGGGCAGCTGCTCGAGGGCCCTTCGAAGGCGCCGACGCAGGGCGCGCTTGGGATCGGCCCCGTTCACCGCAGGTCGCTCGGAGACGCCGCCTGCAGGTGGCGCCGATGTGGCATGCGACCGTACATCAGCCCCCTGTGGCCGTGGCTCACGGCGCGTCGTCTTCGTCGTCGGCCTGGGGCTGCTGGCCCACGTGGTCGAGGGCTTCGCCCAGACGGTGATCGATGCGGGCCAGGGCGCTGTGCACCGTGCGCCGCGTCAGCTCTTCGACGCGCTTGAGCTTGCGCTCGGCCGTCTTCAAATCATCGGCCAAGCCCAATGCGACCAGCGCCAGCAGTTGCCCTGAAGACGCGCTACCGCCCTTGCCCAGCTGCGCCACACGCTCGTTGACCAGCGCCGCCAGCTCCTGGAGATGGGCTTCATCGGTGTCGGCCACCAGCCGAAAACGGGTGCCGGCGATTTCGAGCGTAACCGTCTGCTTCACGCCTTCCTCTCTAGCCGTGGGTCACCGGAGCCGTCAAGCAACGGACCCCGCGCGAGCGCTGCCATCGCCGTTCGCCGCGGCATGGTATCCTTGCGCCATGGAGCCCGATCGCCTGCCGCGGCCGACCGCATCGGCGCGATCGCTCGGTGAAGGCCGAGCCGTGCGACGGGTTGGCAGTGGTGTTGGATCGACCTGTGGCTGGGGTTGCAACACCGAGAGTGGAATCGCGGATACAGCATGATCACGATTGAGTGCGAGTCCTGTCACGCCCCCTACGAACTCGATGAGCGTCGCATCCCCGATCGCGGGATGAAGATGCGCTGCCCCAAGTGCGGCACGAGCTTTCTGGTGACCAAGCCCGGTGCCGCAGCGCCCCTTGCGCCGCCTATCGCTCCCCCCATGGCTGCCGCCGGCGCCTCCCCCGTCGCACCCCCCGCGCCCGCGGCCATCGCGCCGCCAGCCGCGGCGGGCGCCTTCGGAGCGGCCGCCTCGGCGGCTGCCAACGCCATGCGCAAGCCCAAGGTCGGCGGCGGCACGATCCTGGGTCACGACGCACCGGCCGAACCGCCGAGGGTGGCGGGCGCCATCGCGCCTCCCGTCGCACCCCCCGTCGCACCCCCCGTCGCACCCCC
>JAOUOP010000051.1 GCA_029880325.1 Myxococcales bacterium | reverse complement strand
AGCCGGGCGGCGACCTTGGGGGGGGGGGGGAAGTCAGCGGGGGCCGGCCTAACACCGTGGCGATGCCCCTTGAGGCCCCACCACCGTGCCTGCTATCGACTTAGCAGAAATCAGTCGCCGTGGCGAGTGGAGACGCCGCCCGAATCGATGCCCCGTCGCCGAAGCAGCACAGCAAGGAGCGTCACCATGCCCAGCAAAGCCAAAGGCCATCTTGTTGAGTTCTGTGCCTGCGCCAGAGCGCAGCTGCAGCCGCCCGTGCCAGTCGCCTCACGCGGTCCGGCATCGGACCCGAGGCCGCCATCCTGCGAGATGAATGGAGGCGGGCAGAAGGGGCCGGCGCGCCTGGCGTTGCCCGTGGAGTCGACCGCAACCAGGTCGTAACAGCGGGATCTTATGGTCGTGAGCAGGGAAGGGGGGCCGCACTGGGCGGGCCACAGCAAACGCTGAGGCATGTTGCCACCCGGCTCGCTTGGAAACTCGATCACCCAGGCCCAGGCGTCGTGTTCGATGTTGAAGTTCAGCAGGACCGGGTCGCCCGTGTCCCAGCACTCGAGTTCGCCCGCCAATGCTCCGCAGGGGGCCTCGAGCTGCCGGTCGTCGTCCCAATCGAGCATGGGCTCGGCAAAGCTCGGCAAGTCGCCGGCTTCGACCGGCCCGGAACCCGTAGTGAACTCGAAGCTCACCTCGGGCGACCCGTTGCCCAGCACGTCAATCTCGACCCGGTAGGTGGTCTGGGCGGCCAGCTCACCGGGCACGACGTACTCGAACGGCCACTGGCCGATCAGCAGCAACTGGCCATCGAGCCGGACCTCGGCGGGGTCTCGAGGATAGCTCGTGGCGACCCACAGGCGCGTGTTCGTGGGCACTTCGGTCGCGCCCGCCGCGGGGTAGGACCAGAGCACCTCTTCGGTCGGGCCGGCACAGCTGGCGCGCGCGGGCGGCGCTACCCGGAACACCAGCAGCAGAGCTGCAATCGAAGTCGCACCGAAGCAGGACGCGTTCCCGACCACCACACCCCCCGCGTATCACGCGTGGCAGGAAGCAGCACGCGTCCCAGGGCTCAGCGAGGGCTATGGCCGCCATGCAAACGACCCTCGTGCAGCACGAAGCGGCCGGCCCGCCGGCGCTGATCACCGACCTCGGCGAAGCGGCGGGGGCCAGCTTTGCCGAGGTCGGTGATCAGCGCCGCATGCCCTCATCCGCCATCAGCTCGAAGACCGCGACCGCGATGCGCTGCACTGCCTCCATCGAGGGATGGATGCCGTCGGGTAGGTCGCCCATCACTAGCGCGTCAGTGTCGACTACGTGGCAACGCAAGGCGGCCGCCCGGCAGGCGGCCCGGAGCCGCGCGTCCTGATCAAGCGCTGCCACGGCTGCTCCGAGGTCGCCCGGTCCGGCATCACTGCTGTAGTCGATCATCACGACGTCCTGGACGTCATCGGCCGCCATCTCGGCCCACAGCTCCTGCAACTTTGTGAGGATCATTTCGATGGTCGCGTCGCAACCTTCGCTGGTGGTGCAGGCACCGAATAGATCGTTGCCGCCCCCTGTCATGACCACCGTCGCGATGTCCGGGTCCGCAGCACGTGCCTGGACGTATTGATCGGCGATCGACCCATCGAGCACGCGCGCGCCATCGACCGCACCCGTCCGGTAGGCTCGCGTGCTGACCGCAACCAGGCCCGGGTGAATCGCCGCCATCCATGAATCTCCAATGCTCAACACGTCCTGCCCGTCGGCTATGCCAAGGTCGTCGGATGCGATCACACTCGCGGCATCCGCTGGGTCTTGCTCCGCGTGCGGTGACGCGTCGACATGGTCCGCCAGGTCACCGACCGGCTGAACGTCGCCGCCGGCTTCCAGCGGGGCAGGTGTTCCGGGCTCGCTCCCCGCATCCATCCCCACCGGCGCAGTCGACGGGCCGTCAGCATTGGCACCCCCGTCACCGCGAGCCATCCCCGGTTCGCCGCTCCTTGTTTCGTTGGGCTCAGTGCCTGTCGCGTCATCCCCACAGCCAGTGCACGCCAACCATGCACCGAGCAGAGCACTGCCGATCGCCCCGCGGGTGCGCGCGCACCCGCCCTGCCTACTACTGGTCACGCCCTGAGTGTAGCAGAACGCGCCCGGCAGAGTTCACGCGCGGACCTTAGAATACGATTCCAACCAGCGCCAACTAGCGAGCTGCAGAAAATTGCCAGCGTTGCCCAAACGTCCGTTTTTGCAACGCTCGGACGGGCCACGTGATTTCGGGCACTTAGCTGTTGCAAAAAAGTATTGCGTTATGAGTTCATAGCGCAATGGGTTTGCGCAATGATGCCATCACCGGCTTCGGATGGAACTGCGGGCTGAAACGGCTGCCGCGAAACTGCCGAAGAAGAAGCGCACAGGGGGATGAGGCAGATTCTACTCAGCAGCGCTGTCGATCTCACGCATGGCCTCGCGTTCGGCCACGTCGTCCGTGAAATCCAAAATGAGCTGAACCGGATCCCGGTCGCGGTGGACTGCGTTGTAGTGGTCGACATCGGCCTTTAACTTCGCGCAGTCGTCCACAATCTGCTTCCGGCGCTGCCCGAAGTGCTCCACCATGAACTCGTGGGGCGTACCTGGCGAATCGACATCTCCCCAGAGCGACTCCTGAACACCACCATCATTGGTGAAGGTCACCGCCGCATTTGCCCTGTATTCACGCCCGTTTTCGTCCGTGCGTGTTTCGGTACGCAGAGCGTGGCGCACGTCGCGAACCAGAGCCGAGTGGGGATCAAGATCGGGCAAGTCGAGCTTACCTTCGGCAACAGCCCACTCGACCATGCCCTTGGGCGTCCCGGGCTCACCGAGCATTACCTGATACTCATGCCAAAGCATCTGCAAGCGCTTATTGTACTTGATCATCCCTGTCTCCAAACTCATGTAGCCGGGTGTTGTTCGCCCCATCCGTCTACCACCGCAGTTGCCACCAAATACTCCCTAATCTTGGCCAGATACTTGCTAAACAGGTTGTAGCGCTTGGTTCGCTGTCGCAGTTGCCCCGCCACCAGACCAGGGTGAACGCTCTGTACCCTTGCAAACCCCAGCAGGTCTTTCTCGGAGAAGTAGGGGTCCTTTCGAGCCACCCACGAATCCATCTTTTTTGCCGGAACGCAGAAATCCGCAGCAGCCGTGTTCGCCAGCCGTTCCTCTTCTGTAGCTTCCTCGCCCACAGTGCCGCCGCTTTCCGCTCCCAGATCAGAATCCACCATCGGCTGTTCAGCGCCATGACCAAGGAGCACGTGTTCGATCTCGTGCCGCAAAACAAACCAAAAGTTATCGATCCGATCGAATCTCAGTGACATTCCGACAACGGGCTGGCTTGCGCTAAGCCAGAAGCACGCGCCATCGATTTTGGATCCCGGGAGACTTTCGACCACGACGAAGCGAACGCCGCACTCCTGCAGCACGCGCGGAACCTTGGACACGTCTTCTGGAGAACCTAGTAACTGTCGCAGCTTCGGAAGCGCGGCGCGCAGTGCCGACGCCTTGTACTTCGGCACTACCAGCCGCCTGGCGATCTGCCTTACTCGGCACAGCCAAGCGAGCTGCGCTGGAGGCATCGACTCAGTCGCGGTTCCCTTCGCTGCGTGCGCGAACGCCCCATCGCCATCAAGGGAATCTGCCTCAAGGAAATCCTGGACCCGCTTCTCAAGCACGTCAATATTCTCGGTAGGCTCGATCCAGTTCCGTCGTAGCAGTTCCTTCATTGGCAACTTGGAGTACAGACGGGCGCGACGCGCCACGGTGTTGTCTCCGACCTCGACCTTAGACAACTGGTAGGCACTCTCCAGATTCAACCAAAACTGAGGGTCGGTCCCAAACGCCGCCGCCAACCCGCTGGCGGTCTGCGGCGTTACCTGCCGCTTGCCGGAGATGATCTCGCTTACGAGCCGCGGCGACCGCCCCAGAATCTGCGCAAGATCGACTTGGCTCCACCCACGGGCCTCCAGCTCGTCGCGGACGAACTCCCCGGGCGGAAATACTTCTGCTGGAACACGCGCATTCATTCTGACCTCCGCTTCAGTGGTAGTCCTCGACTGCAACGACGCACACGACCTTTCCGGGGGCCTCGCCTTCGAATCGCACGATCAAACGCCACTGCTTGTTCAACCGCATGGAATGGCTTCCGCTTCGGGCACCTTTCAACTTCTCGAAGCGAAGCGATTTCATCTGATAGAACGTCCTTTCATCTGGAGCGGCCCGGATTACCTGCATCACCTTCCGAAACGCCCTCACGACGGGCGCAGGGAGTCCAGCGTCGAAACGCGCATCCGTTTCGAGCTGGTCTAGGGCCGCGTCCTCGAACCGGACCTCCATACACACCTGAGCATAGTCACGATCCACGCCATGTCAATTTACGACTTACCGCCATGTGTAAATTGTGATGGCAGTGGCTAACCGCATCAAACATGATGCAGATTGGGAACCCGCCCAGCTCGGCGCGAAATTGCGCGACAAAGAGCCCCGCGGCTGGCTCCGGGCGGCCCAAATTCAGCGCCAAGCCTGAACATTTGGCCAGCATCCAGCCCTGCTCTAGTTTTGCCCCTGACAAAACGCTTTTTGTTATCAGGGGTAAACATGGACGACTGCGCTGCGATGAGCCTCCCGGGAAACATCATGCTCAGGCACTTTCAGTCAGACCAATCTGGGCACCTGATAGCTAACATCGACAAGCCGAGCAGGACGCGATCATGGGGCGGTTGATGTGATGACCTAGGGGAACACAGCCACCCGACGGGGAGAGGACCATCCTGTGATTGCGGCGGACACGGCGATATTGCCGCGTGCCAGAATCAGTGGCACAACTCCCGTTGAATCGTCTTGACGGAGGTGTGCATGACTAGTGTTGTTCGCCTCACTGCTCTGCTCGTCGCAGTTGCCATCTGGGGTCATCCTGAAGTCGCAGGCGCTCAAAAGCCTGTAGTACGGAACTGCACAGCTGCCGACCTGGATGCCATCGCCAGCCTGATTGGCCTTGTCATCAAGGAGCAAGCACCAACCGACGGTACTTGGAACCCCGCGCTTCAACGCCTCCACACCGACCACTCGCTGTGTATCACCGACATTTACCGACTGACCCAGTGGAGGATGCAGGAGCATCGCCTCTTCACCAACGACGATCTCCGGGCTGTGGACATGATGGTCGGAAGGATCGCGGGCTCGCTGAAGCACACCAAACCAATTCTCGGCCCCGACCTAGCCGATGGGAAGTCGGCTCATCGTGCGGCGAAACCGCTACGAGACCAGCAACTCACGGAACCGCAGATCCGCACGCTCCTAGAGCCCGCCCTCGGACTCCATGTTCGTCGCTGCTCCGCCCGCGAGATTTACCTCGCTCGGGAGCATACCTCCATCTCTCGCGCGTGGGGCACAGCACAGGCGCAAGCAAGCACGTTCGGCACTAGGGTTCCTCCGGAGCTCGACCAGAACTATCGCGACTCGACTGCGGCTTACTTCAAAGGCTGCGCGGATGGAGGTCGTGACCAAACCTGTGGCGCGATCGAACGCGAGGTTGCCAACCTCAAACGGCAGCACTCGAACACCTGCCTCAGCAGTCAGGCTCAGTCCAAGTGCAACGCGCTGACTAAGCGCGTGACTTCTGCGGAACAGCGCCTCCGGCACTGCCGCGGATACTGAGCGCACTCAGTCGGCCGGCGCCTGGCCCGACGGAATCGGTGGGGGGCTGGGTCAGGCCCACCACTCGAACCGTGGAGACCCGTACGGCTCTCACCAGTACGTCAAACGGCTAGACGTGACCAGCATCGTCGGCAGCATGGGCCGCAAGGGAGACAGCAGGGACAACGCCGTCGCAGAGATCCTGTTCTCGTGCCTCGAATTCGAATGCAGACGTCGGCACAACTTCGCCGACCTCGACGACGCCCAGCACGTCATTGGCGAGCACATCGACGGCTTCTACAACCCCGAGCGGCTGCACTCGACGATCAACTACAGCAGCCCGTGGAGTTCGAAGTCGCTTCCGCTTTAGACAGAGAAGTGGCATAGTCCAACTTGTCTGCTCTTCGGGGAGAGGTCCACACCGGTGGTGAAGCGGTGAGCGATGCCTTCTATGTGAAAAAGAAATCCGGCAGAGAAGGGGGCTTCCCCACATGAGTCCGACCGTACAATTCACTTTGTCCGCCGCCTTCGCCCTAATAAGTGGGGTGGCCGCCGCGACCACGCTGCGACAGGGGCTCAAGCATGAGTTGCCTGCCATGGGACTCCGGTGGCGAGCCGCCTTCATATTGATCTCGATGCTGGTGGCTGCATGGCTGTTCTACGTTGGCCGAGCGCAGGAAGAAAGCTTGCGCAGAAGCGCAGAAACTGCCGCACGTGCCGAGCGTGCCAGCGACCGTGCGACAAACGCGAGCCAGCGAGCCGAAGCGGCGACCAAACAATGCGCCGACAGAACAGAGCGCATGAACAGGCTTATCCTTGCCCTGCTTCGGGAGGCCGAAGACGGGACGCTGCGGAACTCGGAAGCGTTCGTGGAGCGCGTGAAAGCCACGGCGAAAGAGGTCGGTCTTCCGGATGAAATCCTTGAGAACGTTGATGCTGAAATGGAGCGTGTGGCGTCCGATCTAAACACCGTCCTAAACAGGCGGGTCAAACTGCCATGTGGCCGCACTGCGACGTGCGGCGAATTCGCGCTGTTCGGAGCACGATGGGTCGAACTCTACGACGAGGATTCCGGCGCCGACGACGACTGCACGTCCATGGCGACGGATCGGGAGGTTGAGTCAATCTCAGCGGAGTGCGGAGAGCTGTACGCTCGGGCCCTTTCCCGAGCGCTTCCCAGCGACGCGCACGAGTGGTTTTCCGGCGTCATAGAGCAGGTCGTGGGACCCCGCTCCAAGACGGTGTCGGTGAAAGACCACGAGGGCACTGAGCACACTGTCGCTATCGACGCGAACGGCTTGGTACGCAACCCGACGGACGACAGCCCGGAAAAGGTTTTCCTGACGGACGTTATTCAGTACGTGCGCGTTTGGCCGCTCTGGGACACCTACTGGAACGTCATGGGGCAGAACGGTGATTTAGGCGCGGGTGGAGCCTACGCGGGCATGACGAATGCTCTGACGCAGGATCTGCTCCGCCTGGCAAGGGCATTGCCCGATGGATGCAAAAAGGTCGAAGGCGTGCGGTCCTGGACCGAGATCGAGAAGCTGATGAAATCAAGAACTCGAGCCGTCTGCAAAGAGATGCAACGACTCTACAAGGCCGCGGGCGACGAGTACGCCTCCAGCTTCGCGCCAGCCTTGTGCCGAGAAGCGGCCATCGCGGTGGAGGTACGGCTCAACGCGTTGCAGCCTTACCTCAAGAAGGAGTCGCTGTGCGCAATCCAAGCGAGGAATCTTCTCTGGAAGCACTTTTCACTAGAAGGCTCATGGGATGTAAGCCCAATATTTCTTGACCCACGGCCCCAAAGGGTCGCACCAGCTCGAGCCGAGTATCCCAGAAAATGGTGCATCAAGGTGGTCGAAGACCACGCTCCGTGCTGTGACGAGCCCCAGCCAGTGAAGCCCGCCACCGGATGGCCGACCTCATACCTGTGCTTCGACAATCGGACCGACTGCGCGACCCACCACGAGCAGGCGGGAATGGCCGATGAGAGCGGGGAGACCTGGAGTGAGTGCGCCCACTTGGCCCTATCCGCTGAAATCGCGAGCGTCACCACATACTTGCAGGACTAAGTGCACCGCCCAGATCGGTGCGACATTGTGCAACAAGGGCTCCGCAACCGGTTGAGGGAATGTCGCCGCAGCGAATGTTCAGTGCAAAAACCCCGACAATTAACGCCTAGTTTACATAATGTACATTCTGCGAAGTACGTGGTTCGCTATAAGTAGGGCGCTACCTGGAGCCTTGTGACGCCCCAAACTTCATCAATCGATACTAACAGAAAACGAGCGGTTCTGGAACGCCCCGGCCTGGGACGTAATTTCGAGGGGTTAGCTCCCCTTCGAATCGGACCCCTTTTTGGAACGCAGGGCGCGGTGCAGAGTGGACAACGGCACCCCGAGCTGGTTCGCAATCGCGCGAAACGACATCCCCTTGGCGCGAAGACGCTCGGCACGACGCTGGTCGACGCGACGCTTGGGTCGGCCGAGCCGAACCCCTTTCTTTCGCGCTCGGGCCAGCCCCGCCTTCGTGCGCTCGGAAATCTGTGCGCGCTCCTGCTCGGCGACCCAGCCGAAGATGGCGATCAGCAGCGGGCGCACCGGCCCGCCGGTGTCCAGCCAGGGCTCCCGCACGCTCAGGACCTCGACACCGCAGCGGTCCAAGTCCAGCACCGCCTGGAGATTGCCTGTCATCGAGCGGCCCAGCCGATCGAGCGACCACACTAGCAGCACCTCGAACGCGCCCCGATGCGCGGCCTCCATCATTTTCTTGAACTCGGGGCGGGCCCCGGTCGCACTCACGCTCTCCTCGAACGTCTCGACGACCCGGAGCTTCCTCGCACGGGCCAGGCGCTTGAGGTCGGGGAGCTGATTGTCCAGGGACTGCTCGCCCCGCGAGACGCGGAGATAGACAGCCGCTTTCCTGTTCATCCCCGCAGCATGCCCTGCCTCACAATTCGGAGGGGCTTATGCCGATATTTTACACCAATCTGGGCAGTACCCTGGAGTCGCAGCCACTTCAGGGATCAGGAAGAGGGAGTCGTCTCCGGCGACCACAACCCCCTTTGCGCCCTTGCGACTTTGCGCCTTTGCGTTGAAATTGGAAGCCTCCTGCCGGTGCGGGCCAACGGGGGAAGGGGGTCGGGGAACATCGGAACGAAAAACAGCGCTAAGGCAAGCCTGCCCCCCCTCCTACTCGTTTCCGGACTCGCTGGTTCGATGTCGAGCCAAGCGGAAGCCCTGATCGGTACGGCCGAAGGGAGGCTCGGCTGGTCCCGAGCGGGGCAAGCTCGAGACGCCCTAGCCAAGTACGGGCGCCTAGCCCGCTGCGAGTGCCCGGTAGACCGTCGCGCGACTTACCCCCAGGCGCTTGCCGATTTCCGTCGCTCTGTGCCCCTCCTCGTACAGCTGCCGTGCGAGCTTCTCTCCCGTTGCGTCAAGCTTCCTGCGGCGTCCGCCGGAATGCCCTCGCGCTCGTGCGGCACGTAGACCCGCTTGGGTGCGCTCGCTGATCAGATCGCGCTCGAACTCCGCGAGCGCGGCGAGCATATGAAAGAACATGCGCCCAGCGGGGCTCGCAGTGTCTACCGCCTCGGTCAGTGACACAAACCCGACCCCGCGTTCGCGGAGCTCGCCCGCTGTCGCGACCATGTGCGACAGCGACCGAAAGGCGCGATCAAATTTCCACACCACCAGGGTGTCCCCGGGGCGCAGGTACTCGAGTGCACTTCGAAATCCTGGGCGCTCGCTCGCTCCTGACGCTTTGTCGGAAAAGAGCTTCTCGCAGCCGGCTTCACGAAGGGCTTTGAGCTGTGCGCGCAGGTTCTGGTCGGCGGTGCTCACTCGTGCATAGCCTACGTATGCCCCCCTGGGCTTTTTCGTCCTCTTCTTCGTCGCCATGGGGCATCGTCTCAAAACGCCATCTAGATGGCCAGATTTGAGACGTTGATTTTGAGACTGAGTTCTGAGACATCTTTTCCGGTGGAGAAGAGCACGCAGGCGGTCGTCTCAGGTGTCGACCGTTTGTGAGACCGCGGCGGCAGCGGGGGTCAGGCAATGCCAGTCGAGTTCCTAACAGACGAGCAGGCCAATAAGTACGGCGCATTTTCCGGCGCCCTTTCCCGCAAAGACCTCGAACGGTTCTTCTTTTTGGACGACGAGGACCGACGGCTGATCGATCGGCGCCGGCGCGATCACAACCGGCTCGGGTTTGGGCTGCAGGTCGGGACCGTGCGGATGCTGGGGTGCTTCCTGGACGAGCCGACCAAGGTGCCAGCGGCGGTCGTCAACTACGTCGCACAGCAGCTGGGAATAGATGCCGCTGCATGCGTGCAAGCGTACGGCGATCGCCCTCAGACCGTTCTGGAGCATGCGTGGGAGATTCGCAGCGCCTACGGCTACAGGGAGTTTTCACCCGCTCAAGCAGAGCTGTCTTCTTGGTTGGATGCACGCGCATGGACAACCGGCGAGGGCCCGAAGGCACTTTTTGACGCTTCGGTAGAATGGCTCTTGAGGCATAAAGTCCTGCTGCCTCGGGTAACCACCCTGACGCGGTTCGTTGCAAAAGTGCGCGAGCAGGCGGCCGCCCGGCTGTGTGCAACGCTGGCCGCTTTGCCCACCGCAGCTCAGAAACGGACGCTCGACGACTTACTGGCAGTTGATGATAGTACCACCGTGTCCCGTCTTGAGCGCTTGCGCCGCGGACCCACCCGGGTATCGGGAACACAGCTGAAGAACGCGCTGACCCGGGTGGCCGAAGTCAGTGAGATCGGGTTCAAAGGGTTCGAGTGCTCCTCGGTGCCACCACGGCGACTCGCGGAGCTCGCCCGGTACGGGTTCGCCAGCAAGGCAAGCCATCTCCGACGACACCCGCCGGACCGGCGCCATGCGACGATGCTCGCAACGACCATCCGCTTGTATGACCGTTCCGTCGACGATGCGTTGGATGTGTTCGATGCCATGATGGCGACGAAGCTTGTTGCCCGCGTCAATCGGGAAACGCGAAGCGACAGGACGAAGGCGTTCCCAAGGTTGGCGCTCGCGTCGTCGAAGCTC
The DNA here is from genome assembly GCA_029880325.1 of Myxococcales bacterium. Taxonomy (GTDB): domain Bacteria; phylum Myxococcota_A; class Polyangia; order Polyangiales; family JAFGIB01; genus JAOUOP01. The sequence continues at coordinate 45,810 of JAOUOP010000051.1, read as the reverse complement.
GCCGCCGCGATTCGAATCCTCCAGTCTGCCGACCAGGAGACCCCCGTCTCGGAGGTGTGGGAGCGGATCGATCAGGCTGTGTCCTGTGACGAGCTCGATGCGGCATTGACGACCGTGGTAAGCATGGCGCCATCGCATGACTCGGATCTTGACGAGGAGTGGCGGTCCAAGCTCGCCGCTCGTTATCGCACGGTCACGCCCTTTCTGGAGGCACTGGTTTCTGGGATCGAGTTCGGGGCAACTGCTGGCGGAGAGCGGATATTGGCGGCGCTAAAACAGCTTCCTGGTCTGCTAGGCCGGAAGAAGGTGCGGCCGGAGGAGATTGACTCGGACATTCTAGTCGGATCGTGGCGACGTCTTGTGCTCGCGGCTCCACATCTAGAACCAGGCGCCATCGACTGGCGCGCCTATGTGCTCTGCGTGCTCGAGCAATTCTGGCGGCACTTGCTGCGACGGGAGGTATACGCCCTCCATTCAACCAGGTGGAGTGATCCGCGTGCCCAGCTGTTGTCTGGAGACGACTGGGAAAGGGCTCGACCCACAGTCCTCGCCAGCCTCGATCTGCCGGAGGAACCAGCGGAGCACCTCGCCGAGCGAGCTCGAATGTTGGACGAATCGTATCGCCATGTCGCTGAGCGGCTAGAGGGTAATGGATCGGTCACGGTCGATGATGAAGGGCGCCTCCATTTCGAGGCGCTCACCGCTGAACCGGAGTCGGCCAGCCTGATCGCGCTGAGAACGGCTGTCGAGCGAATGTTGCCGCGGGTGGACCTGCCTGAGGTGTTGCTCGAAGTGGCGACCTGGAGCGGCTACCACGAGGCATTTACCCCGGTGGGGGGCGGTAGCCGAATGAAGGACCAGGAGCTGTCGATCGCCGCGTTGTTGGTCGCAAAAGCTTGCAACATCGGCTTCTCTCCGGTCGTCAAGAACAGCGTGCCGGCGCTGCGCCGAGCTCGGCTATCGCATCTCGACCAAAACTATCTACGAGTCGAGACCATCAAGCAGGCTAATCGAGCGTTGATCGAGGCGCAGTCCGACATTCCGTTGGCTCGTTTGTGGGGCGGCGGGCACGTCGCCTCGGTCGACGGAATGCGCTTTGTGGTTCCGGTCGCGACGGTTCATGCCCGCCCCAACCCCCGGTACTTTGGTCGCGGCACGGGAGCCACGTGGCTGAACATGATCAACGACCAGGCATCCGGGTTGGCGGCCAAGGTCGTGGCAGGAACGCCGAGGGACTCGTTGCATGTCCTTGACGTGGTGCACGATCAGGACGGGGGTATCCGTCCGGAGATGATCGTGACAGATACCGCTTCCTACTCAGATGTTGTATTCGGCCTTCTCACGCTGTGCGGCTACCAGTACGCCCCGCAGCTCGCGGACCTGCCGGACCAAAAGCTCTGGCGCATCGACAGCGCTGCCGACTATGGGCCGTTCGATACGGCTGCCCGGGGGCGGATCACTCTCGACAAGATTGCACACCACTGGCCAGACATCCTGCGGGTGGTCTCGTCGATTCACGCGGGAACGGTCTGCTCACACGACGTCATTCGCATGCTCCAGCACGACGGGCGATCCACGCCGTTGGGGGACGCGCTCGCTCACTACGGCCGTATCTACAAAAGCCTTCACGTCTTGAGACTTGCCGACGACCGCAGCTACCGGCGCCAGATAAAGGCCCAGGCAAACCTCCAGGAGGGTCGCCACGACCTAGCCCGCAGAATCTTTCACGGTGAGCGTGGCGAACTGCGGCAGCGATATCGCGACCGCATGGAGAACCAGCTGGGTGCTCTCGGCCTCGTCCTCAACGTGATCGTGCTCTTCAACACCCGGTACATCGACGCGGCGCTCAACAGGCTCCGCGCGGAAGGCTACCCGGTTCAGGACAGCGATGCGGCCCGTCTGTCACCGTTCGTGCGCGAGCACCTGAACATCCAAGGGAAATACACGTTCATCCAGCCCGATTTGGGAGGCGGCCTCCGCGAGCTTCGTGATCCCCGACGCGCGGCGGACGACGAAACCTAGATGTCAGCTCGGCCCTGCCTGGGCACCACCTGGCCCCTTAGCGCTGTTTTTCGTTCCGATGTTCCCCAACCCCCGTATATCGCTATAAGTAGGGCGCCACCGGGATCGTTGCGATGCCCCAAACTTCATCACTCGACACTAGCGGAAAACGGAGGAATGGGAAAACGGGAAAGACGCTCCCAGTAAGTATCATCTCGCCAACCTGCCTCAGCGACTCCAGCTCAGGGAACTGGTACGCCATGTCAAACAGCGCTGGCGGACCGAGCGAGCATACGAAGACCTGAAGGGTCAACTCGGCCTCGACCACTTCGAGGGCCGTCGCTATCCAGGGTGGCACCATCACATATCAGCGGTCCTTTCCTGCTACGCCTTCATCGTCGCCGAGCATGCTCGGCTTTTCCCCCCTGCGCCCTGAGCAGCGAATCGAGACCGTGCGTACGTCCGCTCGCCCTGAGCGGCACTTTCACGACTCCTTCATTACCGTCCGACGCGCGATCGCCCGTGTAATCGCCTCGTGGTTACCGCGATGTCCCTGTTGCCACCGCGACAACCCCGACCCACCGTTCCAACGCCCAGACAGCGACCACCGCCTCAGATCGCTGCACGGGTGCCTCGGTGAATACCCTGATTTCAAGCACTTACGCTGCCAGGCTCTGACACAGTAGTGTTAATTTACACCGATCCGGGCGGTACCCTAGGGACCCGCGTGCGCTCAGCTACTGCAAGGGGCACCCCAGCGGCGCTCTTAGAGTAACTCTCAACATGCTCGCGCCCAGAACTCCTTATTGCACAATTTCGCACCGATCTGGGCAGCACCCTTACTTCTGATTCGCCATGACTCCCTCCAAAGTCAAATCGGCGCACGGAGGTGTCTACGGAAGCGGGAGGAGTTCACACGAGGGCTTGTGAGATGGGCTCTTCTACTGCGCTGCCGCGTTGACGATGGCAGTACGTGCTTCGTCAAACGTCATCTCGTCGCTACCACCCAGCACATCGTGAAGCTCTCTGTCCCCCTCAAACGGGAGTTGAGTGTGTCCGCTCGAGGTCTCGAACACCAAGCCGTACGGCGGAACCTGCAGCAGCGTGTAAGTCGTGGGTTCGGCTCCGTCCGGGCGTCCTCCGAGTGCGATGGCCCGGGCACCCCGCGGAAGAGCTGCGGACAGTTTTTCAGTCGACTGGTTGTTGGGCCAGGCGAACTCCACGTGAACATCTTCTGCTGTAGGTGCGTCCCCCTTTACTACCTCGCTGGGGCGAAGCACGACATCGTAGTACTGGACGTAGTTCGACGTCGGGTCACCCTCTGGCCCCAGCAGCACCTCACGACGCCCCTCGACGAGGTCAGATACTTCCCCAACGACGACGACGTCGACGCCCTCAATAGCTTCCGCCATGTCGGCCGGCGACAAATAGCGGGCCGTGCCAACCGGCCCTAGTGCCTCTCCAAACGTGGCGCCGCCGTTTCCAGTTTCGACCGCATTGCCGTCTTCGGATCCGGTTGCCCGCGGTCCGCTGGCCTGCGATCCACCAGGCACAGCATCTGCCACACAAGCAGATAGCCCGGCGATCAGAATCATAACAACTGGGGCGTATACTCGATGGTTAATGTGCATTTCTAGTTTCCTTTGTGGCGGTGGCGCAGACGCCGCAAGCACCATGCATGCGAGCTCCTAGCTCCGTTCTTTGAACTGGTCGAGCTTCCTTCTTCCTGAAGGTCTGGCCCAAATTTTCTTCGTTAGAAGGACTACTCTCCGGTTCGTGCATTCGAAAGACTTGCCTAATCTACGAGTGTCTCCTGGATGTCCACAGTGGCTAAGGGGGTCCCCGTGCTTACGGACTCTCCGGGCCCTCGAAGCGGAGGTGACCGAGAACATCGCCATCGTCGCCGGAGACCGGCGCGCTGGATGTACTCACATAGCCTCGAATCCAAAGCTCTCCGCTCACGGCCGTCTCAGTTGCGGCCTCTACCGTCACTTCGAACTCGATGGCGATCCTACCGTAGCCTTCGCTGGAGAGCCCAAACACGCCCCATTGACTCTCCAGATTTTCGGCCGATGCATTGCTTTCTTCGGGAGTGTTGATCGACACGCTCTGGAGCGCGCCCAACCCTTCGGCTCTCACTTTGACCTCGACCGGCCAGCTCGCGTCTAGCGTGACTGCGTCACTCAGCTCAGCCGCAAATGAGACTATTGCTTCGAATATCAGCAGCGTGTCGTCGCCCGGGTACCCACAGGCGGTCTGAGGCGAGTACGCGAAGTCGAGATCGACTGCTTCGCGCGAAGCGTCGTCGCGCACGGCACTCAGCTGCAGGCCGTTCAGCAGTGCGACGACTTCGTTTGTCGAGGGGGCCAACTCGTCGTCGCGTGGTGCGACGTCCGGACCGATCGGAAATCCCGAACCGGCTTCGCACACGTCGCCAACCGTGACGAGCTGGGGGGCGAGGCGGAGTCCGCTATCGTCAGCCCAAATCCAACCCTCCGCGTGTCCGTTAATGCCGAGATGGCTAAAGGTCAACCAAATCTCAAGGAACGCGAGTGCGTTGGCTCCGCCATCCGAGCTTCCTGTGGCCCCGAGCGTCCCGGCGAGGGAGTGCACTGGCACGACCGATAGATCGCTGGGGCTCACTGGAAGAGGTTCGGTGGGATGAACCAGCGCCGTGCGAAAACGCAGTTGAACCCACGCTTCGTCCGCGCTGTGGGCCATCAAGACCGCGTCGACAGTCTCGTCGAGTGCGCCGCTGGGGGTGCTGAGTCGCACGCGCACCTCAATGTCGAGTCGCCCGGGGCATGGCGGTGCCTCCGATCCGAAGTAGCGCAGGGCGCCGTTCGCGTACTCGACCTCGATCTCGATCGGCTCTTCCTGCGGCTGGTCAGATTTGACCTCGCCCTCAGACGTGGAGCCGCGCTCGAAGGCCGCCGTGTCTAACCGGAGCGTTTCGGTAGAGGATCCTTCGGCAAGGCGCAATACGTCGGCTGGGGAGAAGCCCGCCGCCGCGTCGTCGTCGAGTCCGGCAACCACGACCGGAATTTCTTGCACCCAGCACGCCCGACCGCCATGCGTCGGGAAATCGAGGATAACCGTCGGCCTTGGCACCGCATCCTCGTCACCCGTCTGTCCACCGGTACCGCAGGCCAACAGTCCCACGGTGGCCAGAAGCTCGGCCGAGATCCTTTTTGCGCGCGCGTCCACAGGTCTCCTCGGACTTCAACTAAAGCATGGTGGCGCCTTCGGGTCTAGCGACATTATGCACGTTCTTCCTTGACGAAAGGCCCCCTGACGTGCGATTTGTCATGGGTGCTGACGAGTACAGAGGGGCTCGACTATGAGCGTGCCGCTTCCGAGCTATTGCGAGCACTGCGCGGCGCTCGCTCTCAAGAAGCGTTTGCACGCCGCCTCGGCTGCCGCAGCAACGCGATCTACACCTGGGAATCCGGCCGGAACTACCCGAGCGCCGCGCGCTTTTTTCTAGCCGCTTCGCGCTGCGGCATCGACGTGCGCGCGGCAATACAAGCCTTCTATCGTCGCCCACCCGCCTGGCTGGTCAGTGCTGACCCAGCCTCAACCTCATTCGTCGCGCTACTACTTGATGACTTGCGAGGCACGAGTTCCATCGTCGCCATCGCCAAGACCGTTGGGCGCAGTCGGTTCGCCGTGGCACGATGGTTCAAGGGCCAAGCTCAGCCACGCTTGCCCGACTTCCTGCGTTTAATCGAAGCGACCTCGCTCCGGGTGGTCGATTTCATCGCTTGCTTGGTCGATCCCGAGCAACTCCCAAGCATAGCGTCACGCCATCGCTATCTGGAGGCAACTCGCCGCGCTGCCTACGAGTTGCCTTGGTCGCATGCCATCTTGCGCGCGCTTGAGCTTGAGGATTACCAGAAGTTACCCGAGCACCGACCGGGGTGGCTTGCCGCGCGGCTCGGCCTTGAGGCCGCCGAGGAAGAGCGCTGTCTCGCGCTACTCGAGCGCGCCGGGCAGATCGCGCTGGAAAATGGTCGCTACGTTCCGACGCGAGTCACAGCGGTCGATACACGGCGCGACGTGCAAGCGGCGCGCCGACTACGACAGTTCTTTAGCCTAGTGGCGGCGGAGCGTCTGCGGGACGCCCCCGAAGACTCAGTCGCGAGTGCGTACAACCTGTTCGGTGTCTCGCGAAGTGACCTTGTCCGACTGCGCGAGCTACAGCGAGCATATTTTCGCGAGATGCGCTCAATCGTCGCGGGTTCCGATCCGGTCGAGGTTGTCGCCCTGGCAAATATTCAGTTGATCGAATTGAGCACCAGCACGACGCCTTCAACCGCGAGCCCTTTAGAGGCCTCCGAGACAGCGCAGGACGTAGACACGGGGGTGCGAGGTGCCGAGTGCGAACCAGGGTAAGAGCTCCAACCAGGGCGTGTTAGGGTACCGAGCAGATCCCAGCGTGCGGCACTACCGCACTGGGTTTCTACGCTCGGGTATCTGGCGAAGAAGCGCTCCTCAGGCCAGGAAGTCAGTCAGACCTTCGAAGAAGGGCATGGCGACCTTGGCCTGCCAAGATCCTATAGGGACGCCCCCAGTAGACCACCTCAAAGCGCTTGGACACGATCAGAAACGTCGGAGGACTTGCAAGCAGGACAGCATCATGTTCAGCGAGCCAACCCTTCAGCTCTCCGGCTTTCTCAGGTTCCCGCTTGATGTACGAGAGAACGTGGTCGGCAAAGAAGCGGGACGGACAGCGCAGTCTCGTTGCCGTGTAAGCCAACGGTACAAAGGTATCCAGGGTACACAACGTATCACCCGGGCCCTTGTACTCATTGACTACTTCGCTCAGTCGATCGACGGCTATGTAGGAGTAGTAGTGAGAACGATAGGGGGTAAGGTGCTGCTCGCGCGAGGCACTGCGCGCCAAATTGCTCCAGATGGTGGCCATTAGATCTCGATACGGCCGCATGGGTTTGGGCGGATGCCTGTCCGATGACGGTGGCGTAAGCAGCAGGGTGGCAGCAACACAAATCGACGCCAACAGCGCGGTAACTCGTGGCTTGTCGCTAACCCAAGCGATGCCCCATAGTATGCCCGCAGCGATGAATGGGGCTACGACAGCCCAGTGGTAGTGCAGATACTTGTCCTGAACGACCACAGACAGCAACGCAAGTGCCCCAAGAACGACGATCTCGATGCCAAGGCGCAGCCGCACGCAGTCGCCGAACCACAGCGTTCGAACTGCTGCGGCAAACAATGTAGCCGCCAGGATAAGCGTAGAAGGCAGCGCGTGTTCAAGCCAGAACCATGCCAGAGGTGATTGTTGGGGAAGCTTGGTGACTGTCGCGTAAAACAAATTGAATTGAACGACCACCTCCCAAAGATCGGCGCTTCGCCCCGTCAGGAGAAAGGGCATGAACATGGACACTACCGTCGCCACGAAGCCCACGATCATAGTGAAGGCGAAACGGAAAGAGCTGCGCACATCATCACAACGCACAATCAGCAGGCCTGCAACGCCCACGAATGGGATGACCGCAGGAAGCTTGAACATGGTGGCGACGCCGCCCAATGACCCGACGCAAAGGCTGCGTGCGCCGCTCGAGGTTCCGGCACCCGCGGTGCACCACGCGGCTACGATGAAGAGTGCTTCCCAAAGTTCGGCTTCGCCGGTCGCAAAGTAGTCGAATGACGTGTAGTAGAAGCTTGCTACTAGCAGCGCTGCGATGCCGCCCAGACCAGGCGCGGGTGGATCAGCCCGCTCGAAGATCCTGCCGAGCAGGCTTCCGGTCGCCAGGACAGCCGCGAGTTCCAGGAGACGGATGCCATAGCCCTGCTGATCGAAGACGAGTGCAGCCAGCGCGTAGAGCATGTAGAGGCCGGGCGGCTTGTGATCAACCGCGCTTTCGTAGGGCCAGTACCCCTGCAGCCAACCACTGCCGACATAGTAGAAAATCGAGGTGTTGCCATCGATTGGCATCAAGAGATTGGGTATGGCGTACAGGAGTGCCAGCCCGTAGCCGAGCGCGCTCACACGGTTCACGTATGCTTCCTCCTAGTGCTCCGTCTCAGACGATCCACAGGGACGGATTTACGCCCCCCCCGCTGTGTGCGATCTTGAGTTTTGTTTCTCAAGTCGGAAAAACCGCCGAGAAGAACCCAAATGCCGGAGAACCGAAGGTGCCCGCCTTATCGTCATGACGCGGGAGCCTCGCTGTGCTGAGCCTCGCGGCTTGCCGGGTGTGAGGCGATGGACGACGAGGCACGGCGGTTGCGCCGCAGCGTTCGACGACCGGGGAAGGCACACGTTCGGGGCGGCGGTTTCCTCAAGGTGCTGAGGTCGCAGCTGGTCGCGGCCTGCGAGGGCCTGCGGGGCAGTGGAGCGGAGGGCGGAGCTGCGGCATCAGTGCGAAGTCGGTCCGCCGCTGGAGCTCTGCCTCTGCCGGGACCGAGCCGATGACGAGGAGCGCGGAGCGCGGAGCGCTGACGCCGGTGACGCCCAAGGGCCACATCGAGGGCCTGACGGTGCACTCCGCCGCCGAGCTGGTGCGCACGCGCGGCTTGCGAACGGTCACTCGCTGCCCGAGGAGTTCGGCCCGCACCGTGCAAGCAAGAGTGCGGCGAGTCGTCGCTTCGTGGGCACGACCAAACAGAAAGCTCGGCGCCTGGCTGGGTGGCGACCTCGAGGAGCTGCGCATCGCCGCGACCACGAGATCGGATCAACGCCACAGGTCCACGCCGGCCAGAGCTGTCATCTGGTCAAAGTACTCGTCGTCCGTCATGGGCCGTGTAGTTTCGATGAAGTGTTCGTCGGACAGGCGTGCTCGCATATCACATAGGTGTTCAGCGTCCTCACCCACTGGGTATCTGAACCGCCGACCTCGCTCGACGATCGCACGCTCGACTGCCTCAGCGACCGCCCGAGCTGGCGTTCGCTTCGCCATTCGCGTCCGCACAAGAGCCATAGCTCGGCGCATGTGGTCGCTATATGGAGAGCTGTCCACGTCGGGGAATGGTGCTTTCGTGAGGATGGGTGTTAGGACGAGTCCGGGCTCGATTAGGGCGACCCGAATATTGAAGGGTCGGACCTCGAGTGCCAGCGCCTCGCTCGCGCCCTCAAGGGCGAATTTCGACGCCGTGTAGTGACCGGCACCCGCCATGGCGACGCGGCCCGCCACCGACGAGATGTTGATGATGGTGCCGTGCCCCTGCATCCGGAAGTGCGGCAGCACGGCGCGTGTCACCCGCATGGCGCCAAAGTAGTTCGTCTCGAAGACGCCACGAGCCTGCTCTACGTCGAGTTCTTCGAGTGCACCGGTACATGATACTCCAGCGTTGTTAACGACCACATCGAGCCGTCCTGCGCTCGAGAGCACCTGCTTCACAGCAGCCCGAACAGACCTCTCTTTGTGCACGTCGAGTTGCACGATCTCACAAGCGAGGCTGCCCTGCTCGATCGCCCTTCGAACGCGCATACCGCTCCTTGGGTCGCGCATCGATGCAAACACGCGATACCCGCGCCTCGCGAGATGCACAGCCGTGTGTGCACCGAGGCCAGTACTCGTCCCGGTGATCAAGATGGTCTGCACGGTTCTCCTCTCGCCTTGAAAAAGAGGTGGTCGTCAATCACGAGCGCGTCGAGCTCGCTCGTGACGAAGACTGCAATGGCATCCTCGACGGAATGGATGATCGGTTTGCCCATCACGTTGAAGCTCGTGTTGAGCAGCAGCGGGACGTCCGTCTCGTGCAAAAAAGCCTGCAACAGGGCGTAGAACCTGGGATTACGCTCCGCTGTCACACTCTGCAACCGCCCTGTTCGGTTGATGTGCACTACGGCTGGCACACGACTCGCCATTTCCATACGAAACCGGAGCGTGCGCTCCATGTACGGAGAGTCCTGGTAGTCCTCGAAGTAGCGAGGACCGTGCTCGTGTAAGATCGACGGCGCAAAGGGACGGAATCGCTCGCGATACTTCACAGCCGCGTTGATGCGATCTTTCATCTCGGGACGGCGAGGATCGGCAAGGATGGATCGATTCCCTAACGCACGCGGCCCGAATTCAGCTCGGCCCTGAACCCAACCCACGAGCTGTCCCGCAGCTAAGCGACGAGACACTTCGCGCGTCATGGTGAGCTCGTCGAGCCGTTCGACGCCATCCGTCCCCCAACCTCGAGCTGCACGCTCCAGTGCGAGGCGCGATACAGATGACCCCAGGTAGGCCGACTGCGCCTGACGAGCGAACTGTTTCTCGGGATGATCCTCGCGATACGCTAGCAGCGCACTTCCTATTGCGTTGCCGTCATCTGCCGGCGCAGACGGCACGAACAGGGACGAGAATGACGTGTCCGCTACAACTTTGCCGTTGAAGCTAGAGTTCAGGGCGCAGCCACCGCTCAGGATCAAGTGGTCCGAGAGGCCAAGGTTCCATAGCCGCTGGCAAAGGGTGAGCATCAACTCCTCAAAGACCTGCTGACCGGTAGCCGCCATGTTCGCGGCTGACAAGAGGGACTTGTCCGGTTTACGAGCACGACGCACCACCCGCGCCATAGCAGCAGCTTGCTGCACCGGCCGCACAAGGCGCAAGTCTTCGATTGCGATGCAGTTCCTAAGGTTGCGATAGAGGTAAGGGTCGTGCTCACCGTAAGGCGCAAGCCCCATGACCTTCCACTCCTCGCCTTTCCACGGATCGAAGCCGCAGAGCCTGCAGACGTCGGCGTACAGCTCGCCAAGGCTCGCGAAGGTCCAAGCCTGCGTTGGACCCTGGATCCGCTCGATGTCCCCGTTCCGATAGTGAAATAGCGCGACAGATGCGCCCTCGCCGAAGCCGTCGACAACCGCGCAAACCGCCTCGCTAAAGGGAGAACTCCAGCACGCCGTTGCGGCATGTGTCAGATGGTGGTCGTAATGACGACACGCTGCGACGCGATCGCCGTAGCGGAAAACTACGTTTCGTCCAGCTCGCGCCTGTGTGTCTGCCGCCATCTCCAAGAGCCGCCGAAGGCCCAACAGTTTGTTGATCTGAAAGGCAATATAGCTGGTCGCGGCTCCGGAAACGGTCGTCACGTGGTGTTCCCGCAGCCCGCTGATCTCAGCGTCAAGGACGCGTGTTGCGGCCCGTCCAAATTCGGTGGCCCCCTCGCTCCAGCTCTTAGCCAATACGAGTTCGGCGCCTGGCTCGCAGTGGTGCTCGACCAGTTCCTCGATTCGGATGAGGTCGTCGGGGCCGGCGTCGAAAGCCCGTTTGTTCTGGAGGTAGCGCTCCGTGGCCTCTGCGAAAACAACCTCTCCCGCGGAGTTCACGATAGCCAGCGCGTTGTCATGTCCTGTACAAGCCAAACCAATGTAGTTTCTCTGCTTCATGGCTGGCGTGCACTGATGGGGCGGTGGGTAGGCGAAAAGGGCGGCGGCCTCGAAGGACAAGAGGCTGATCGGTGGTGTGGCTTGTCGGGCAAATTCACAGAAGCTCTGGCAGTCTGCGGACAAGCGCGCGCACAAGAAAATCCGCGCTCACCCTTTCCCTGCTCTGCATCGATCCTATCTTGCAGCGGAAACTCGTCGATCAGAAACTCGTCTTCCACCGCGAGAATCAAATCGACCAGCAAAAGAGATATCAACTTCAGGTCGTGCAAGAGCGAAGTCCCGCCATGGATCTCCAACTGCAGCATGTCGCCTTTCGTTAGAGCTGAGAGCGACCTTGCGACTTCCTCGAGTATGTCGCTAGTCTTCACTGCGCCTCTATTGTGTTCAAACGAGGCAGTAGCCCGGCATCGTACGCCGCCTTCGTTTTGAGTCGCTGGACCTTGCCGCTGGTCGTCATCGGCAAGGTCCAGGGTGGCATCACAATGACCTCTCGAGGGCGTAAGCCCAGGCGGGTTGCGAGGGTCATCCTCACCTTTCGGGCAAGCCCGTCTACTTTCGTTGGGTTCCTGCACTCGAAGGCGACCACCAGCTCATCCCCCTGCACGGAACCCACCGAAAAGGCTGCAACGCGCTCTGGCCGCACGCCTTCGATTCTTTCTACTTCGTGCTCTATGCCGTGGGGAGCGTAGTTGCGCCCAGCAACGATAACAATCTCCTTGACACGCCCGACAACGAACAGCTCGGCCTCGCCGTTCAAGAAACCCAAGTCGCCAGTCCTGAGCCAGCCACCGGAGAGGGGGTGTTCTCGCACGCCTCCCGACCCCCAATATCCCGCCGTTACGCTTGGCCCCTGCACCCAGATCTCACCGATCTCATTTTCCTTCAGCAATCCACCCGCTTGATCTCGAATAGTAATCTGGTGCCCCTTGAGAGCGCTGCCGCATCCCACCACTGGGTGTCCAGCAGAACGGCTTGTGGGCTCCACGGCACCGAGATGGTTGCGATTGGGGTCTACCCGAACGACACGGGGTCGTGCACGCGGGCTTTGGGACGCGACGCATAATGTGGCCTCTGCCAGGCCGTACGCTGCGCACAGAGCCTCTGCTCGAAGACCCGACGATGCAAATCTGTGAACAAAGCTCGAAACAGTCGTGTGATTCACTTGTTCACCGCCGACGATCACCGCACGAAGGCGCCGGAGATCGAGCCTCTCCACGCGTGGGGGGCGCTTTGTCGCTGCGCGGAGTCCGAAATTGTTTGTGGCGCTGATTGTGCCGCCATGATCGTGGACCGCCTTCAACCAGATTCCTGGACGCGCGGCGAAGGCTTGGGTGGGGATCAGCACCTGGCGCCCGGCGGAAAGGGTCGGCGTGACCACGGAACCGATCAATCCCATGTCGTGGTATAGCGGCAACCAATTGACACCAACGTCCGCCTCCGGATCGCTGTCAAGGCGCTCGTGAGTTGCCCGGCAATTGCTGACTAGGTTGCGATGAGAAATCACCACCCCCTTCGGCGAGTATGTGGAGCCCGAACTGAACTGAATGAAGCAGGGATCGTGAGGCCCAATCGTGGGCATGGAGTCGTCGGCACGCGTCCGATTCTCCCGCAACCACGAAACCGCGATCACCCTTGGAAAGCCAGGCGAGGATGCTCCGAAGCTAACCAAGCTTGAGGCCTCGTCAGAAGCGGTGATGAGGTGACTGCATTCCGCGGCGGACAACATGAGCCTCAGGTGCTCCATGTATGTCTGCGCGTCCCCAAAAGTGGGAGCTGGAGCAAGTGGGACTGGCAGGATCCCGCGAACTACGCACGCGAGAAACACGTCGACGAAGTCGTGGGGGTCCTTGAGCGTTAGGGCTACTCTGTCCCCTTTCGCAAGGCCGATACGATGAAGCGTCGCTGCGAGTGCCAGAACAGACATCCCCTGTTGCCGCCATGTAACATCTTGCGCGGAAGCTCGGCCGTCGACAAAAGTGAAACCCGGGGAGTCTCGTTCACTATTGTTGAGAATGGCTTCCGCCAACGTTGCCGCAATGTCGAGCGTCTTCATGGTCCGGTGGGCTCCGTTCAGCCTGATCGATGCGCCTTTGTAGCTTGAATATGCAGCAAGAGTGCATCGAGTGTAAGACACTCGAGCTTGCCCACATCGAGGCCCCCGCGATCGTTTAGTACATCGGGCTCTATCCCAAAACGCTCAAGAAGTAGCTCAAGTAAGGTTATCAGCTCCAGGCTCTCGAGTTCCAAGTCAAAGTAGATGGAGGCGTTGGCCGGGAGGTCGTCCAGGAATCCCTCCCCTACGACCTCTTCGAGCACCGCCAACAGTGCGCGTCGTGCGCCCTCGTCGCTCATCAGGATCTCGCTTCAGGTGGAAGTTCCACGCGTGCTTGCACACTGCCAGTTTGCTGTTCAGTGCGCACTGTCAGCGTTGCAGGTTGGGTCACCTCGTAGTGACCTGCAGCCACGTGACGCAAGGTGACCTCGGCAGGGAAGGTGTCGCCCTGCTTGCCTCGCCACAGGAAGTGGCGGACCGCGTCCTTGGCCGCCACCCGCTCAAGCAGGGCGTGCCGGCGCGCGCGCGGCGACAAGCCGCGCAGGCCCTCGCGCTCGCTTCGGCGCAGGTAGCGGCCCTCCAGGTAGTCGAGCAGCGCCATGCCCTCGAAGTCATCGGCCAACACCACCGTGGCGGCGTCGCGAGGCTCGGCGAGGGTGTGACGCTCGGGCCACAGCGCCACGTCCCAGAGCCGGCCTTGCACCGGGAAACGCGCGTCTTGCCAGCCGGTCACGGTCACCCAGCGTTGGCCGTGCGCGGTGAGCGTGAAGTCGCAACGTCCGCTGCGCGGCTTCATTTCACCGATGTGTACGCGGCAAGCGACTTGAGTGCCCGGGGGGGGCTGTGGACCGTGGAACTGGATGCGTCGCACGCGCGTCGGCATGGCCAGGCGGTCGTGCTGGGTCTGCGTCGCGATCCACAGGCCGAACAGCTGGCCGGCGTTGTCTAGCAAGGCGCCCAGCGCTGGGCCACACCGCAGCGTCCCCTGGATGCCCGTCGGGGAGATGCCATCGAGGCGCTGGATGCCCTGGTAGGCGGGCCCGTGGAACATCCAGTGCTCATCATAGACGTCCGCGGCCTGCATCGGCGCTGGGCCCAGCTCGCAGCGATCGAGGGCGGTGAGGTCCGGTGGTCGCGGGTAGCCTGCTCCCAGCTCTACGATGGCCTGGGTGTAGTCGCCCACTCGCACCTCGAGCCGGGTGTCGTCGAGGGCACGATGGTGGATCGGCACGTCCAGCGGCTCCGGCACGTCCAGCCAGCGCCGTGCCCAGATGCGCTCCATGCCCACGACCAGCCGCCCCGGCGACAGCTGTCGGGCCACTTCGGCCATGACCTCGATCAGCGCCGTCAGCGGCACCACCGGGCGCAGGTCGGCGACGTGCGGCCAGCCTTCGCGCTGGCGATAGAAGGCGTGATCGATCAGCTCGGGCAGGGTATCGAGCCCCAGCCTTCGCACCCGTGTCGGAGGGGGGAGCGCGTGTCTCGGACGCGGTCTCGATTCGGGGGGCGCCGATTTCGTGGCCGGGCTCCATCGGTGAGCTGCCGCGGCTGCGACGTTTTGCTGGGCTTCGGCCAGGTGCCTGAGGTTGTCGTCGAGCATAGTCAGCAGCGGGTCGCTCGTCTGGTCGCGTGGCGGCTCAGACGGCGGTCCCCAGGTGGCCAGGGGACGCTCGAAGCGGGCCAGAGGCACCCCGAGCGACAGCGCGAGGCTGAGACCCGGGGTCTGCGGCGCCGCCGTCGCACCGGACTCTGCGTGGCACAGGCGCGAGAAGTCGATCTCCAGGCCCTCGACCCAGAGGGCGCAGGCCGCGCGGGTCAGCTCCTCAAGGCCTGCACGATTGGGGGTGTTGGAGCGAATCGCGGCGTGGGGCCGTCCTCGTAACGTGTCTTCGACGAAGCTCACCAGGCTGCCGGTTCCGACCTCGACGAAGACTCGGACGCCCTGCGCGTACAGCTCCTCCACCAGCTCGCGGAAGCGCACCGGCTTGAACAGGTGCTCGACCCACAGCGCCCGCACTGCTGCAGGCTCGGACGGGTAGATCGCGCAGGTCGTCGCCGAGTAGGCCGGCACGCGAGCCGGGGACACCCGCATCTGCTCGACGGCCGCACGATGAGTCTCGGCGAAGGCGGCGTAGTGGGAGCTGTGCACGCCTCCGTCGAAGGGTAGGCGTCGACAGGTGAGGCCGGCCGATGCGAGCTGCTCGCGGGCGGTCTCCATGGCGCTGGGCGGTCCGCACACGATCGTCTGGTGGGGGCAGTTGTCGTGGGAGATCTCCAGCGCCGGCAAGGAAGCGAGCAGCGTTCGCACCCGCTCGGCAGCGGCGGGCACCGCGGTGACGTGGACGTCGGGCAACGGCACCGTACCGGGCTGCACCCGCCCCATGGCGCCGTGCAGCTCGTCGGGCGTGAGGATCCCGGCGGCCACCATGGCACTCCACTCGCCCACGCTGTGTCCCGCCACCACGTCGGCCTGAACACCGAGCTCGGCGAGCGCCGCGTGCAGCAGCAGGTTGATCCGGGTGATGGCCGTGCCCCAGTCCTCCAGGCTGCGGTCGGCTCGCAAGCTCGGCAGCACCAGCTCGAAGTGCTCGGCCACGTCGTCAATTCGGGGCTGGAAGTGGGCGTCGAAGCCCGGAAACAGCAGTGCGAGCTTGCCACCCCGCCCGAGCTGCCCTTGCTCGGGGGCGAAGTAGAAGCCCAGGCGCCCCGACAGGGGCCTCTGCTGCTCCACCAGGCGCCGCACCTTGGCCATGCGCTCGGGCGTCGGGTCCACTAGCGCCAGCCGAACCGGACCTTCGCCACCGGCCTCGCCGTGATCGAGACGCGTCAGCAACTCCGACACGTCCCGGGCGCCGATGCGCAGGGGCTCGGGCGCCGCGGCCGTAGGGCTGCTCGTGCGGGCACGCACCCTCGACCGCGGTGGCGCGGTGAGCACCAGGTGGGCGTTGACGCCGCCGAAGCCGAAGGCGCTGACCGCAGCCAGGCGGCGGTCGTCGCTCCACGGCCGCGCCCCCTCGATCGGTGCGAAGCGGGTGCTCGCCAGATCTTCGCGCGGGCGCTCACAGTGGAGCGTCGGGGGCAAGAGCCTATGGTGGACCGCCATCGCCGCCTTGATCAGCCCCGCTGCTCCGGCTGCGGGCATGGCGTGGCCGATCATGGACTTCACCGACCCCACTACGGCAGTCGGCGCGCCCCGTCTCTCGCCGAAGCAACGGCGCATGGTCTCGACTTCTGCTGCGTCGCCGGTGGGTGTGCCGGTGCCGTGAGCCTCAAGCAGGCCGACGTCTGCCGGGTCCAGACCGGACCGGGTCCAGGCGTTCTCGACCGCCGCCACCTGGCCCTCGACGTTCGGACTCATCAGGCTGGTGCCGCGACCGTCACTGCTGCTGCCGGCGCCCTGGATCACGGCGTACACGCGTTGGCCGGCCCCAAGGGCGTCCTCGAGGCGGCGCAGGACCAGGATCCCGATGCCCTCCCCGATCAGGAGACCGTCCGCGCGCGCGTCGAAGGGGCGGATCTGCTCCGACTTGCTGAGGGCGCCGAGCCCCGTGAACACGCCCCAAAACACCTCCAGCGGAGACATGTGCACGCCGCCACAGAGCATCATGTCCGCGTTGCCCGTGTTCAGCTCTCGACACGCGTGTTCGACAGCCAACAGCGAGCTGGCGCACGCCGCATCCACCGTGTACGCGGCGCCGCCGAAGTCATGATGGCTCGCGATGCGCGATGCAGTGAGGTTTGGCACCACGCCGATCATGCCGTCAGCCCGTGGGGCGTCGAGCTGGTCGAGGAGCTCTCGCTTCACGCGCGCGAGTTCCTGCGGGCTCACCGAGGGCAGCAGATCCTCGAGCGCCTGCACCAGCTGCGCCCCACCCTTGAGTCGGTGTTGCAGGCGAAGCTGGGCTGCGCCCGCGTAGTTGCCCTTTCCCAGGATCACGCCGGTGCGGCTTCGCGGCAGGCTCTCGGCACCGAGGCCGGTGTCACGCAGCGCCGCGTCCGCCACCCTCAGGGCCAGCAGCTGGTCGGGCTCCGCCTGGCGCGCCGCCACGGGCATGATGCCGTAGTCGAGGGGAGAGAAGACGGCGTGCTCGTCGACGAAGCCGCCACGCCAACACTGAAACGACGCAACCTCGCCCGCTTCACCGTAGAGGCGGCGGTCGAGGCGGTGGGCTGGCACACTCGTGACGGCGTCGCGCGCCGAGACGATATTGTCCCAATAGGCCTGTAGGGTCGGTGCCCCCGGGAAGATGCAGGCCATGCCCACGATGGCTATTGGCTCGCCCACGCCGCGCTCACTCTGCTGCCTGCGCCAGCCGCGGCGCCGGCGCCGCCATCAGCACGACCTGGCTGGCGTTGCCGCAGACCAGCTCATCGAGGCAGGCCTGTGCTCCAGCCGCGGCGGGAATCAGCGCGACGCCCCGCGCGCGGTAGTGACGCGCCAGCGATTCGTCCACCATCCCCACGCCGCACCATGGCCCCCAGTTGATCGACACGAAGCGGGTGCCTTCGGCTCCGTCCTGGGATCTGGCGATGTGATCCATGACGTCGTTGGCGGCGGCGTAATCGGTCTGACCGCGATTGCCGAACACCGCCGATACGCTGGAGAAGAAGGCGACCAGGCGGACGCCCGGTGGGCGCGCGCTGGCGATCGCGCGCGCGGCCTGCACCTTCGTATCGTAGACCCGGGCAAAGGCCTCCGGCTCCTTGTGCTCGATGCGCCGATCGTCGATGACGCCGGCCGCGTGGATGACGGCGTCGAGCCGGCCGTGGCGTGCCTGCACCGTTCGCATCAGTTCACTGACCGCGCTGCCGTTGCGCACGTCGAGCGTGTGGTAGCCGACCGGAGCTCCGCTCGCTCGGATCTCCGAGAGGGTCTGCCGCACTTCCCTCTGTGCCAGGATCCGGTCGCAGCGCGCCTCGATCTCCGGTGGTCGTGCACCTGTCGCCGAAAAGTGGCGCCGCAAGGCGGCTCGATCGGCGCAGGCGGCCTCGGCCGGATCCTCCTCGACGCTCGGCAGCGGTGAGCGGCCGGCCAGCTCGAGTCTGCACCCGAAGCGCCGTGCCAGGGCGATCGCTACTCGAGCGGTGATGCCTCGCGCGCCACCGATCAGAAGAACGACGTCGTCGGGTCCGAGCGGGGTGACTTGCTCGCTCGGGCGCGGGGCTGCAACCGGGCGCCAGGTGACGCGCCGGCCGGCGCGGTGGCCCACCTCCAGCAGACCCGGTGCGATCGCGCCGAGCTCGCCGTGGAGCTGCGTGGCCAGCACGTCGGGTGCTTGCTTCAGGTCGAGGTCCACGATGCGCACACCGAGTTCGGTGCGCTCGGCGGCCAGGCTCCGGACCAGGCCCGCCACACCCACACCCCGGGCCGTCGGGCTCGGCGTGGCCGTGCCGAAATCGCCACCGAGGGCGGTGGCGACCGCGTAGAGGGCGGTTTCGGCGGTCGCCGCGCGCGCCCGCTCGAAGACCGATCTCGCAGGATCTTCGTCCTGCGGATCGAGCGCACCCAGATCGACCACCGCGGTGGCGCCCGGCGGCATGCCTTCGTCCCGTTGCCAGGCCGAGACGCGGGCGCCCTCGGCCGACAGCCGCGACGTCAGGTGGTCAGCCACCCCCAGGGCGTCCACCACGATGGCGTAGTGGGGCGGATCGGTGGTCGGCGTCGCCGCCAGCGGCTGTAGCTCGACAACCTCCGGCACCAGCCGGACGATCTCCGGCTCGTCGTCGGCCGCTGCAGGTGACTCGGTGGCCGACGCCCGAGCAGCGGGTTCGACGCTGCCATCGCCCATGTGGGCCCTAAGCCACTCGGCGATGGCGTCGATGGTGCGCAGCTCGGCGAGATCTTCCAAGAGCTCAGACTGGTCGTGCTCTGCCTGGTCCGGCCACAGAGCGTGGCGCTCGCCCAGCGTCCCCATGATCTCGACCCGCTTGATCGAGTCGATTCCCAGGTCCGCTTCCAGGTCCAGATGCCCCTCGAGCATCTCCGTGGGATAGCCCGTGCGCTCGGCGATGAGTTCCACCAGCGCTTCGACCGGATCGTCCAGGGCGGCGCCTGGCCCGCCGGGTGCGGCTTCCGCTGGGAGGCTCGCCAGCGGCGGTGCCGTCGACGTCGTGGCCGGCTCCGGCAGTGCCTGGGGTGCGCCCGCACCGCCCAGGTAGCTCACCATCACCTGGCGCTGGGCCTCGGCCAGCTCTCGCATGCTGCGCAGGTATTCGACCACGTGCTGCTCGCGTGCCCGCCCCGCGTGCCCGGCCTCGGCCAAGCCGCTCAGCACGGGGCCGTCGGTGGGCTTGAGCGCCTCGTTGGGAATCGGGCCGTGTAGAGGGCGGGCGTGCTGCCCGTCCACGACCCAGGCCATAGGGGACGCGGCCGGAGCCTCGGTGTCGAAGTCCAGCCATCGAGTGCGGCGTCCCGCGAAGAGCTGCGCCACGTCCAGACCCAGGTCCATCACGGCCAGCTCCGCCATCGCCTCCAGCCACGATCGCAGCCCGTGCCGACCTGCGCGGTCCAGCGTAACGACGCGATGGGGCGAGTCGCCGAGGACGGCGCCCACTAGCTGGCTCAGCACGCTTCCCGGACCCACCTCGACGAAGGTGCGGGCACCGGCCGCATACATGTCCCGCACCTGGTCCACGAAACGCACGGGCCTCACCAGCTGCTCCGCGAGCAGTGCGCGGATGGCGTCACCGTCGTCGGCGTGAGGTTGCCCGGTCACGTTCGACCAGACGGACAGCGCGGGCGGTCGGCACGCGACCGCACTCAGTGCGCGCCGAAAGGCGTCCACCGCCGGGGCCAGGGCGGGGCTGTGGAAGGCGCAGGCGACCGGGATCGGGCGCGCCGAGAGGCCGGCCTCGGCGAGCGTCGCGATCGCGCGTTCGATGGCAGCAGTGGGGCCCGTGATCACGACTTGCTCGGGTGCGTTGTGGTTGGCCACGGTCACGCCCGGAGGCAGCGTGATGCGCTCGAGTTCGTCCATCGGCGCCGAGACGGCGGCCATCGTGCCCGGATCCTCGCCGAGCGCTTCGAGAATGGCTGCGGCACGGGCCCCCGAGAGCCGGAGCAGGTCTGCGGCATCGAGGCTGCCGGCGACGACCAGCGCGGAGAGTTCCCCATAGCTGTGGCCTGCCACCATGTCTGGCGTCACGCCGAGCGAGCGCAGCAGATCGGCCATCGCCAGGTGCACGACGCCGAGCGCCGGTTGCGCACGCCGGGTGTCCGCCAGGCTGGCCTTCTGCAAGCGACGCGTTTCGACGTCGTAGGCACCCGGCGGCATCATCGCTTCGATCAGCTCGGGCTCTTCGGGCAGCCAGGCGCGCAGGGATGGGAAGGCGAGTATCAGGTCCGCGAGCATCCCCGGCCGCTGGCTGCCCTGGCCCGGGAACAGGAACGCGATCCGTCCCGCGTCCGCCCGGGCGTGCACTTCGCCCAGATCATACGTGCCCAGCTTCTCCAGCAGTTCCTCGCGACTGGCGGCGACGAAGGCGACGCGCACAGGCTCCGAGGCGCGCCTCGTGGCCACCGTGTAGGCCACGTCGAGCAGCGAGACGTCGGGGCAGTCGGCGAGCCAGGCAGCGAGGTGTCGCATGTCGCGGCGCACGGTCGCGTCGGAGCCGTGGAAGACGAAGAGCTCGCAGGGCCATCGGGGCGGCTCGAGCGTGGTGCCCCACGGCGGGCGCTCGAGCACGGCGTGGAAGTTCGTGCCGCCGAAGCCCATGGCGCTCACGCCCGCGACGGCCCGCCGCGCGAGCCAGGGTCGCGGCTCTTGCCGGAACACGAAGGGGCTGGTGCGGGGGCGGTAGTGGGGCGTGGGCTCGTCGATGTGATTGGTTGGCGGAAGCACGTCGTGGTGGATCGCGAGGGCGGCCTTGATCAGGCCCGCCAGGCCCGCCGCACACTTGGTGTGCCCCACCTGGGACTTGACGGACCCGAGCGTGCAACGCCCCGCGGCGGCACCGTCGTCCAGCAAGAGTTCGGTCAGAGCGGTGAGCTCCACTCGGTCGCCCACCGCTGTGCCGGTGCCGTGCGCTTCGAGCAGACCGAGTTCGCTGGGGGCGATGCCCGCCCGATCATAGGCACGGCGCAGGGCGCGCCCCTGGCCCTTGATCGTCGGCGCCGTCAGCCCGCGGGCACGCCCATCGCTCGCCGCGCCCACCGCCTTGATCACCGCGTACACGCGATCTCCATCCCGGCGCGCATCCGACAGGCGCTTGAGCACCAGCGCGCCTACGCCCTCACCCAACGTGGTCCCGTCCGCCTTGGCATCGAAGACCCGGCAGCGGCCCGTCGGCGAGAGGGCCTGGGCGCTGGCGAACAGCATGTAGTCGTACACGCTGTTGTGCAGGTCCGCGCCGCCTGCGAGCGCCACGTCGGAGTCGCCGGACAGCAGCTCCCTGCACGCCACCTGCACCGCTGCCAGGGAAGAGCCGCAGGCCGCGTCCACCGCGTAGTTGGTGCCGCCCAGATCGAGGCGGTTGGAAGCGCGGCCCGCGATCACGTTGGCCAGCACGCCAGCGAAGGTGTCCTCGGTGAAGGAAGGCAGGTGGCGGTCGAGGGCCTCGGGGAGCTCACCCAGGAGCTGTGGGTAGAAGGCTCGCAGGCTGTAGCGCGCGGACAGGTCGATGCCCGCGTCGGCACCGAAGAACACGCTGGTGCGCTCGCCGTCGAAGTGCGCCGGGTCGATGCCCGCATCCCGGAGGGCCCGGTCGACGACTTGCAGGCTCAGCAGCTGTGCCGGATCGATCGAGGCCAGAGACTTGGGCGGGATGCCGTATCTGCTCGGCTCGAACACGATCTCCGGAATGAAGGCGCCCCAGCGCGAGGGGATCTGCCCGGGACCGGAGCCGTAGTAGCGTTTCGGGTCCCAGCGAGTGCTTGGCACTTCCGCGACCGCGTCGTGGCCGGCCAGCACGTTGCGAAAGAACGTCTCCTTGTCGGGCGCATCGGCGAAGATGCATGCCATGCCCACGATCGCGATGTCGTCCGGACACGCGGTCTGTTGGCCCGGGTGGCTTTGCAACGCCTCCGCCAGCAGCGCCTGGGATCCTTCGCTCACCTCGGCGTGCAGCTCCGCCAGGCTGAGCGTGCTCGAGCGCAGGGCAGCTACCTGACCCATCATGTAGAGGCCGTCGCGCCACTGCTCCGTCGCCGACACCGACTCGGGCCCCGCCTCGCCGTGGCGCAGGCCCTTGGTCGCGATGCGCAGTCGTCCGAGGTTCAGCTCCTCGAGCCGCGCCCAGCGCTGCCTCGGCTCCATGTCCCGTCCCTCGAGCGCGTCCGCGTGGTCGCGAAAGCTGTCCACGTAGGGGCTGTGCGCAGTCCGGGTCGCATGCCCCGGAGCAGTGTGCAACAGCGCAGTGCCGTCACAGCTACGCGCGACCTCCTGGAACTTGTCGGTGATGGCGCCGCAGGCCACCGCCTCGTGGGTGAAGAGGTAGGCCGTGCCCATCAGCACGCCCACGCGCGCACCCCTGGCGCACAGCGGCGCCGCCATGGCGGCGACCATGGCCGCCGAGCGCGCATCGTGGATCCCGCCGGCGAAGTACAGATTCAGTCGCTCCACGTCGTCGAGCGAAAGCAGGCGCTCGACGACGCTCTGCCACAGAGCGAAGCTGCTGCGCGGTCCCACGTGCCCGCCGCACTCGCTGCCCTCGAACACAAAGTTGCGCGCCCCTTCACGCAGGAACAGGTCGAGGAGCCCCGGCGAGGGCACGTGGAGAAAACACGAGATGCCCGCCTGCTCCAGGACGCGCGTCTGGGAGGGCCGTCCCCCCGCGATGAGCACCACCGGCGGTCGGAGTTCGCGCAGCACCTCAAGCTGCTGCTCTCGTAGTTCCACAGGAGCGAAGCCGAGGATGCCCACGCCCCAGCTGCGGTCGCCCAGCAGCTGTGCGGTTTCGGTGAGCAGTGCACGGGCTGCATCGGCCTCGAGCACCGAAAGCGCCACGAAGGGGAGTGCTCCGGCCCCCGCGACCGCCGCCGCGAATGATGGCTGGTCGCTGACACGCGTCATCGGCCCTTGCGCTATGGGGTAGTACGCGGCGCCGACGGGGGAGCAGCGGCCATTGGGCGATAGGGGCCGATGCGTACGTGCCTGACGGAGATGGGAGGAAATCGCCCGAGTGAGTGCGCGGACGGTTGCGGAAGTTGTCCCGTACGACCGCGCAAAGTCGCTCGCGACCGTGATGTCCTGGCCGACGGGGAGCAGGTCATCGCCCGAAGCAATTTGCCGGTGCAGCTCTGCCTCTTCATGCGGAAGAATGGTCCCTGCACGGACGTGAACTCGATGGCCGCAGACCACCCGCGTGTCGCTCCCGTCCATAAACGAGATGCGCTTGCGCAGCATGTCGTCGAGGGTCGACTCTCGCAGCAGGCTTAGCTGACTATCGACGACCACTCCTTGCGCGCCGCCGACCACCGCGGCTGCGGCTGTGTGCTCGCCCACGCCACCCTGCAGCCAGACTGGCGCCGCGGCGCGTGCGACGAGTCGCTGCAGCAAGACGAACGCCGTCTCCTGGCCAACTCGTCCCCCAGACTCGGACCCCTGTGCGATGAGACCATCCGGCTCGAGTGCCTCCGCCTCTTCCGCTTCCCGGACGCTTCGTACCTGAACCAGCAGCCTGCGCCCTGAGCGTATGGCGGCGGGGAGCAGGGAGGGGCCGGAGAGGACCAATGTAGTGGCGCTCGGTGGCAACGTAGGCGCAGGGCGCGAGCAGTCGAGCAGGACCCCAAACCCCTCCAGCGCCGACGGCAGAGGAGGTAGCTGGTCTCGCCAGCGAAGGTCGAACACTCCCAGGGCACCGGCACGTTGTAGTGCAAGGACCAAGGTGGCGTCAGGCCGCCCCAAAGGGCTGATACCTATAATCGTCTCCATGATCGGTGGTCCCCGACAGCGACGAGTTTCATAAGCACATGCTACGGCTAGCGTGAACTTCAACGTCGTCAGCCGCCGAAACAGAGTTCAGCCACTAGTAAGCACCCGAACGCGCGACCGTCTCATTCTTGTCCCTTCGCGCTGGCGCCGCTTTCCAATTGCGCGAGCGCGCGCCGCGACCTCCGACCCGCCCTGCATCCACAGCGTTCTGGACGTGGCCAAGACAAGTGTGTCCCACGCTCTTCCCTGATGAATCTCGTGTCCATGCAGTCGCCCCTCGACCTCAAAGTACTTGCCCGCTCCGGCTGCGAACTGGGCATAGTTGTACTCGAGCGTTTCCGCATAGAGTTTCCTCAGGGGGAATTGCCGAAACACGAAGTCGATAAGCAAGGCCATTGCTTCCACTCCAACTCCAGTCTTGTGTGTGCGTGAGGACATGAACATCGCGACCTGCGCGGTTGCGTGCCGAAAGTTTGCGCCATAACACCTCACGAGGCCATCGACAGGGCGTGTGGAGCTTCGCAACTGCACGCCGTACTGGCACAAGACACCATCGGTCAACTTCCGCGCCCACGCCTCAAAAGCCCCACCAACCACATCGGGCTCCCACCTACTCACCAACTCCGGCTCAAGCGTGATGTCATAAAGGTGTGGATAATGCTCCGGGAGGAGAGGCACCAGACGACAACGAGATCCAAGAAATGGGTCGGCGTGATCATGGTCTGCGCGTGAGCCGGGATTCGCTGCTGTCATGCTTGAGATGTCAGGCTTGGGCTTTGGCGATTGCTATCGTACTGCGGTGGCAACCACCCTCTCACAGTGAGAGGGTGGTTACCACCGAGCGCCGATGTGGTGCTTGTGATGTTGAGCACAGTGGGAGGGTGGTTACCACCGAGCGTTGATGTGGTCCTTGTGATGCTGAGAATAGATATTGTGCTGCCCGTCAGCTTGCTGGGGACTCTCCATGCAGCTGTTGTCGCTGTGAGACGTGTCATGCCAAAACCCTACCGAATGCCCTATCTCGTGACAAACGGTCTGCTCCAGCCCAGCGGGCCAGCCCACGTGGGCAGCGTAGTCGATGTCGACGATGTAGCTGTCACAGATGTCCGAGTTCACCGCCTTGTTGCAGAAGGCCTGCCCGAGCACAGTGAGATTCCTGTCCCGCACCCAGACATCGGTGTAGTCTAAACTACATGCTCCCCACCATGAGTCGGACATATCGGTGGCGGCCGTGAGGTAGTCCATGTGCGTGTGCACAAATTCCATCTCGTCGTTACTGAGTCCGGACCCTTGGCAGTATGAAAGATTTCCGTCCTGCGGCCACCGCCACCAGCTTAGCTGTCCACCCCAGTTGTCGGCGGACACCTGCGACTTCGATATCAGAGTTGCAGCGATCGAGCCCCCGAGCAGCGCTCGGACCGTTCCTTTACGAATCATTGTTTCTATCCTCCGTTTCGTGACCAGTTACTTGGTGAGGCTTGTGTGGTCGAGCACCTAGCACTAGAAGCGAGGCTGCTCGCACTGCTCCCGATTGATGCGGTATCTTCCGAACTCCTAGTTGCCTGCGACAGCGGCCAGAACATCTGCAAACGGCATCTGACTTTGGAGGCCCTTTACGACGTCCTCGAGCCCCGCGTCATTCTCGAACGGTAATGCGGTTTGTCCGCGCGAGGTCTCGAACACCAAACCATACGGGGGAACCTGCAGCAGCGTGTGATCCGTGGGTTCGGCTCCATCTGGACGACCTCCGAGCACGATCGCCCGCGCACCACGCGGAACTGCTTCGGACAGTTCGTCCGTTGGTAGGTTGCGCGGCCAAACGAACTCCACATGAATCTCGACGTTCGCCGAGCCGTTTCCCTTGATGATCCTGTCGGGACGAATCACGACATCGTAGTACTGAATGTAGTTCGTGGTAGCTTCGCCGTTGGGGCCGGTGAGTGCTTCGCGGCGCCCCATCTCGAGCCCCGCGACAACACCACTTGCCACGGTCCCTATCTCCGCGTTGTTGACCGCCTCGGTGATACTGGCGGGTGCGACGTACCTGGCGTGCATCCACTGACTCACCATGGCCCCAAAGGTGGGGGCCGAGCCCTCTGGGTTGTAGGCGTGACCTGAGGGTTCGCTGGGAGACACCTGAGGTTCGACCGAGCTGCCGCATCCGGCAGCCAATGCGACTGCAAACAAGATCCCGAGTCCTAAACGATATCTATACATTGGCATCCTCTCTGTGGTTGCTAACTGTCTGGCCTTGCTGCACGTCCCGATGCCAGCGAGCACTTAGAGCGCTGGCATCGGTCCGTGTATGGCATTGCTCATATTTCCATGTGCGCAACATCCGGCTCCAGCTGTCGGTGGCCGCAGAAAGTGAGTCCACTCAATCTAGCTCCACGCCCGGCCGGCCAAAGAAAACGGTTGCGCCGTCACCCGTATACTCAACGACATTGTCGACCCCAGGCACTCGGGCAACCCTCGAGAACCTGGCCGCGTCCGCAAGATTCGTCCAGCGCAGCTCTAGGCGACAGAGCGTCGTTCGACAGTCGACGCTGTGCAGCATTTCCTCGGGGAGCTCGGCTTCTTGAAGCACCTTGTCTAGCGCACCGTGCACTTGAGTGGTCCATTTTGGAGCGGTGCTCTCGCTCTCCCACTGCGAAGCGATGGCCTGCGCCGTATTGCTGCGCTTGTGTTCCTCGCCCCACAGCGTCGAATCGCCGGCGGGAGCGCCTTCCTTGGTGTGGTGTTGCAGCAGTGGCTCACCTTGGGCGTGAAGGCGGGCGTGTACGTGATCGGCGTGGTGCGCTGCGGCTTCCTTGTCGTGCTCCGCTCTTTTCGGACCAACACTAGGAATCGAGACGCTTGCTATCGAGGGCGGTGCTGCGCTGTCGACGCCTGCTTCTTGGGCTCCTGGACGGCCTATGTCTGGAACGGTTGCGGCAACCCCCCAGCTAGCAAGCCCAACGACCAGTATCGCGCCTACTGTTGTACGCCGCACAAGTCCTCCTCCCGTTCAACAGAGGCCCGACTCTAGGCACCCGCATCGGAACTAGTCAATCCCCCCATAGGCGTTGAGTGACCGAAATCGACGATTTTTCTCGACTCACCAAGCGCACGACGAGATATGGTCAAGAGTTGTGTTTGGGACTGAGTTAAAGAGCGGGCGTATCCTTTCCCGCCTCACGGCGGTTTTTTTCGTTCTGGCAAACGAAGGATACGCCCGCTCTTTAACTCAGTCCCAAACACAACTTCCGTTCATACCTCCGCACGACATCAGAAGTTGCCTTCAGTCTCAAATTTGGATTCGCAAGTCTTCGGAGTCTGGCGATTTCGTGAGTCGCACGTCGCTTAACGCCTATGAGGGGGGCACTCTAGATCGGAGAGGTCCGCGCCCCTTCCCTCGTCGATGCACACGTAGTATCTGCGACCGAAGGTCGTATCCTCGTCGGCCTTGAATCTCGATGCCCTTCACCACAGTTTGGAGCACGAATGGACTTTGCAGAAGACACGAGGCCACCGGCGGTTCTAGGCGAGTGCGCTAGCAGGCGCCTGGTTGGCACAAGTGCCCGACTCGTCCCAGTTCTGCCGATGCACTATCGAAGACTCTATGAGATCACGCTTGAGCCTGACGTGGCGCGCAGCTGGGAGCCGTCATATCAAGGAGGCTCGTTCGAGGATTGGATGCGACGGCTCTGGAACGGCGTGTTCTGTCAGTACGGTGTGCGGCGACGTGACCTCGAGGGTGATGTCGCGGTCAATGCTTCCATCGATGGCCTTGCACGTTGCTACGGCGCAAACCTGCGCCATGGGACGGGGCGCGTCGCCGTGTTTACATCGCAGCGGACCCACCTTGCGGGGCTGGGAATGGAGGCAGTGGCCTTGCTTATCGACTTCCTGTTCCACGCATACCCATTCCGGAAGTTGTATGCCGAAGCGCTCGAGTACAACTACGCCAAGTTCGCAGACGCCGCCGGCACGATCTTCGACATCGAAGCGGTCCTTCGCGGCCATGAGATTCATGATGGCAAGGCGTGGGACAGCTACCTGCTGGCGGTGAGCCGGGAGAAGTGGATGGAAACTGGCGCACGTAGCGTTGAGCTCGCCCGTGCAAGGGGGCGCCGGGGTGAGGTGAGACTGCGTCGTCACCAGCGGCGGTGAGGAGACAGGATCCGACAATCGAAGTAGGCCTTCACGTACCGCGGAACTCATGTTCGCAGCAAGCCGGGAGCAACTCAGATGATGGATCATGACGCTATCTTCAACACCCTCCGAGATGTGTTACGGGAATTCGAAGGCGCCGAGAATGGTAACCGAAGAATCGATCCCGCATTGTCTTTGGTCGATGACCTAGGATTGACCTCTCTGCAGATGGTCGACCTGACCCTTGCTCTCGAGGATGCCTTTGATCTGGACGAGTTTCCGATGCAGGACTGGGTGGAACAGGAGACGCAGCGAGGCGAGGAGGGTTTCAGTGTTGCCTCACTCGTCGATGCCTGCGCAGAACTCCTCTCCGCGTAGCGAGCGCAACGCCCTGAGCAAGGGGTGCGGCAGGTCTGCCACGCGCACTTGCTACGCAAATACGTCGGCTTCTCCGAGCGCGACGGACCGGCCGGTGCCATCGGGCGCGAGCTACTCGAGCTGACTTCGCTCGCGTTCGAGTACTGGCACGGCTTCAAGGAGGGCGCGCTGACTCGCGAGGAGCTGCGACTCTGGATAGTAACCGTTCACACCCCAACATTTTTTTGCCCGAGACGGATGGACGGATGGATCAGATCGTGATCTAAGCTGGGTGTGGCGAGCGGCGACGAGGCGGGCACGGAGGCGAGCAGCAGGCGTGTCGTCGCGCTCGAGGCCGCGCTGGCCGAGCGTGACGCCGAGATCGACGCGCTGACCAAGCAGAACGAGGCCCTGGCCAAGCAGGTCGAGGCCCTCACCGAGCTGCTGGGCCGCAACTCGCAGAACTCGCACCTGCCACCGTCGAGCGACGGGCCGGGCTCGGGTGCTCGTGAGGACCGCGCGGCGCGCAACAAGCGCAAGGCGGAGCGTCGCAAGCGCGGCGCCCAAACGGGCCACCGCGGCTCACACCGCGAGTTGCTCCCGGCCGAGCAAGTCGACACCTTCGTGAACCTGTTTCCGGAGGTCTGCCTCGGCTGTGCGCGGTCGTTGCCAGAGAGCATCGACGCCGCCGCATGCCGCTACCAGCAGCTCGACCTCCGCGACCACCGGCCGCATCTGACGGAGTGGCTGCGCCACGAAAAGTCCGCGACCTCAACGACACTCAAGGCAACGAAACGCGTTACGGAAACTGCAACACCACAGCCAGACCTACTCAGTCGATCTGACAGCGCCTACTTTTTGCCCTGCCTTGGCGATCGACGCCAAAGACTTCCCCAGCTGGGAGAGCTGGCTGATGTGTGCTGGAGCCAGGCGCTGGTCGTAGTCCGGCGACTGCAGCAACTGGATAAGCCCTCCGTATTTTTGCGTGAGCGCCAACTCGAGTCGATTCGCAGCTGCGATCAGCTTTGTGAGTTCTTCGGATGCGGGGAACTTCGTGCTCGGGGCCAAGCTCTTGAGCGCCGTGGTCACTACGGATCTACCCCCAGCAATTGCTGCTCGCTGCTTATCGTGCGGAAGCTGCACTAGCCTTGCTGCCGTGGCGATCGGAATTTGTCCTTGCTCGCAGGCATCAATCACCTCAGGCGCACCGTAGCTTAGTACCTTTGTAGCGTAGTCGACCGAGCGACCCGACACGCCTACAGTTGCGCCGGCTTGGTCGCGGGCGTCTCCGCAGCCCACTTCCGGAAACCGTTCCGGATCCCGCTTGCGCGCCCGCCTCAGCCGTGCCCCTTCATCAAAGTACTGCCGCGTACGCGCCGCCACGAGCGCTCGTTGACCAGGCGATAGGTGACGACGGCGCAGATTGAGGGCCAATACGTACTGAACTGGAGATTCCTCCGGGAGTTCGCGAAGCAGCTCATAGCGCGGCCTGATGCCAAGTTCTCGGCAGGCACGTGCGCGGTTACGGCCGTCGATAATCTGACCTTCCCAAATCTGGATCGGCAAACGTTGGCCGTTGCGGGCGATGTCTTCCTTGAGCTGCTCAAAATGGTCTCCTACCAGCAGCGGAAAGATGTCTGCAGCCGGATGGGCTTTCAGAGTCTCCTCTTCGCCGTCTTCAGAATCTAAAATGACACCCGATGAACCTGACACCGCATCCCTCCCAAGTCGCACGTCAGATCACACATCAGCGTATATGCGTGCAACGCCGCACTAGTAGTTTGCACTACAGATTTGCGGATGCCAATGGAATCGTATCCATTCACGTGCGGCGTTGTGCTGCAGAGGATTTGCATAAAACTCGAGAATCATGCTCTCCCCGAAGAGCCCTAAAGTACTCGCGAACGCGATTGAATCCCTAAGACCCCGATCGGCGGCGTTCATCGTAGCCTTACGGCGAGCATCCCTGGTTGCTGACGAATGGCAGCCCGTAGCTCGTTTTGGCTGCGTCTATTCGTTCGCATGCTGCTCGGGTGAGCACTGGGACTATCGTCCCCTCCCCCGCCCCTTCGGCCGAGTGGGCGTCACGGCCCGCTCATCATCCCGTCGCAACTTCGAATCGGCTTGGGGTCTTCGCTGTCCCACGTGAGGGAGTGCATCAGGCGGCAGAAGGCCTGGAGCTTGTGGTCGGTGGAAAACCAGAGTGAGTTCGGACACTCGGCGCAGGCGGGCCGCGGGTCCGGCTGGCGCTTGGGGTCCAAAGCGGCGAGCGTGGGACTCTCGTGCGGTGGCGTGAAGCTCGGCGCCGCCTCCTCCGCGACTTGCTGCTGAGCCTCGTGCTGTTCGAGCAGCGCGAGCGTCTGCTCGAGTTCCTCCATGCTCGGCGCCGCCACGGCGGCCGGTGGTGGGTTGTCCTGTTCTGACACGTGCAACCTCCTGGCTCAGCGCCCGTCGTTGCTGTTCGAGCGCTGGATTGGCGAAAGTGATGGGAGCGCCCAGGGCCGCGGCGACCCGGACGAGCTGTTTCTGAAATTGGTCATCGCCCTCGACGCCGAGGGGCCGCCCCGCGTAGCGCTCGGCAGCCCGCTGCAGTAGCTGCGCGAGCGCTGCGGTGGTGTGACCGGTGCCGGGGCTCAGGCTCAGGCGCTGGCCATCGTCGCGCACGCTGCCGCCGGCAAAGGCAAAGACCGCAGTACCCGCCCGAGTGAAGGCCTCGGGCGACGGCCCCTGCCAACCGTCCACCGGCACGAGGACTCCCGGCACATCCGCCCCGGGCGACTGCGCAGCGGCCCGGCGCCGAAGCAACTCCACGGCGCGGCCGTCGCCGGCGACCGCCCTCCCCTGCAGCCACGGCAGCCACCCCTGCCGGCCGTGCTGAGCGTGCGCCTGCTGCACGGCGCGCCGATGGTGATCGAGCACGCGCTGCCGAGTTCGGCGATCGGCCAGACGCGCATGGGCTGACCAAATTTTGCGAGCCACCGGGCCCTTGGCGAGAACCGACACGGCGGTCCACCGGCGTCTCGACGCCGCCTGGAGCTGCGCGAAGCCGCGGGCTCGCTCGACCCGGGCGCGCCGCAACGTCTGATGGCGTCGCGCCGTCCTGACAGCCTGGTCGGCGAGGTAGAGCCGGTAGAGGCCCTCGTCCTGACGGGCCAGCAGCGGCCTCTTCTCGTAGCGCCCGGCGGAAGCGGTGGCCTCGGCCTGGGCGGCCTGCTCGACCTGGCCGCCGTCAGCCACACCAACCACACCCGACACAAAGGCGCCCAGACGCCGCTCGAGCGCGTGCTTGCTGAGTTCGCGGCTCACCGAACTCGCTTTAACGAAAACCCCTCGTCCGTCGCCGAGCACCAGACCATTGCCGCGCAGCTTCGCCTCCAAGCCATGCGCCCGGCAGGCCGCATGAAACGCGGTCCAGCTCTCCGCCGCCCGCAACGCCTCGAGCGAGTTGCGCTGCACCCACCCGATAAGGCTCTCGACGCCGGCGGCCGGCTCCATCTGCGGCGGCCTCGGCAGCGCCGCCGCCCTTCCCTCCCCTCCCGGTGCCCCTCCACGCTGCGCCCCCGCCGCCGCCTCGAACACCCCAAGACGCCCCTCGAGCGGCCCCCGGCTCATCTCCCGCCCGAGCGAACTCGCCCGCACCACCGCGCCATCGGCACTGGCAAACACCAGCCCCCGGCCTCGAGGCCGCAGCTCCAGACCGTGCCGCCGACAATGCGCGTGCAAAGCCTGCCAGCTGTCGGCCTGGCCGAGGCCAAGCCTGAAGTCGTCGCTGAGCGCCGCCGACAACGACTCCGAGGCCTGCAGCGCGCGGTCCTCCGCGCGGGCCTGGTGGTGGGTCTGCACCAGGCCGTACTTGTCCTCCATCGTCGCGCACAGCCGGTCGAGCACGAGCTTGGAAAAGCTCGGCGAGTGCGCGGTGCCCCGCGTGGGGTGGATGCGGTTGATGGCCAGGTGCAGGTGCAGGTTGTCGGTGTCGCGATGGATCACGCTGACGCGCTGGTGCTCATCGAAGCCCAGCGCCTCAACGGTTCGGCGTTCGATCTCTTCGAGCAGCCCCTCGCCCAGGTCCTCGCCGGCAGGCCACGACAGGACCAGGTGGTAGCTGCTGTCGCGGACGCGGTGGTTACGGACCTGGACGTTGTGCACCTCGAGCAACGCATCCTCGAGCTGGTCGCTGTGGCAGCCGTGGACCTGCACCCGCCCTACCCGCTCGGCCTTGCCCTGGGCGTCGGTCAGGTACGCGACCAGGCCGGCGAAGCTCGAGGTGCCTTTGCGGCCCGCTATCTCCTTGGCGATCATCGCGGATGGCTTCCCCCGACTGAGACCCTCGACTCAGGCGCTAGGCCGAATGCCTGCGCCGCAGCACCTGGCGCACCGCGCCCCGAATCTCCTGCTGGGCCTCGTCGATGCGACCGAGCACCGCCCCGATGGCGACCTCGAGCTGGGCGGCGTCGAAGCGCTGCAGCTTGGCATCATCGGTGAGCCAGAGCTTGAGCAGCCCGCCGATGCGGCCGAGGTCGGCGTTGACGCGCAGCATTTGATCGACCCGCTCGTGGTCGAGCGCTGAGGGCGGCTGGTAGCCCAGGCCGACCCGGCGCAGGTAGGCGGCCTTCGACAGGCCGGTGGCGTCGGCCTGGGCTTTGATCGCCTCGGCTTCGGCCGCCGTGACCGGGACGCGCAGGTGCAGCGAGCGGCGGGGTTCGCGGGGGGTGGTTGGGGGCGGAGCTGAGGGCGGAGCCGGGACGGTAGATGACGGCGAAGGGGACGAAGACGGCGGCGGCAAGGGGTCGGCGGCGGGGGGCATGGTGGGGTCCGAAGTCCTCGTTGAGCGGCCGAAGGCGGCGAATCAGGGCCCGTTGAGCCGCAGGCGAATGAGGCAAGAGGGAAAGTGCGCGCCCGAAGGGTTAGCCAACTTTCCACATCTTGCAATTCGTATTCGGTAAACACGAACTTATATGTAGAGCCATTTCCTTCACAAGGGGCGTTACAAATGGATTTTTTAGACTCCAGAAGGGTAAAAAGCGCTTTCCTCTCGGAAAATCTGCGAGGTTCTTTGTACTTCCAGGAGATTCTCGATTTGTATACGTTATGGATATTCGTATAAGCAGAAAGACTCGAAAAAGAGCGGAAACAGACCAACGGGTGCATCGGAAATCGCTCGCCGGTGTAAGGGGTTCTTGATGGCAGCGGATTTTTCGGACCGGGTCGCCAAATTCCTGGCTGAACAGCGTGCGGAGGGCCATCGACCGCACCGAGGACGGGCCGAGGTGCTGCGTCTTCGAGCGGAAATCAGCCAAGCGCTGAAGGCGGGCTTCACGATGCGCGCGGTGTGGCAGACGCTGAGCGAGTCGGGAGAAATCGACATCGGGTACGCAAGCTTTGCGCGCTGGACGCGCGAGCTGGTGCGGTCGCCGGGAGCGGAAGCAACGCCGACGTCACCGTCGCCGGCCCCGCCGGCGCCGCAAGCGAGCGCCCTCCCTCAACCGAAGAGCCCGGAGCGGGAACAGGCCACCGAGGCGGGGGAGAAGCCCCCCGCGCCGAAGCCGTCCCGCTTGGCATCTCAGCGTCGATACCTCGAGGTTCCCTTGGTGGAACGCGGCGTCGCCCAAGAGTTCGGCGCGCAGTGGGATGAGGACAAGAAGCAGCTGTACATCGAAGCGGGCGCCGACCTTGGAACGTTCGCCCGGTGGCTGCCCGAGGGCGATCCGGATGCGAATCCGAGGAGCCAGCTCCCAGGCCTGCGTCGTTTCATCCACAACCCGGTGCCCGACTTGAAGAAAATCTACGGCGAGGACTAGCGCGGTGAGCCGGCGTTTTCCGCCGGCAGAAGCCTCTGCGACCGGTTCGACGTAGACTGGGGCCGCGCTTCGGGCATCGCGATGCCCGAAGCGCCGGGTCGGCCCAGCCGACCGGGGTCGGGGGCCCCCTGTCCAACATCCTCGTCTTCGGTCGGCGCCGCCCGTTTGCTCCGCAAACGGGCCCCATCGAGCAGGAAGTCGGGAGCTTGGGGCAGGTGATGTCTGAGGTTCCGAGAGTGAAAAAGGCCTCCGGCTTTTCAAGCCGGACCGGGGCAGGAGGTTTCGAGGATCGAGAGGTTCAGCCAGGTAGGGAAAGAGGAGGACTCGGTGAGGCATGGCGAGGAGCACCCCGCCATGAAAGGAAGAGGAAGTCGGCCCCCCACCCCTGGTGTCGAGATGGGAGCGGCGAAGCCGCCGAGAGGGGAAAAGGTTTTGGAGGTTCTGGGAGCCTGGCAGAAATTGGTGTTGGAGGGGGTCTCGGACTAGGGAAGAGGCTTCAGCCCTCCTCCTTCCTTTCCCTCCCCCCTCCGAAGGAGGGGAAGGGGGAGCACACAGCCGCTGTGGACTATTAACGGAAGCAGCCTGGGGCGTTCGGGGGCTCAGGGGCGCCAAACGCCCGCGAGCCAGCCGCGATCGCCGCCCCGAGGCCCCTACCGAGGGCCCAAATCCCTTCCGAAAGGCCCCTGGGGGCCGCTCAGGACGCACCCCTGCAACGGTGACCCCTTTACAGCAGGGCCCCGTGCCGAGGGCGCGATGCGGAGCGTCCTAGTCGGGCCCTCGAGGCCGCGCGCCGGGGCGCTTGTGCGCGCCCTTGCCGACGTCGAAAAGCCACTCGGGCAGCGCCTCGCCGTTTTGCTCGGCCTCGCGCAGGAAGTCCTCGAGCGTGCAGGCGTTGGGGTCGTCCCAGGTCTCGCCTGCAACCCGCTCCGAGGGCCGCACAGGCGGCATTTCAGGCCGGAGCGAGGGGGCTGGGGGCGGCGGTCGCAGCAGCGGAGGCGGCGGCGGCTGCTGGGGCGGCGACATCGGCAGCTCGGCCCAGCTTTGGGCGTTTGAAGCGCCGCAGTCGGTGGCGGGGATGCGCAGCGAGATTTCGACGAAGGCCCAGCATTCGGTCGTGCCGTCGTCGAGCGTGCGCATCTTGCCGCGGCGCCCGGGCTCGACGACGTGCCAGGGCGGCTGCTTGGTCTTGATCAGGCCCGCTTGCCGGAAGGCGGCAAGGTAGCCGACCTCGCCCCGGTCGTAGCGGCCGCCGACGCGGTGGGTGCCCCAGACGGTGTTGACGTGGGGCACCCTGCGCGCCAGGCGGTCGCCGAGCTGCTCGTAGGTGGCCAGCAGCTCGGCGAAGGCGCCATAGGGCAGGCCCTTGATGACGCGGCCCCAGACGCCATTGAACCCCGGCCCGCCGCTGGGGTCGGGGCGCGACAGCAGCCACAGGATGA
Organism: Myxococcales bacterium; assembly: GCA_029880325.1. Lineage (GTDB taxonomy): Bacteria > Myxococcota_A > Polyangia > Polyangiales > JAFGIB01 > JAOUOP01. Next base: position 9,817 of record JAOUOP010000051.1, on the reverse strand, counting down.
TGCCGCAGGTCAGCATGCTGCGGGCACGAAGCGAGGAGAAATCGCGCATCGAGCCGTCGGGGCGCACGCCTGCCAGGGCCTGGACGGCGGCGCGCCAGTCGGGCGGCAGCATGGGAAGGAACTCGAGGATGGCGTCCCAGCCCTCGGTGGGATGCATGCAGAGGGTGGCGACGTTCCAGATGGACTTGGGGATGGACCAGGGCGATCCGTCGCCGAACATCAAGCCGAGCTTTTCGAGACGTTTCTTGAGCCACTTGCGATCGCTCTTGGTCAAGATCGCGCTCAGGGCCTTGGCGCCGGCTCCGGCTCTCCCAAGTGCCCGAAATATGGCGATTTTTCGTCCGATTTCGACGAGTTCGGGATACAGGCGCAGCCCCGGCAACGCCTTGAACGCGCGCTCAAAAGGCGCACTGAAGGCGCAACTCGGCCCGAAACCCTGGCCATCGCCAGGGCGCTCGTCTAGTATCCCATCCATGCGTTGCGGGTGGTTTGCTCACTCAAGACGCGAGGAAGCAGAGGGTTTCCAGGACCTGAAGCTTCCGCCCCCCCTTCTAAGCCGCGGAATCCAGGCCACCGGATTCCGCGGTTTTTTTTGGGGGGCTCCGGGATGTCTCCCCGGATGTCGTAGAGATGAGGCCCCAAGGGGGCCGCGAGCCGCAAGAGGAGGCGCCCAATTCGGGCGGTAAACGGCTAGAAAACCGCGGTTTGGGGCGGTATTGGGCCGTTTGAACGCGATCTGATCGAATTCACCCGACACGAAAGACAGCGATCTACGATGGCAAAAAAGCGCCGAGCGGCGGCAGCGGTGAAGGAAGAAATCGAGCTGCCACCGCAGCTACCCGAGACACGCGAAGGCCTCGAGCGCGCGATCATGTTGCTGGGCTACCGCACCCAAAACGAACTGACGCCGAAGGTGCAGGCCGAGCTCGAAGCGCTGCTGGGCGCCTACCCAAGCGCCGAGACGGCCGTGCACTGGAAGCGGGAACTCAAGAGCCTGCGCGACGAGTACTGAGGGCGCCCTACCCTCGCCCCGGTGGCGGCCCTGAGCGCCGCGCGCTGGGGTGTCGAGGCCTCGGGGGCCGGGGATGGGGTGATCGAGGGGCGGCGAGGCGCCTGAGGGCCCTTGGCGGGGCATTCGCGACGACCCTGGATGGCCCGGACGCTGCGGGCGTGTGCGGGCGCCCAGCGCCCTACCCTGCGCCGGCCCCAGCGCCCTGGGGCTCCCCGGCCGCCCAGGTCCTCGAGGGGCGCGCCGGGCCGCGACCGCGGCAGGAGGGGGCTGCCGGCGGGCGGGCGGCTGGCGGTGCCGTCCGCCGGGCGCCTATGCTCAGGACGAGCCGATGAGCGAGGATGACCGGCGCCGCAGAATGAAGGGAACCCGCCTGGTGGGCGACTTCGCGCTCACACCCGACGGCGAGCCCAACATGACCCGCGCGCAGTTTGAGGCGCAGCTGCAGGCCGAGCGCGCCGAGCAGGCCGAGGCCTTCGAGCGCGGGCGGCGCGGGGCCCGGAAGGCTGGGGAGGTGCGGGGGTTTCGCAGCGGCGGGGGCGATGTGGCCGAGGCGATGACGCGGTTGGCGTTGAGCTTCCACGCGATCCGCGCCGAGCACGAGGCCGCCGGCTTCCCCGGGGTCCGCCCCTGGGACCCAGAGGCGTTTTGGCGGGCGGCCGCCGAGCGTCTGGACGACCTCGGCAGCGAGCAGGCCGCCGCATTCGTGCTGAGCGTGTGGAACTCCACCGGGCCCTGGACGCTGCAGGGCGAGGACCGGCAACAGCTGCTGGCCGAGGACCCCGACTGCCCCAGGGCCCTACCCTTCGAGCACGCCACCGCCCTGGCGAGCTGGGATGAGGGCCACCGCGGAGCCTACGTCGGGTGGGCGGAAGATCCCTGGTGGGGGTAGCGGGTCGGCCTGGTCCGTCGAACCCTGTGCGGACGTGCGCAAGGAGCCCAGTGGGCTTCTACTGGCAGCCGAGGTGGAGGCCATGATCGTAGATTTGGACGAGACGCTTGAGCAGTACGTACAGCAGCTTGTGAGCACGGGCCGGTACAACAACGCCAGCGAGGTGATCCGCGAGGCCCTCCGCCTGAAGATACAGGCGGACGAAGAGCACGCCGCCCGCCTCGAGGCCCTCAAACGGGATGTCACCCACGCCCGAGAGCAGGTGCGGCGCGGCGAGGTCGTGGAGACCTGCCTCGAAGCATTCCTGAACCGTTCGCGTGGCTAACGCCTTCCTCCTCGCCCAGGACACCTACGACGACCCTGCGCATCGTCCGCCGGTCGCGGGACCGTGAACCGCACATTCCCCTCCCAGCAGCCCTCCCCTACCCCGGGTCCTACCCGGATTTTTTGACTCCCCCGGTACCGTTCTGGTACCGCTTCGGTGCCACGACAGCACCACTTCGGTGCCGTGGCGGTACCGGAGGCAAAGCCGATGATCGTACTGATAGGCGGGGAAAAAGGCGGCTGTGGAAAGACCACCATCGCCACGAACCTGGCCACGTGCCTGGCGGCTGCCGGGCGCGACGTGCTCTTGCTCGATGCAGACCGACAAGGGACCGCGGCCAATTGGGCGTCGGAGCGGGGCGAACGCCCCGAACTACCGGCTGTGCAATGCGTCCAGCGCTTCGGAAACCTGTTTCAGCCGATCCGTGACCTGGCACAGCGCTACCAGGACGTGGTGATCGACGCCGGCGGACGCGATTCCGAGGAGCTACGAACGGCGATGGTGGCCGCCGACGCGATGTTTTCGCCGCTCCGCGCAAGCCAGGCGGACCTGTGGACTGCCGAGCACGTTGACCAGCTGGTCGGCCTGGCCAAGAGCTTCAATCCGGCGCTCCGAGCCTTCGTGTTCCTGACCATGGCACCGACCAACCCCCGGATCACCGAAGCCGCCGACGCCACCGAGATGCTGGGCGAGTTCCAGCACCTGGCGGTGGCCACATCAGTAGTGCGCGACCGCAAGGCGTACCGGGACGCCATGTGCGAAGGGAAGGGCGCGATCGAACTCGCCGACCCGAAAGCCGCCGCCGAAATACATGCCCTAACCGCCGAGGTGCTGAGCCATGAGCAAGTTCAATCGAGCGAAGCGCCCATCCACTGAGCCCGAGGGCCTTGCCGAGTTTGCTGCCGGCGCTGCCGTGCGTTCGCTGCAGGAACCCCAGCCACCGGCCAAGCCGTGGGAAGGCCTCGACCCGGCCGCCAAGCCATCCAAGGGCTTCAACGTGCGCCTGAACGAATATGAACTCGCCCTCCTGCGCTACGTGGCCGAGAGGGACGGGCGCTCGGCACAGAAGACCATCAAGCGGGTGCTGATCGCCGCACTCGAAGCCAAGGTCCAGGGCTAGCCGGTACCGTTACCGAACCGCTTTGGTGCCACGGCGGTACCACTATGGCACCACCGTGGTGCTATGGCGGTGCTGTACTGATACCGTTTTAGTGCCATTTCGGTACCATTTGAGCAGCAAGTCACCAGCTGCACGGCCGGATCCAACTCACCGACCCAAAGGCCGCCGCCGAGGTGCATGCCATGGCCGCCGGACTGCTGAGCCATAAGCATGTTCAGCCGAGCGAAGCGCCCGTCCACCGAACCCAAGAGTCTGGCCTCGCCGAGTTTGCCACCGGCACGACCGTGTGTTCGCTGCAGCAACCCCAGCCGCCAGCCAAGCCGTGGGGAGGCCTCGACCCCCGGCCGCCGGGCCGTCCAAGGGCTTCAACGTGCACCTGAACGGATACGAGTTCGGCTTCCTGCGCTACGTAGCCGAAGGGGAAGGGCGCTCGGCGCAGAAGACCATCAAGCGGCTGCTCGTCCCCGCGCTCGAGGCCAAAGTCGGGCTAGCCGGTACCGTTGCCGTGCCATTTTGGAACCATGGTGGTGCCACCACGGTTCCGTATCGGTACTATTTTGGTGCTATTTCGGTACCATACTGAGCAGCAAGACACGGCCTGCCCGACCGGACCGAGTTCGCCGCCCCAATGGCCGCCGCCGAGATGCACGCCATGGCCGCCGAGATGATGAGCCATGAGCAAGTTCAATCGAGTGAAGCGCCCTGTCACTGAGCTTGCTGCCGGCGCTGCCATCCGTTCGCTGCAACGACCACAGCCTCAGCAGGCCAAACCATCCTGGGCTTCAACGTGCGCCTGAACGGATACGAGTTCGGCTTGCTGCCGTAGCCAAGAGGGAAGGGCGCTCGACCCCGAAGTCCCGGAGCAGTCGGTACCGCTTCAGTGCCGTTTTGGTGCCACAGCGGTGCCACGGCGGTGCCACGTCGGTGCCACAGCGGTGCTGTATCGGAACCGTATTGGTGCCATTTCGGTACCACTCGAGCAGCAAGACACCACCACCTGCCCAGCCGACAACTTCCCCAGGGACATACCCGTCAACGACGACAGCCATGCGAGACGCTGAGCGCCCTTGTGGAAGCCGCAGCAAATCGGTACCGCTGCGGTACTATTACGGTACCATTACAGTACCGTTTCGGTACCATACTCAAACACTCACACCGCTGCGATCTCTTCTCCTGACCATCCCCCATCTGCTCGTTGTTATTGACGAATCTGCCTTGTAACTTCGCCTATTTCGTCTATTTTGACGAATCCATGGGCTCTCTACAATCGGACGAATCAGCCCTCGCCGAGGTGGGCCAGCGGCTCGCACGCCGCCGCATCGAGCTGGGCATGACCCAGGCCGAACTCGCCGAGCACGCGGGCGTCGGCAAGCGCACTCTCGAGCGCCTCGAGCACGGGGACTCCACACAGCTGACCAACTACGTACGCATTCTCCGCAGCCTCGAACTCCTGGAAGCCTGGATCGAGGTGCACCCTCAGCCAGGGCCGAGTCCCATGGCTCTGCTTCGAGAGCAGAAGCGCGAAAAGAAGCGCGTGCGCAAATCCGCTCGGGGTGAGCAGGACGAGCCCTGGACGTGGGGTGACGAATCATGACGACCGTCGCCGAAGTGCGCCTGTGGGGCCGCAGGGTAGGGGCCATCGCTCTCGAAGAGGGCGAGCAGGTCTCCTCGTTCGAGTACGACCCGGCTTTCCGGCAAAGCGGGATCCAGCTGTCGCCGCTGATGATGCCGCTCGGCGACCGGGTGTATCGCTTCCCGCAGCTGTCGCGAGAGACCTTCCTGGGGCTTCCGGGCATGCTCGCCGATAGCCTGCCCGACCGCTTCGGCAACGCGGTCATCGACGCGTGGCTCGCTTCCCAGGGCCGCGCGCCCGGCTCCCTCAACCCCATCGAGCGCCTCTGCTACACGGGACAGCGCGGGATGGGGGCGCTCGAGTTCGAGCCCGCCATCGGTCCAAGGCAAGGCCCCGGCGCCGAGGTGGAGGTTGCTGAACTCGTCCGGCTCGCATCCGAGATTCTGACCACCCGGGAGCAGCTGCAGACCTCCTTCGCAAGCAGCTCCCGAACCGAGGCCCTGGCCGACATCCTGCGCGTCGGCACCTCGGCCGGTGGAGCGCGCGCCAAAGCCGTCATCGCCTGGAATCCCGAGACCGGTGAGGTGCGCTCGGGCCAGGTCGAGCCCGGCTCGGGCTTCGAGCACTGGCTGCTGAAGTTCGACGGGGTCTCTGGCAACGGCGACCGCGACGTCCTCGACGCCCTCGACGGTGGCGGCTACGGCGTCATCGAGTACGCCTACTTTCGCATGGCGACCCAAGCTGGCGTCCGCATGAGCGAGTGCCGGCTGCTCGAGGAGGGCGGCCGGCGTCACTTCATGACCCGGCGCTTCGACCGCGACGCCGACCGCAAGCTCCACATGCAGAGCCTCGGAGCCCTCGCACACCTCGACTACAACATGGCCCGGGTCAACAGCTACGAGCAGGCCTTCCGCGCGGCGCAGCAGCTCAGTCTGTCGGGCGCCGAGCGCGAGCAGCTGTTCCGCCGCATGGTCTTCAACATCGTCGCGCGCAACCAGGACGATCACGTCAAGAACATCTCGTTCTTGATGGACAAGAGCGGCAAGTGGTCCCTCGCCCCCGCCTACGACATAACATACAGCTACAAGCCCGAGGGACAGTGGACCTCGAGCCACCAGATGAGCGTCAACCAAAAGCGCGACCACTTCACGCTGCAGGACATGGAGCAGGGCGCCAAGGCCGCTCTCCTAAAGCGCGGTCGCGCCGCAACCATCCTTGAGGAGGTCACCGAGGCGGTGTCCTGCTGGCCAGAAATCGCGCGGGATGCGGGCATATCTCGCAGCGTGCGCGACAGCATCGCAAAGGCGCATCGGCTGAACGTGGCGTCGCAAAGCCGAACCGCAAGGCGATCACGCGGTCGATAGGAGAAGGGTAGGGCGGTCGGCACGGGAGCCCATTGGCCAGCTCCAGCTCGCCGCATTCGAAGCCAAGACCCGGAACCACAGCGGTACCACTATGGTACCACTATGGTACCCCTTTGGTACCGAATGCCTGGATGCGCAGGTGCGAGCTGGCGCCGACTCAAAGACACTGCCCAGGCCGATGTCACCGCCACCCCGTAGCGAGTTCCGAGACGACGGCCACGAAAACTCTCTTGGAGCACACTCCTCAGCATGCTCCGGACGCCGACTTCACGCTGAAGGCTTACCGCCCCGTCTCACGACGTCGTAACCCACTGCGTCAGCCAAAGCATAACTTCGGGGTCACTTCTTTGGGGGAGGCGGTGGCGCCGCCGGCGCTGGCGGGCGTGGTGCCGTTGGAGGCGGGTTAAACCCGCCCTTGCGTACCCCGTCATAGACTGGCTTCGGAGGAGTCGGTCGTGGTGCGGGCTTCGGTCGTCCTGCCATCTCTGCCTCAGTCGAAGAACGTAATGCGTCGAATCTCGTCGTCAAGCCGCACCAGTAGACCATGTCCCTCAACATCAGTCGTCTTATCCTGACCATCGACGTCCACAACCCAAGCGGCCTGCGTGAGATAGAGCCAGCCGTCGTCGTACGCCTGTGGATAGTAGGTCGGCCATCCGACAAGACGCCGCCCATCAGCAAATTCAAGCGCAACCCACGCGCGCAACTGAAACGCATCGCCCCACACAGGGCGCGAGGACCGCTGTCTAGAGAGCCCGAACCTGTTGAGAAATCGCAGATAGAGATCGTGGTTCACAAACGCCGCCAAGGCGGTCGGCAGCACGAGCACGAGCACGATCAGTTTCACCAACGCCCCGGGACCCAACCCCGACCCATCACCAATACTAGCCGCCGCTCCGACTGCCGGAGCCATCACCGCCACCGCCGCCGTCCAGAGCAATGCCTCGACGATTTTATCCACATAGGAGAGCTCTCGCTTACGGACGGTCGCGTGCGAGAAGACCAGGCTCGCCAGGAAGCCCGGCATGAGCACCGTGAGAAGCTCCAAAGCCTCAGCCGACAGCTTCACGCGCACAACTCCAACAGACGACCACCGCGATTCTCAACCTTGAGAGCAAGGTCCAAGGCGTCAAATTCCGCTGAAGAGTCCATGTCCAACTCCAATCGCGAGATCCGGCGCAAATGCCGACGGAGGACACCATCTATTGGGTGAATGCCGGCAACAAGCCAAGTCTCGAAGACGGTTCGGCGATGATGCTGTCCAAGCCGTAGGCGTCAGGACACTACTACCCGGGTGCCACGCAAAGCTAGCGCCGCGTAGCCTGGTCGATTTTCAGATCTACCCACGCCCCACCGAGGGTCCACAGGAGGTTAGCAAGCAGCCCTTGCCCCCGGGTTGTCTCGTATGCGTAGCGCGCGACAGGACCCATGATCAAATCCGCGGGCTCCGCCACCACCGGACCCTCGAACGGCCTCTGAGCGGGCGGGCGGTCCTTCAGAGGCCGGTATTGCGGACCTTGTCGCATAGGCTTCCGTCGAGGAAAGATCCGCGCATCAACGGCTCGGCGCCTCTCCGGGGCCTCAAGGGCGAAGTACGCGGCATTCACCTTCTTCAGACGATCCTCCGCGCCGGGCCCACGATTGACGTCCGGATGCAGCTGGCTAACGAGGCGCCTGTAGCTATTCTTGATCTGCTCGGCGCTGGCACCCCGCCTAACCTCTAGAACCTTGTACGGGTCGCCCGTGCGCACGTAATCCATCGCATGCCCCAATGAGCGCGCACCACCACGCACGCTGACCGACGTCACTCCGTACAGTAACTTAAGTCGTCGCTCGGCGGCGTCAAGTCATCACCATGGGAATATTCGCGCCACCACGGGCTCGGTTCCGCTACTCCTCCGGCCCCGGCTCTCGCACCTCGACTTCGGGGCGCTCGTGAACTTCCAAGCATTCCTTCGAGACGCGCCGGGAGGCGAGGGCGCAGCTGTAGCCCTATTCCGTCATTGCCACCGCCCCGCGACGCCACAGTTACGGCCCGCTCGGCTCGTCTTTCGTTTTCTGCGGGCGTGGTGCAAGGTCGCGTCCGCATGAGCGTGAGCGAGCAAATCCGGCGCCTGGCGGAGCGCGAGCCACATCTACGCAACGTGGAAATCGCACGGCGCCTGAACTGCGATCAGGGGCTCGTTTCCCGCGTGCTCGGTGCTCGGCCGCACCTCACACTCTCGTATCAGATCAAGGCCCTGGCCGAACGCGAACCAACCCTGGGCAATTCGATCATCGCCGAGCGCCTTGGCTGCTCGAGCAGCCTGGTGCGGACGGTGCTGGGAGGCCGCCCGAACACCATCAGGCGCCAGCGCGCGAAGCACGCTCGCACGCCAACTCCGCTCACTCGGCGTATCCAAAAGCTCGTCGCTCGCGAGCCGACGTTGAGCCTCAGGGAAATCGCCAGCCGTGTCGGCAGCAGCAGCCAGAACGTCTGGCTCGTGCTCACCGGGCGCACGGAGGCCCGCCTCAGCCCCGGGGAGCTGGCGCGTTACCTTCACGCGCGCGACGCCGATCTAAGTCCACAGGAAATCGCCCGCAGGCTCGGCTGCAGCGTCAAGCTCGTGCGCCAAGCACTCGCAAACGACCCGGAGTAGGCCGAAGATGGCGCAATGCGCCGGTCCATCGCCGCGCAACCCTGCACCGCAAAGGCCCTCGCGGCCGAGTTCGCCGAGCCCAACAAGCACAGCGCCGGCGACGCCCCGCGGAGCAAGAACAACCGCAAGACATGGCAGGCCGACTCCGCATCTTGCCCCTGCGCAATGCCGTGCGTGACTGCAGCTATTTCCCTCCACGGGTGTGAGATAGCATGCAGGGCGAGGCATGGGCGAACCGGGGCACAACCCACCGTATGACGGTCCCATTGAGGACATGTTCGCCTACGCGCTCGCCAAGCATGTCAGCGACTCCGTAGTCATCCATCCCCAGTTCGAAGTGTCGACGCGCGCCGGCACCTTCCACATCGACTTCGTGCTTCAGCGGGATTCGACCCTGGTCGGCATCGAGTGCGATGAACAGGAATTTCACGACATGGATCGCGATGAATGGCGGGATGCGATCATCTTGCGCACCGGCAAGCTGTCGGCGATGTATCGCTTCGCGGGGGCTGACCTCTACGATTGCATCGACCCATGCCTCGGTCTCGTTGCACAGTCGGAGCGTTGGGCGTTCTCAGAACGCGGACTGCTGAACCTCGAAACGCTCACCCGTTTCGACCCGCATCTTGTCGAGGATGACGGCCACGACGAAGTCATTTTCCTGGGGCCCGTCATCGCGACGCGCCGCAGGCGCACCGCCTTCTGCAGCAAGGTGGAACCGCTCTGGACGCGCTACGCGTACTTCGCAGAAGCGTTGCCGCCCAGGCCCCTGGACGACTTGATCAAGGCCTACGAGGCGCTACAGCCGTTCGAGCCGTAGACCTCATCAGCCACAGCAAAGCCAAAAAAAACAGCCGGCCGCTGACCTTGGGGGGGGGGGGGAAGCACCGGGGGG
>JAOUOP010000147.1 GCA_029880325.1 Myxococcales bacterium | reverse complement strand
CCAGAAGATGAACATCGAGCCGCGCGCCTACATCCACTGGGCACTACGCAAGATCCTCGACGGACAGACCGACGTTGCCGCCATCGGGCCCGAGGCTTATCTCGAGCAGATGCAGGACTGAGCCGGGCCATCAGCCGCCGCTTGGCGAGCCTCCTCGGCTCGACGCGTCGGTCCGCCCACGTCGACCGCATACGGACTGCCGCCAGCGCGCCCGCGTCTCCCGACAGGCAGCACTCGCTGATCCACCGCTCCGGCATTCCCCGCATCACAGCTTCAGGCTCAGCACAAGCCCGTCATTCGCCGAGGGCTTAGGAAGCTAGGGGTGGTAGGCTTCCGCGTTGGGGTCGGGCAGCGCGCGATCGTGCACGATTCGCCAGTTCCCGTCCTCGCCCTGGATCAACGCGTACATCATGAAAAGAGTGTCGGGGTGAGGAAGCCAGCTCTGGGCATTCGGCGGTGCCATGCCGAGCCCCCCGCTGCGCCCGCACTTGACTGGCAGCACCAACGCATTGGCTTTCGAACTCACCTTCTTGCCATCGACCCACCTCCAAAAACGATCCAGCTTCGGGTCGATCAGGACCCGCGCCTCCCTCAGTTCGGCCCTGCGTTTCTTCAGAGCGTCACGGTGAGTCGAGAAGAACTCTCGAAGCGCGGCCACCCGGCGCGGCATGCCATTGGTCGCCCCCTGGGGCACATCGGTGAACGCGTCGACGGCTGCATCGAAATCGCCTCGGCGCAGCGCCTCGTGCAGCCCCACCAGAGCCTCCAGGATCGCCTTGTCGGTCTTACGCTACTTTCGCCCGGTCCGTGCGGGGCCTGAAGCCGTACGTCTCGCGGTGTGGATCAAGGTCCGAAGATTCCCGGACCATCCACAAGCCTGACCAAGCTCGCTGCGGCCGTCCACCGAGGCCCAAGCCCCATGCATCCGCGACCTTACAGCACGACGGTTTCGAGCCAGCCGAGGCTCTGGTGCGGGGCTCGATGTTGCGTTAGCCTCGCCGCTCAAACTCACGGGGTCGGGGCGTTCAGCCAACACGGACCAGGGACAATCCGAAAACTGTCCGAGAACTCCACGTGGCTAGCGTCGGTATCCACCCACCCAAGACCCCAGTGACGAGGGGCAGCACCGGCATCGCGGCCGCAACGGTGCCCAACGTTTGCAAGATGCCTGGGCCACCTGCGCCCTTTGTACCCGCCCCGCTGCCGAACATCGCCAAGTCCGGACTGAACCCCAAGGGCTATTCCAAGGACGTCAAAATCGAGGGCCAGACGGTGGCTATCCGCGGGGCCACCTTTGAAAGCATGGGGGACGTCGCGAGCAAGGGCACCGGTGGCGGGCTCCTTTCCGCGAACACCCACGGGCCGGCCAAATTCATTACGCCTGGGTCCATGACGGTCAAGATCGAGGGCAAGAGCGTGCACTTGCTGGGCGAGCCGATGCTGAACAACTGCGGAGCATCGGGCAGCCCGCCCAACACGGGTGCCACGTTGGCCGGTGTCATCCAAGGTGTCGCCACCCCCGGATTCGCTGACGCGATCGGCGACAAAGAGGTCGCCGATGATCTATGCAATGCGGCCTGCAAGGCAATGGACGACAAGAAGAAGCAAGATCAAGCAGGCTCGGGTAGCAAGGGCTACCAGCAGTTCATGGCTGAGCGCCTCAGCAGCGGCCCCCCAGCCCATGCACCTACGGTCAATCCTCGAATCTTGACGGAAGTAACCACTTCGATTCCGAAGAATTTCGGGGACACGATGCAGGTCGTGACGTCTGCCACGCGAAAGATTCCGGGCACCTCAGCAGCCGCTCCGACCGGCCTCTACGGAGGCCTCTCCTATGGCAGTCAGGTCGGCAAGGGATGGTCGACTCGTTGGGACCACATCGTCATCAAGAACCCCGCAGAGGGGTGTATGCCGAGCAACGTGCAGCGCATGGTCGAAGTGAAATTTCCAGGCGACGACCTGACGACAAATCAGAGGCGAGCTCTGCTAGCCTCCAACGAAGAAGACTACAAAAAGCGTGTAGTGATGCGCCCCGAAGCCGACTGCAAGTGTACGGAGACCTAGCACACCATGTCTGCGAGCAATGCCGCCCTTTCTCATCTCTTTTTCCATGAGGACGGAGAGCCGATCTTCTCTCCGTGCATCGAAATCGCCGGCATCTGCGGCATACCGCTCGCGGCCGCCGCAGGAGGCTACCTCCACGCCTACGAGGTGTTGCAGAAGGAGCATGGTGAGGCATTCGAGTGGTGGCGTACCAACGCAATGAAAACGATGCGTCCGTGGGACAACGCCGCGGCGTCGATGTTGCCCTTCTGGCTGGAGGACGACACATCGCTGCACGCACCGATGGTTGGACTTACAGTGCAGGCGGGACCGATCAAACCAGCGTGTTCCCCACCCGTGCTGGAGTTCTACCATGAGCACCTCGATCCAGAGCATCCCAGAGGCGGCATCAGGTTCGGGCTTCCAGTGGAGCGCGCCGATGCTCCTGACCAGCTGTTTGAACTCGCCTGCGATGCGTTTGCGGAACTGCCATTGACCTATGGCTGGGCCGGCTACGCTCTGGCCTGGCATCTCGATAGCGAACGCAACCAGGAACTCGCGCGCGGCTTCATCCCGCCCCTGCTGCGCAGGCACCCGGGTCTGGCGACGGGTGACATGATGCCCGCCGTGCTCTCTCAGCACACCGGCATGATCACCATGGGTTGGCTCACCTTTGTCGGCCCAGCGATGCTCGAACGTCTGGGTGGCCGGGATACCGTCCTGGGCAAGCTGGGCGCGACAGCCTCGTCGCGAGAGCTAGCGTCCGGGGCACTCGTGCTTCGCGCGAGTCTCGCTCCCATGCTCGGTGACGTGAATCGCCAGGAAGCTCTGGCGGAGTACAGAGATGTCGGCCGCATTCTTGAGACCGTGCGCGCCTCCGACGAAATCATGGCGCGAATCAACTTGATGTTTATAGACGGCGAGCGCAAGGTCGAGTGGCTCATGCGATTCTTTGCCGAGTAGGTCTTCATGTCATCTATTCTTTCCTCAGACAATCGGTACGAGATCAAGATTTGCACAAGCCCGGATTCGCCCGGGCTAGCGCAGGCGCTCGGCGAGGTCGTGCAGCTGTTCGCAGCCGGGCTGCGCTTCGGCATGTTGCCCCCGGCCCAACTGTCGGGACCGGTCGAGATGAACGTGGTGGAGCCCTGCCTCACCGTCGAGATGTCGCTGACGCAGTGCACGAGCGAAGCGCTGTCCGTCTTGACCGGCATGGTCGAATTCCATCGCGGCCGGGGATTGCCCATCGATAGTGTGGCGATCACGAGTCCGAACGGTAGGGAAAACCAGGTCGCTAAGGAACGGTCCCCAATCCCTGCCGACTTGCCGTTCAAGCTCTTGCTCGATCTCCCACCCATCAATCGTCCGTTGGTCATCCTGGTGGATTTCACAACCGGCGTGTCCGACGAAGTACGTGAGGAGGTGTGCTCGCTCTTCATGGTTTGGGCGGCCATGGTCTGTGGGGGCTACCCGCCGTCGGGCAGCGAAGCAGGCGCCTCCGGACTGGGCGCGGGGCTCGCACGCTTTCTTCACCCTTCATTGCTGGAGTATTCGACCGAGACCTGGCACGCAGCGCCGGAATGCCTCACCCCCATCCTGCGTAGCCTCCAAGCGCTCCACATTGAGTGCCCCATCACGGCCGTCGAGGTGCAGTAGCTCGACTGATGGAACTTCAGTCCAGCAGCGGCGTCGTGGGACCGAGCGCGGAGTCCCGGAAATAGCCGAAACAGCTGCCAGGACGTTTTTTTCGCCTTTCGGCGAAACCGACGCCGAAACAGCCGAAACAGCTGCCAGGACGTTTTTTTCGCCTTTCGACGAAAGCGACGCTGGCAGTGGCCGATATGTGTTTCATGAGCGCCGCGACCGAGACCCCCAAGCGTTCCAGGCCCCTGCGCGTGGAAACCGATGAACATCTGTGGTTCGTCACCTGCCGTGTCACCGAGGAGCGCTTCTGGCTGCATCCGATCCCTCACCAGCGGCCTCGAGCCCTCCAGCCACAAGGCGCGCCGGGCGGCCAAGGCCATGGCGCGGCGGCTCGACAAGCGCCTGGCCAAGCTGGTCAACAGAGCCAACGCGCGCAGTGGGCCGCTCCAGCCCAAGCTCACGCTCGAGGACGCGCGGCGCATGGCCCGCGGGCTGGTGGGTAGCACCCTGGCGCGGGCCCAGAAGCACTGCGACGTGAAGGTCTACGCGCTGGTCGTGATGAGCAACCACCTGCACCTGGTCGTGCAGACCAGAAAGAAGAACCTCGCCGCCTTCATGGGCGACTTCAAGGCGCGCATCACCGAGAATTTGAACCCCTTGACCGGCCGTTGGAATATTTAGCCATCCCAAGTTTTAGCCATATGGGCACCGGATGCGGCGCATCAAGTCCGCATAGCTGTAGCCCCGCTGCGCCCGGTCACCGCCGCCTTCCGGCCCCGCCTGCGCCCGGTAGGCGAGGACCCGTGCACGCAGGGCCGAGCCAAGAGGCGGGTCGAGGGTCTGCTTGGTATGGGCGGCCACGACCAGGCCGCAACGCAAGTCCCGTGCCTTGATCAGAATTCCGTGATTTCAAGGGCTTACGCGTCGAGCAGAGGCCCCCGGGGTGGTGGCCGCCGGCGGCACGGTGGCGGCCGCCACTCCGTCGGCCGTGGCGCCAGGCGCGCAGGGGCCTCGATGGCCGCGATTTCCGTTCGCAGACCGGTGATCACCGTGTAGACGTGCTCGGCGGGAGTGCTGATCCTGTAGTCATGCCTGAAGCGGGCGACCGGTGTAGGTCCAGCGGATGGGCTTGCTGAGGACCCTGTTGAAGTACTCGATGAACGCGAGCACGCGTTGTCGAAGGTCGTCGAGCGATGTGAAGCTCGACCCCTTCAGTAGACGGCGGCCAAAATGGAGAACCAGATTTCTGCACACACCGCCGGGGCCGAACCGCGTCAACCGAAGGCGGCCCAAGCGCAGGCCTGATTGGTAGTCGCGCGACTCTGTCGCGCGACTACCAATCGGCCTGCGGGAAAAACAGGCAAGCGACCGAGGAGGCTGAAAAGGGGCTAAATTCGCATTGCGTGCACGGTTGCCAGCAAG
>JAOUOP010000102.1 GCA_029880325.1 Myxococcales bacterium | reverse complement strand
AGGAGACCTACCGCAACCACCTGTCACGTTACATTGACTCGAAGGTTCCAGAAATTGCCCCGCCCACCCGTAGACGACGCCTCCGACTCGTGAAAAACGTCGCATGAAAGGAGCCGCACCCCTTTCAAACCGATCGATGCTCTAGCAGTCCAGCGGCTCGCAGGGCGGGCACTGTCGATGCCGCATCAGCAGCGTGCCTCCAGGGAAGCCGCCTCGGGGCCCCTGCGATAGCTCTGCCAGGCCCGCTTGGTACTGCCGGCGGAACTGCTGCACGGCATCGACCGCCTTCTTGTACGCCGCACGGTCGCCGCCCGCAGCGACCGTTGGGTTGCGGCGTCCTTTGGGCCTGACGTTGTTGGGAGCGTCTAAGGGGTCGGTGACGAGGATCTTCTTCACGCCGACAAAGCCCTGCCCGGCGGTGCGTGCCTCGGTTACCAGCTCGAGCTGGCGCGTGTTGAGCTGCTGGCTGAAATCCTCCACAAAGTCGGGCAGCACGCGGTCGCCGAACTGCGGCGGTGGAACGAAGCAGCCGCTGGCGACCGCGTGCTCTTCGTCGGTCTGGTCGAAGAAGTACTCGGGTCGGCTGACCTCCATTGCGGGCTCGAGCCAGTCGGCCGGGTCGATGCCGGTGCGGTCGAGCTCGGCGTGAATGCGCGTCCACATGTAGCGGTCGCGCAGGCGCATCTCGTCGCGGTGGTGCTCGCTCGATCCCATGCGCCGGAACAGGCAGCCGATCAGGAACATCACCTGGCGGTAGCTGAAGGTGCTCGCAGCAATCGTCGGCTCTTCGATGTAGAGGTTGGACCACTCCTCGAAATGCGTCATGCGGGCGTTGTCGAGCAGCACGTCATGGATGGCCGCGGCCAGCAGCTCCGCGAGCCAGCTCTTGCCTGTCCCCGGATCACCGATGAGCAAGAGGCCGCGATCACTCGCCAGGGTGACGATGGCCTTTTCCACCAGCGAGGGGTGGCCAAACCACTTCTGGTCAATCGCGCGGCCGAGCTCGTCCTGGGGCCGGGAGCCGAGCACGAAGATGCGGACCATCTGCGGCGACAGACGCCACGAGAAGGGCTTTTTACCCCGATCCTGCTGCTCGAGGCAGTCGAGCTCCTGGGCGAATTTCACCTCTGCGGGGGCGCGTAGCTGTTCTGTCATCGGACCTTCCATTCGTAGTCAAGCGGGGAGCACGGCGCGTAGCTCACGGATGACGGTTTTTAGGCTGCCGGACAACACCGGCGTGCCCATGGCTTTGAGCTCGGCGCGAAACCAGCCGTCCACGGAGAAGTAGCCACTGGAACTCACGCTTCCGACCGGAACGAAGCTCACGCCCGACTGCTTGATGGCCTGGAACCATGGGAGCAGGTCACGGTTGTCGTAGAAGTCGCTGATCCACGCCACCACTGTATTTTCGGGGTCCACGATCGAATCCTGGACGTAGAGCGCGACGCACATGCCGTCAGTGCCGCCTCCGAGCTGCGTGCGCAGCAGAACTTCGAGCGGATCGTGCACCCAGGGGCTCAGGTCGGCGGCCCGGGTGTCGTATGCGACACCGCATGCCCAACGCAGAAGCTCCCGCTTTCACCAACCACTGCCTCGCCCACGATCGTGCCCTCCTGCCGCTGCAATGCTAGCATCCGGCTGCTGGCCACCGGAAGCTGAACACCCAGGCGTCGGTGCACTCGGCAGATCGGCAGATCGGCAGATCCGTTCATGGGCGCCGCTGAGGGATCGGACGTCATGTTCGAACGAGTGCGGCCTCCGCACACTGGCCCACAAGTTCACGCCGATGCCCGTGAGCAGCGACAGGCGCCCGCGAGACTTCCGCCGCGCACGCGCTGGCGCAGATCCGCCGTCAGCGCAGGACTACGCCAGCGGCGGTCTGCTGTGACTGCCTCAGATCCCGTCGATGATGCCGTTGAGCGTGGCGCTCGGACGCATGGCCTTGGCGGCGCGTTCCGGGTCGGGCTGATAGTAGCCACCGATGTCCTGGGCGGGTCCCTGGGCGCCGTTGAGCTCCTCGACGATTTTGGCTTCGTGTTCGGATAGCGCTTTGGCTACCGGCGCGAAGCGGGCGGCCAGGGCGGGGTCGTCGCCCTGGGCCGCGACGGCCTGGGCCCAGTAGAGCGCCAGGTAGTAGTGGCTGCCGCGGTTGTCGAGCTCGTGGACCTTGCGCGACGGTGACTTGCGGTTTTGCAGCAGCTTGGCGGTGGCTTCGTCAAGCGTGCGGCCCAAGATGCCGGCACCGACGTTGTCGAAGTGCTCGCCCAGGTGCTCGAAGGATACCGCCAGCGCCAGGAACTCACCCAGGGAATCCCAGCGCAGGTGGCCCTCTTCTTCGAACTGTTGCACGTGCTTGGGCGCCGAGCCGCCAGCGCCGGTCTCGAAGAGGCCGCCGCCATTCATCAGCGGCACGATGGAGAGCATCTTGGCGCTGGTGCCGACCTCGAGGATCGGGAAGAGATCGGTCAGGTAGTCGCGCAGCACGTTGCCGGTGACCGAGATGGTGTCCTGGCCCTTGCGGATGCGCTCGACGGAAAAGCGCGTGGCGCTGGCCGGCGCCAGGATGTGGATCTCGAGGCCGCTCGTGTCGTGGTCCTTCAGGTAGAGTTCGACTTTCTCGATCAACTGGGCGTCGTGGGCGCGCTCGCGATCGAGCCAGAAGACCGCCGGTACGCCGGTGGCCCGAGCGCGATTGACCGCCAGCTTGACCCAGTCGCGCACGGGCGCGTCCTTGACCTGGCAGGCGCGCCAGATGTCGCCCGGCTGGACCTCGTGCTCGAGCAGCGCCTTTCCATCGGCGTCGACCACGCGCACCTTGCCGGCGGCTGCGATCTCGAAGGTCTTGTCGTGGGAGCCGTATTCCTCGGCCTTTTGGGCCATCAGGCCGACGTTGGAGACGCTGCCCATGGTGGCCGGGTCGTAGGCGCCGTGCTTCTGGCAGTCTTCGATCACGGCCTGGTAAACACCGGCGTAGGAGCTGTCGGGGATCACGGCCTTGCAATCCTGGAGCTTGCCCTCGGCGTTCCACATGCCGCCGGAGTCGCGGATCATGGGCGGCATCGAGGCGTCGATGATGACGTCGCTCGGCACGTGCAGGTTGGTGATGCCCTTGTCGGAGTTGACCATGGCCAGAGCCGGGCCGTCGGCGTAGGCGGCTTGAATGTCGGCTTCGATGGCGGCGCGCTCGGCTTCCGGAAGCGCCGTGATCTTCTTGAGTAGGTCGCCCAGGCCGTTGTTGGGGTCGACGCCGAGGGCGTCGAGCTTTGCGCCGTGCTTTTCGAAGACGTTTTTGAAGAAGACACGCACTGCGTGGCCGAAGAGGATGGGGTCGGAGACCTTCATCATGGTGGCCTTCAGGTGCAGCGAGAAGAGCACCCCCTGGGCCTTGGCGTCGGCCACCTGGGCTTCGAGGAAGGCGACCAGGGCAGCCCTGTTCATGCGCGTGGCGTCGAGGATTTCACCCGCCTGCAGCGAAAGGCCATCTTTGAGCACCGTGACGCTGCCGTCGCCGGCGATGTGTTCGATGCGCGCGGTGGTGGCCGCTGCGAGCGTCACCGACTTTTCATTGGCGCGGAAGTCGTCGGCACCCATGGTGGCCACGTGGGTGCGGGAGGCTTCGGGCCAGGCGCCCATGCGATGCGGATTGGCCTTGGCGTATTCCTTGACGGCGCGCGGTGCGCGGCGGTCGGAGTTGCCCTCGCGTAACACCGGGTTGACCGCACTGCCCTTGATCCGATCGTAGCGGGCCTTGCTCTCGCGCTCGTCGTCGTTCTGCGGCTCTTCGGGGTAGTCCGGCAGGTCGTAGCCCTTGCCCTGAAGCTCGGCGATGGCCGCTTTCATCTGCGGAATCGAGGCGCTGATGTTGGGCAGCTTGATGATGTTGGCCTGGGGTGTCTTGGCCAGCTCACCGAGTTCGGAAAGGGCGTCGCCAATGCGCTGCTCGGGCTTCAGCCGCTCGGGGAAGTTGGCGATGATGCGACCGGCCAGGGAGATATCGCGCAGCTCGACCGGGACCCCCGCGGGCGCCGCAAAGGCCCGGATGATCGGCAAGAGCGAATAGGTCGCCAGGGCCGGGGCTTCGTCGGTCATGGTGTAGATGATCGGGGGCGACGTGGTCATGGAGGGGCCTCCCAGTCCCGCAGCGGCGGGCGGTGTTCGGAAAATTTTTGGAGATGCCTCTGTAGCAAACTTCAACGCTTCGGTGCCAGCCCGTGGCCGCCATCCGCACGCGGCGCTACGCCGGCACCGTGTTACTGCGTGCCCACGATCCCGAAGCTGGGAGCGGGACTGATGATGGCGCCGGTGAGGGTCTGACCGCTGCCGGCCAGGGTGTTGATGCGGATACGACCGGCTGCACCGCCACCGCCGCCGGCGGCCTCGTCGACCGAGCCCGAGTCGATGCCATCTTCGGGCGCGAAATCGCCCGTGCCGCCGGCGCCTCCCGCCTTGGAGCTGCCGCCCCCGGGCACGCCTCCGGGCGCCGCCTCCAGACTGCGCAGGCCGTCGCTGCCCGGCTCGCCCGAGATGTGGCTGGGCGTGCGCGTCGCGCCGCCACCGCCGCCGCCGCCGTTGGCCACCACGGTCGCCCCTGCGGCCACATTCAGCTGGGCCGCTTCCAGGAGCAGGGCGCCGCCGCTACCACCTCCGGCGCCGCCCCCGGGGGTGTCGCTGCTGGAGCCCGCGGTGCCGGAATTGCCGCCGCCGCCGCCGCCGCCTCCAGCGTCGAGTACCGCCGTCGACGCCAGCGTGAGTGTGCCGCAGGCCAGAAGCTGCAGCGCCCCGCCACCACCGCCCAGGGTGGTGCGCCGGCTGGAGCTCGAACTGGCGCTGTTCTGACCGCCGTGGGCACCGCCGTGAAGCGGTGACAACGTGGCGCTCCCATAGGCCTGGCCCGGTGCCCCCGGGTCGGCGCAGGGATTGCCGTCGGCGCAGGCATCCACGGTGCCGCCACCGGCGCCGCCATCGCTGCCGTGACCGCCGCCGCCCCCCCCCGCGTTGGCTGGCGTCTGGGTCGAGGCGCCCGAGTTGGGGGGTTCGCCAAGACCGTCCTGGCCGATGCCGTCGGCCACGGCCGAGGCCCCAGGCCCCTCCTGATCGCCGTCGGCGCTGGCATCGAGGGTGCCCTCGATCGTCATGACGGTGGTGGCCACCAGCGCAAGCGCCCGCGAGCCCCGCACCTTCACCGTGGCGCCCGCGCTGACGCCGAGCGCGCGATAGACAAGCACGCAGATGTCGGGCGCCTCGCCTCCCTGGGAGATAACGTCATCGCATCCCGAGTCGGTATCGATGCTGGTGCTACTGGCGAAGCTGCGGTCGGTGTCGGTGGCCGTCGCACAGATATCGGCGTCCAGGTTCGAGGGAACCAGCGCCGGCGGAACACAGGCGACGCCGCTTGCGTCGCAGCCGCTGGCACAGGCCTCGGTGGAAGCGACGAAGCCGTCGGCGTCGCAGCGGGTCACGACGGACGCGGCGCAGGTGCTGCCGCCCGGTTGGCAATCGCGGCAGGCCGCGGGGGTGACGGCGTCGCTGCAGCCGAGGTCGCAGGTCGTGGTCGCCGCCGGCAGTCCATCCTGGCCGCAGACCACGTGGGTGTCGGCGGCGCCACAGGCGATGGAGCCGGGCAGGCAGGTATTGCAGCGCTGGGCCTGCATGTTGCAGCCGGAGGTGCCGCATGCCTCGTTGCGAAAGCCGGTGCCCTGGTCGTTGCAGAAGACGGCCTCGGTGTTGGCGCAACCCGCGAAGACTCCGGGTTCGCAACTGCCCCTGTCGCCGGCGTCGGGCGGCTGTGTGTCGGCGTCGCTGGGCGCTGGGCGGGCGTCCGCCGCGGCATCCTCGGACATGGAGGTCGACGCCTCGGCGGCGCCGTCCTGAACCACCGCCCCGTCCAGGCCTCCGTCTTCGCCAGCGCCCGTGCCCCCCATCCCAGCTGGCGTGGGGAAGGACGCCGACGCGCCCGCCAAACCACGCTGATTGAGCGGGTGGTTATCGAAGGAGCAACCGAGCAGGCAAAGCAGCAGCGAAAGCGGCCAGCACGGGCTCCGGTCGCAGGTGGATGACTCGAGTCGCGGTCGGGTAGCGGGCTTCACGTTGGGAAAAAGATGCTACACCGAGCGCCCCGCCGCGGCCAGCGCGACGCAGGGCGGCCGCCAGGCGCCCCAGGGGCCGTCAAGCCGTGGCCGTTATTGCAAGACGAATGTCGTAATTTGGTCCAGGGCCGGGTCGTAACCGTCGCTGGTGTCGACGCGCAGGGTGGGCACCGGCAGCCGCGGTGGCCGGTAGGCCGCCCCCCTACCCCGCCCACTGCGTTCGCCGTGCAAGCGCGCCCTTCGCGGGTCCTCGGCCAGGCGCCGATCGAAGCGGACCTGGGCCAACTCCGGGTCAATGTCGCAGATCAGCAGCTTGAGGCGCGCGCAATGACTCAGGGTCTCGAGCTCGGGCACCCAAAGCGCGTGTTGAAAAGCGGCTTCGGCGATAACGCTGACGCCCTTGCGCAAGAGCAACTCAAGGTTTGCGAAGAAGAGTTCGTAGACGCGGCGCTTGGGATCACCCGGGATCTCCACGCCCCGCTGCATGGAGTTGACGAGCCCCTCCATGATCGCATCCCGCGATACCACGGGGCAGCCGAACTCGCCGGCCAGGAGCTGCGAAAGCCTGGTCTTGCCAGATGCCGGGCGGCCCGTGATCACCAGCAGGGTCGGCAGCGCGCTGGCCTCACTCGCATTCACGGAAGCCACAGCTACAGGGCCCCTACTGCTTCATGCGAAAGAGCGGCACCGTCGCGCTGCCGGTGCCGATGTAGAGCTTGTCTTCCTTGACCACCGCCGCGATTTCCTGGACCGCACCCTCTTCGTCGACGCGCTCGAGCTTCAGCGTGTCGTCGACCTCGGAGAGGATCTGGTAGTGGTAGCGGCGCTGCAGACGGCCGCCGGCGCCGAATTTGTCGAGCACGAAGCTCGACTCGGTGAAGGTGTATTCGATGCGCACCTTGTCGGCGAGGCCCTCGCGCTTGAGCTCGAGGAAGTCCTCGGTCAGCGCGTGATCCGGCACTTCCGACAGGCGCATCTCCCACTTGCCCACCAGGCGCTTGGCCGCCGACAGGCTCGCCCGGTCCACGGGCGCCTTCGCCTCTTTCGACGCCGACGCGGCGGGGCGGTCGCTCGGCGACTCGCCTCCGCAGCCGACGCCCGCAAGCGCCAGCGCGAAGACGATGACGACGGCAGGTGCTGGCGACACGCTCACGACAGTTCGATGCCGGGGTAGAGCGGATGGGCGGCGAGCAGCTCGGCGACGCGGGCCTTGGCGGCTTCGACCACCGAGGCCTCGGTCTCGAACTTCACCTGCGAGGTCTTGCCCGCATTCTTGCCCTTGCCGATCACGGCGGCCTTGGTGGCTGCCAGCACCGACTGCAGGATCTCGGCGATCTGCTGCATCTCGGCGGCGCCCATGCCGAGGGAGGTCATGGCCGGAGTGCCCAGCCGCAGGCCGCTGGTGTACCAGGCGCCGCTGGGGTCGTTGGGGATCACGTTGCGGTTGAGCGTGAGGTCGGCGGCGCGCAGGGCGGCCTCGGCCTGGCGGCCGTTGAGGCCGTACTTGCGCACGTCGAGCAGGACCAGGTGGTTGTCGGTGCCACCGGTGACCACGTCCACGCCCTTGGCGGCCAGCGACTCGGCCAGCACCCTGGCGTTGTCGACCACACGCGCGGCGTAGCTGGCGAACTCGGGCTGCGCAGCTTCCCCCAGCGCCACCGCCTTGGCCGCCATCATGTGGGGCAGCGGGCCGCCGAGGACCAGCGGACAGCCGCGATCGACGGTCTCGGCCAGCGACTTCTGGCACAGCACCATACCGCCGCGCGGGCCGCGCAGGGTCTTGTGGGTGGTGGTGGTGACGATGTGGGCGTGGGCGACCGGGTCGAAGTCGCCGCTGAAGACCTTGCCCGCCACCAGGCCAGCGAAGTGGGCCATGTCCACCATCAGCGTGGCGCCCACTTCATCGGCGATCTCCCGGAAGATGCGGAAGTTGATCTTGCGCGGGTAGGAGCTGTAGCCGGCGATGATCAGCAGCGGCTTCTCCTCGCGCGCCCGCTGTCGCACCACATCGTAGTCCAGCAGGCAGCTTTGCGGGTCGACGCCATAGCTGCAGTAGCGAAAGAGCTTGCCCGAGACGTTCGGTCTAAAACCGTGGGTCAAGTGACCGCCGGAGTCGAGCGCCATGCCCATCATCTTCTGATCGCCCAGCTCTCGGCGTAGCTCTTCCCACTGGGCGTCCGAGAGTTCGCCGACGGCCTTGGCGCCCAGGCGCTCGAGGGCGGGGTTTTCCACGCGGTCGGTGAGCACCGTCCAGAAGGCCACCAGGTTGGCGTCGATGCCGCTGTGGGGCTGGACGTAGGCGTGGTCGGCGCCGAAGAGTTCGCGGGCCAGCTCGGCGGCACGGCTCTCGATGGCGTCCACGTGATCGCAGCCGGCGTAGAAGCGGTGGCCGGGCACGCCCTCGGAGTACTTGTCGCTCAGCCAATTGCCCATGGCGAGCAGCACCGCGGGCGAAGCGAAATTTTCGCTGGCGATCAGCTTCAGCTTGGAGCGCTGGTCGCGCAGCTCGTCCATGATCGAAGCGGCGATCTCGGGGCGCTGCTTGGCCACGCTGTCGAGGGCGGCGGCGAAGGCCACGGTTTCGCTCGACAGCGAGCCCGGCGCATAGCCCGGGATCTTCGCGCTGAGGTAACGGTCCAGTAGGGAATCTGTGCTCATGGGTGCCTCCTGCTCCTCGGCGATGGCTTTCGGGAGCGTTTGAGCCCGGGACATCGGCGGACGTCTCGGGAGGGGTACACCCAGGCGTGCGGCTAAAACGCTGTCGCTTCCCGGTGGTCCCTTCCACCTCGGAGCGCCCGGCCGGGGCCGATGCTCCTAACGCCAGTCACGACGGCCCGCGAAACCTAGCCCGGATCGGAGGCGAAGTCACGGAGGATCTCGCGGCGCGGCCGGTGCCCGCCGCGGGCTGCGGTTTCGCCCCAGGCGGTGTAGGAATGGGGGCCTACCGGAAGCCGGGAGCCGCCATGACCGAAGCCAACGCCGAAACCTCGACCACCGTGATGCCCGAGCTTTTGCGACGGCTGGCCCAGGAACTGCTGGTGGCCGGCGGCGCGCCCGCTGCCGAGGCGAGCGTGGTCGCCGAGCATCTGGTGGAGGCCAACCTCAAGGGCCACGACTCCCATGGCGTGGGCATGGTGCCCACCTACACCTGGAGCATGCACTGCGGCGCCTGCAAGCCCGGGGTCCACGCCAGGCTCGATAGCGACCGCGGGCCGATCCTGGTGGTCGACGGCGGGCGCGGCTTCGGGCAGGTGGTCGGGCGCGAGGCCATGGAGCTGGGCATCGCGCGGGCCCGCGAGCTGGGTCTGGCGGCCGTGGCCCTGCGCGACTGCCACCACCTGGGGCGCATCGGCGCCTACGCCGAGATGGCCGTGGCCCAGGGGCTGGTGTCGATGCACTACGTCAACGTGGTCGGGCACCCGCCCCAGGTCGCCCCCTTCGGCGGCGCCGAGGCCCGCCTCAACACCAATCCCTATTGCTGCGGCGTGCCCGTGGCCGGCGGCGAGCCGGTGATCCTGGACATGGCCACCAGCACGGTGGCGCTGGGCAAGGTGCGCGAGGCCCGCGCCCGCGGCGACCTGCTCGACGACAGCGCGCTGATCGACGACCAGGGCCGGCCCAGCGGCGATCCGGCCGTGCTGCTCGCGCCCGAGTCGGGCACGCCCGGCGCCCTCACCTGCTTCGGGCTGCACAAGGGCTACGGGCTGTCGCTGATCTGCGATCTGCTCGGTGGCACCCTGGCCGGCAGCTGGCCGGTCAACCGCGACTACGACGGCCCCCCCACGGTCTACAACCACATGCTGGCCATCCTGCTCGATCCGACCGCCGTCGGCGATGCCGAGGTGATGGCCCAGCAGACAAACTCGCTGCTCGACTACATGCGTTCGACGCGCCCGGCTGCCGACAAAGACGCGGTGCTGATCGCGGGCGACCCCGAGCGCGAGAGCTTCGCCCGGCGCTCGGCCGGGGGGGTGCCGCTGGCGGCCGGCACCTACCGGAGCCTGGTGGAGCTGGCCGAGCGCTTTGGGCTCGAGAGCGAGACCGTGGCCGAGGTCAGGGCCGCGGGGCAGCAATAGACTCGGAGTTATCCGCTGCATGAGCTACGCGAGCCAGTGATGTCCCAGGGCCCAGGCCAACATAGCGACCTCGAGGTCGAAGTCGCCATCGTCGGCGCTGGCGTCATTGGCTTGGCCTGCGCGGCCGTGCTCGCGCGGCGCGGCCGCGAGGTGGTGGTGCTGGAACGCCACGGCGCCGTCGGTCAGGAGACCTCGAGTAGAAACAGCGGCGTGATCCACGCCGGGCTCTACTACCCGCCCGGCTCGCTCAAGGCTCAGCTCTGCGTGCGCGGGCGGGAGCTAGTCTACGCGCGCTGCGAGCGCGACGGCATCGGTCACGCCCGCTGTGGCAAGCTGGTGGTCGCCACCGACGCGGCCGAAGAGGCCAAGCTGGAGCAGATCCTGGCGCGGGCGACGGCAAACGGCGTACCCGAGGTGCGCATGTTGGGGGCGCGCGAGTTCGCTGCCCTCGAACCCCGCGTGCGCGCCATCGCCGCCCTGACTTCGACCCGCACGGGCATCGTCGACGCCCATGGCTTGATGGAGAGCTACCGCGCAGAAGCCCGCGCCCACGGCGCCGAGCTGGCCTTGAGCACCGAGCTCGTGGCGCTGGAGCCTTCAGAGTCGCGCATCCGGCTGCTGACCCGCTCGGGCGCGGCCGCCGAGCGCTTCGCCATCGACGCCCGGCGCGTGATCAACGCCGCCGGTCTGGCGGCCGACCGCGTGGCGGCCATGGCGGGGCTGGATGTCAGGGCGCTGGGACTCGAGCAGGGCTACTGCAAGGGCGACTACTTCGCGCTTGCCTCACGCCTGCGCGGCGCTGTCTCCCAGTTGATCTACCCGGTACCACTGGAGGCAGGGCTCGGCATCCACATCACCCTCGATCTCTCCGGCCAGCTGCGCCTGGGCCCCGACACCGAGTACATCGATGGACTCGACGAACACGCCTATCGGGTCGACGAGGGCAAAGCAGCCCACTTCGCCCATGCCGTGCGCCGTTATTTTCCGGAGCTACGCGACGAGGATCTGCGACCCGACTACGCCGGCGTGCGCCCCAAACTGCAGCGCCCGGGACAGCCCATGGCCGACTTCCACATCGAGGAGGCCAGCACCCACGGCGCCCCTGGGCTCGTCAACTTGATCGGTATGGAGTCGCCAGGACTCACTTCGAGTGAAGCGATCGCCGAACACGTGGCCGCGTTACTCGAGGAAATGGATTGAAGGCCATGTCCAAAGTCGACCAAGCGTTCGAAGAAGCCCTTTCGGCGGTCGACGAGCACCTGGCGGGCGGCGACCTGCAGGCGGCGCGGGCCGCAGCCGCGCAGGCAGCACGACTGGCTGGCGCGGGCGATCCGGATGTGCTCTTCGCAGAGGCCTCGATCGCCTGGGCCGAGCAGGATCTGGAGCGCGCCGCGGAACTTCTACAACGCGTAGTTAACCTCCAACCACAGCACGCCGACGCCCACTACGGCCTGGCGGCCATGGCCGAAGAGCGGGGCGAGCCCGAACGCGTCATCGCCCACTGGCTGAAGGTGCACAGCCTGGACGCGCGGGCCGACCGCAGCGCACGCATCGGCCGCCGCGCCGAGGTCGACCACATCGACGCAGTGGCCCACGAGGTGCTTCTGCAGCTGCCCTCCCCCTTCGCCGAACGCCTGGAGCACGTGCCGGTGATCCTGGAGCCGCGCCCCTCGCGCGACCTGGTGCGCAGCGGCTTCGATCCACGCTCCCTGGGCCTCTTCGAAGGCCCTCCCGACGGCGATCACGAGACCGCCGCACCGGCACGCATCGTGCTCTTCGTCAACAACCTGCTAGCGGAGTTTCCCGAGAGGGAAGAACTCGAGGACGAGATCGAAGTCACGCTGCTGCACGAAATCGGCCACTACTTCAATTTGGACGAGGACGACATGCGGCGGCTGGGGCTCGACTGATCGCGGGGCGGACGACGGGCTTCCCACAACAGATGATGGGCGCCGCGGCGCCGACCCCGGGCGCGGACGCGATGCTCGCGGACCTCGAAGCGCGCGCGTCGCAGGCGCGAGGCGAAGCCGGGGCGGTCGCCGGCCGACCAGAACCAGACCGCCCCGCCGGGCTTGAGTGCGCGGCGTGCATCGGAAAGCCCCGCCGAGGCGTAGAGCCGATCGTTCTGAGCGCGCGACAGGCCTTCGGGGCCGTTGTCCACGTCGAGCAAAATCGCGTCATAGCGCCCATCGGCGGCCACCATCAGCTCGCCCACGTCGCGCTCGACCACCACCACGCGCGCGTCCTGCAGGGGCCTCCCCGCCACCTCGCCCAGGGGTCCGCGATTCCAGCGCACCACGGCAGCCACCAGCTCTGACTGCACCAGACGGGCGCCGGGCCCCAGCACCCGCAGGGCCGCAGCCAGGGTGTAGCCCATGCCGAGGCCGCCGATCAGCACCTCGGGATGCTTGCTGTCGGCCAGGGGCGCGCAGGCCAGCTCGGCCAGGGCATCTTCGGAGCCGTAGACGCGGCTATTCATCAACTCCTGGCGCCCGACGCGAATGGAGAACTCCTGTCCGCGCTGATACAGGCGCAGCGAATCTTCACCGCCGGGCACCGGCGCTTCCTCGAGTAACTTCCAGGGAATCATGGCCGTGGACGCCCGGCGGGCTACAACATCGTGATCAGCCGGGGCTCGGGGAGGTGCTCGACGCGGTTGTGAAAAAGCACCTCGAGCGCACCTGTGGCGCCTCGGCGCAGCAGACTGACGCTGGCGTTGGCCAGGCGCATGGTGGCGTGCTCGGGCGGCGGGGACAGACCCGCCACACCGCGCAGGAGATGATCGATGACGCCGAAGGAGCTGATCACAGCCACCTGCTCGCCGGCCGCGGCGCTCGCGAGGATCTGCTCGAAGGCCGCCTCCACGCGCGTCCGAAACGCCTCGGCTGTTTCGAGCCCCTGGCCCACCTCGCCGCGCAGCCACAGGGCCACCATGTACTCGAAGAGCTCGAACATGGCGGTCGCGCGCGCGTCGGCATCGCTGGCGGCCTGGATGTTTTCGAGTTGGGCTTGCAGCTTCGCATCGCTGGGCAGGCGCGGAACCATGTGCTGCTTGAGCAGGGGCTCGAAGGGCGCCTCGGCCAGCCCCTCGAGCACGACCGCCTCCGGCCAGCCGGCCCCCACCGAACCCGCGGCCTCGCGCATCGTTGCAAGCGTGTCGAGCTGGCGCGTGAGGGGCCCCACGAAGACGCGGTCGTAGCGCTGGACCGCGGCCGCCAGGCTCGCCCCCAAGAGCCGCGCCTGCTCGTGACCGAGTTCGTGGAGGCGGTCGTAATCGGCGTCGCGCGCCGAAGCGCGACCGTGACGGATGAGATGCAGGGTGGTCATTGCCGGGTCGAGGGCTTTCGCGCAGGCGGGACGCTGTCAGCACTTGGCCCGGCGTGCAAGGGGGCATGGTGACCACCGCCTGCCGACCGAAGCGCCGTGGCCCAAACAGCCCCCGTTGGGGCAGCCGACGCCCAGGGCCGCATCGCACTGGGCGCACGGGGAATCGCAGGCGCTGCCACTGGCAAGTTTTTGGGCGAGTCGGTAGGGTAGACCGCTCGAGATGTCGACGCAGGGCAAGCGCTGTGGGAGCTGCGGTCAGGAGCTGCCCGCCATTGCGCGCTTCTGCCTGACCTGTGGCGAGCCGCAGCTTCCCGGGGTGAGCCGCGACAGCACCGTGCTGGCGACCGAGGATGAGCCCCGCGATGCCTTCGAGCTGACGGCCAGTCAGGTCCTGAGCAACCACGGCCGACCGCTGCCGGCCGGCACCGTGCTCAACCGCGTCTACACGGTGCAGGGCGTGATCGGCGAGGGCGGCATGGGCATCGTCTATCGCGGCTGGGACTCGATCCGAAAGCGCAAGGTGGCGATCAAGACGCTGCACCCCAACATGATGAATCAGTCGCGCGTGAGGCGGCGCTTTCTGCGCGAGGTCGAGCTTTCGAGCCGCTGGAGCCACGACCATGTGGTGCGGATCTTCGATTTCTTCGAGCAAGACGGGCTGCTCGCCTTCGTAATGGAATACGTGCCAGGGCCGACCCTGGAGGTCTACCTGCAGCGCTGGCGCGGCCAGCTCCCCCTCGATGACATTCGGATGATCTTTACCGGTGTGCTCGCGGCCATGGGCGCAGCCCACGCGCGCGGCGTGGTGCACCGCGACATCAAGCCCCAAAACATTTTGCTGCAGCT
Source organism: Myxococcales bacterium (assembly GCA_029880325.1). Lineage (GTDB taxonomy): Bacteria > Myxococcota_A > Polyangia > Polyangiales > JAFGIB01 > JAOUOP01. The sequence goes on along the minus strand of JAOUOP010000102.1, from coordinate 1,800 downwards.
CGACGGCGCCACGATCACGCCAAAGTTGGTCGATTTTGGCCTTGCCAAGGTACTCGATGGCACCAACTACACCCGAAGCGGGGCGCTCCTGGGCACCTACCGCTATATGTCTCCGGAACAGGCTCAAAACGACGGCGTGGTGGATCCGCGCTCGGACATCTATTCACTGGGAGTCACGCTCTACCGCGCCCTGACCGGCCGCTGCCCCTTCGATGGCAATAACGCCTTTGCGGTGCTGCAAGCCCACATCGACCAGCCCCCCGTCCGCCCCTCCCGCTTTCGCCCCAAGCTGCCAGCCGCCCTGGAGAAGCTCGTCCTCGATGCCCTGGCGAAGGCGCCCGAGGCCCGCCCCCAGTCCTGCGACGATTTTTCCGAGCGCCTGCAAGCGGCCCTCGCCGACGTGGTGCAGGACCCCGAAGCCGACTCCGAACCGCTGCCATCCGTGATCCACGAGTCCGATGGCCACGATCTGGTGCTGGTCGGCCAGGGCGTCTTTCAGCACGGCCCCAACCGCCGCCAGGTCTTCATCGACGATTTCTATCTGGCGCGCTATCCGGTGACCAACCGCCAGTTTTCGACCTTTCTGGAAGTCACCGGCTACGAGCCCGACGACGCCCAGCGGGAGCGTTTTCTGGCCCATTGGCGCGGGCGCCGCTGCCCGCCAGAGCTCGAGGAGCATCCAGTCGTCTTCGTCTCCTGGCACGACGCCCAGGCCTATTGCGCCTGGGCCGGTCGTCGCCTGCCCACCGAAGCGGAGTGGGAGAAGGGCGCGCGCGGCGCCGATGGCCGCAAATACCCGTGGGGGCGGGAGGAGCCCACGCCCGAGCACGCCAACTTCGGACGTCGCCTGCGCGGCACGGTAGCCGTCGGCCCAAACGACCTGGGCGCCTCGCCCTACGGCCTGCACGCCATGGCCGGCAACGTCTGGGAATGGTGCGAGGACGTGGACGACCCGGCCTTCTATCTGCACGGGCCGGAGCGCAACCCGCGCTGCACCGTCAGCGGCGGAGAAGAAGCCTGCGTGGTGCGCGGAGGCTCGTGGATGTTCGATGCGCGCTCGCTGCGCAGCTACGCCCGCGCCAGCCACCCGCGCGACTTCCGCATCGACGGCGTCGGCTTTCGCTGCGCGATGTAGCGCGCGCCCATGCTCGGGACAATCTCCGTATAGCCTTTTGCGGTCACAATCTCCTTCGGTATGATGCCGCCGAACGTCGCCCGGGGCCCATGGCCACTCGGGCTGCGCAGGGAGGGCCAGCATGGCAGCGATCCGGGTTGCATCATTCAATGTCCAGGACATCGAAGGGCGCCCGAACTATTGTCCCCCGACGTCGGCGTGGGAGGTGACTACTGTTACCAGGCAGCGCAGTTGCTGGTCTGAGGGCCAATTCCGATCACGTATCCTGATGGCACCGTAGCGATCCCGTAGCTGAGGGGCATCCGCAGGAAAGGTCACCACCGGGCCGGAGCGCGTTAGGACGCGCGGCCTGGAGGCGGAGCGTTCGGCGTGTTGCCGACGACGGAAAAAGAAAGACGGGAGTGAGTACCGGCAAGTGCACCTCCCGTCTGCGCTCCGAGCCAAGTCCAGAGGCGGAGCCCATACCACATCGTCTACTTTTGGATCGCCGTCAAGTCTTGGGCGCTTGGGCCCAGACCTGATCGCTAGTCCTAGACGTAGGCGGGGCTTCCCCGGCTGCGGCCAGGTTGCGGAGGAATCGGGCGTTTGCGGACGGCGGGAGGGCGCAGCCCAGGCGTGTCGCAGCCCGGGAGCCGCCCCGTCGATGTCCGCGAACGCGTCTTGTG
>JAOUOP010000050.1 GCA_029880325.1 Myxococcales bacterium | reverse complement strand
CGCCCCCCCCGCCCCTGCCCCCCCTTCCCTCCCCCCCCCCCCAACGAAGCACGCGACGAGGACACAACCGATGGACGCCAAGCAAGCAATTCAATTCGCCAAGGACAACGGCGCCGTGATGGCGGACCTGCGCTTCACCGACTGGCCGGGCACCTGGCAGCACTGTTCCTACCCGATCGAGATGATCAACGAAGCGGTCTTCGAAGACGGCATGGGCTTCGACGGCTCGTCGATCCGCGGCTGGCAGGCGATCAACGAGAGCGACATGCTCATGGTCCCCGACCCGTCGACGGCCTTCATCGATCCCTTCTTCAAGCACCCGACACTGGTGATGATCTGCGACATCATCGACCCCGTCACGCGCGAGAGCTACAGCCGCGACCCGCGCAACATCGCGCGCAAGGCCCAAAACTACCTGACCGCCTCGGGCATCGCCGACACCGTTTACGTGGGCCCCGAAGCCGAGTTCTTCATCTTCAACTCGGCCCGCTTCAGCACCGGCCCCCACGAGGGCTACTACCACGTCGACTCCATCGAGGGCTCGTGGAACAGCGGCCGCGACGAGCCGGGAGGCAACCTGGCCTACAAACCACGCGCTCAAGAGGGCTACTTCCCCACCCCGCCCGTGGACAAGTTCCAGGACGTGCGCACGGAAATGGTGCTGATGATGCAGAAGCTCGGCATCTCGGTCGAAGCCCAGCACCACGAGGTCGCGACGGCCGGTCAGGCCGAGATCGACATGCGCTTCGACACCATGTTGAAGATGGCCGACCAGCTGCAGATGTACAAATACGTCGTCAAGCAGGTCGCCCAGCAGCTCGGCTTCACCGCCACCTTCATGCCCAAGCCCGTCTTCGAGGGCAACGGCTCCGGCATGCACACCCACCAGTCACTGTGGAAGGGCGGCAAGCCGCTATTTGCAGGCGACGGCTACGCCGGCCTGAGCGAGCTGGGCCTGCACTACATCGGCGGCATCCTCAAGCACAGCCGCGCCATCGCCGCCTTCACCAACCCGACCACCAATAGCTACAAGCGCCTGACGCCCGGCTACGAAGCTCCGGTCAACCTGGCGTTGTCGAGCCGCAACCGCTCGGCCAGCTGCCGCATCCCGATGTACTCGGCCTCCCCCAAGGCCAAGCGCGTCGAGGTTCGCTACCCCGACCCCAGCTGCAACCCCTACCTCGCCTTCGCCGCCATGCTGATGGCCGGCCTCGACGGCGTGAAGAACAAGATCGACCCGGGTCAACCGCTGGACAAGAACATCTACTCGCTGCCCGCCGAAGAAAAAGCCAAGATCGCGGCCATGCCGTCGAGCCTCTCCGAAGCCCTGGACTGCCTCAAGGAGGACCACAAGTTCCTGCTCGAAGGTGACGTCTTCACCGAAGACGCGATCCAGACCTGGATCGAGTACAAGACCGAGTGCGAGGTCGACGCCGTGCGCCTGCGCCCGCATCCCCACGAGTTCGAGCTCTACTTCGACATCTGAGCCGAAACGCGGCGCGCGATGCCCGATCCCTGCCTGGGGTCGGGTATCGTAGTTTTTGGGGTCGAACATGGGGACAATGGGCAGCACGGGAGTGGCCTTCGTGCATTGTGCTCGCAGACCGGCTGCGATAGGACTCGGGCAGGTGGTGACTATGCGTGGCGTGTTAATTCTGGTGCTGCTCCTGGCAGCGTGTTCGGGGGATGACTCTGCAGCGGGCGATGGCTCGACTGCGAAGAAAGACGCAGGTGGTTCCGCCGAGGGCAAGGGCACGAGCGGATCTGCCACGGGCGATGAAACGACCAAGGCGGGCGACGCAGCCACCTCCGCCTCCGACAAGGACGCAGGCGGTAGCGGCGACACGAAGCCGGCGGTCGTATCCGATCCCGTCGTCTGCGCGCCGCGGGAACTCGGGGAGGACGGGCCGATGCACTTCCATCACGTCCACTTCAACACCACCGACCCCGAAGCGGACATGGAGTTCTTCGAGACCTTCCTGAACGCGCCAGCGGTGGACTTCTGCAACGCAGCTGACGGCGGCGGCGTCACCCGCGCCACGCACACCGAACGCGGCTACTTCCTCTACACGCGCGTACCCGAGCCGGCCGACCCCGCGCTCAACACCTACCTGGAACACATCGGCTGGATTCACCCCAGCCCCACCGACGAGCTTATGCGCCTGGTCGAACTCGGCGCCCCGCTCTACCCCGAGGGACGCTCACAGTGTCCCGAAGCGGCCGCCGGCATCATGGCCTGCGGCGTTTCGATCTTCCCGGAATACTTCTTCTACCTGCAGGCGCCCAGCGGCGCGCGCGTCGAAGTCGCCATCGGCCCAGGGCCGGCCGACAGCGGCTTTGGCCACGTGCACATGATCCAGGGTGTGAGCATGGACTTCTTCACCACCGTCAGCGGCGGCGCCTTCAACGCCGGTGCCATCGACGCGGTCAACCACACCGACGCCTCGCTCACCGAAGACCGCCTGGCGACCGAAATGGTCACCGACACCCGCGGCAAGCCCATCGACCACATCGCCTACAGCACGACCGACCTGGAGCGCGAAAAGGCTCGCATCGAAGCCGCCGGCATCGCCATCGAGGAAGACATCGCCATGCGCGACGAATACGGCTTCCGCAGCTTCTTCGTGCGCAGCCCCAAGGGCATCTGGGTCGAAATCGTCGAAGACAGCGCCTTCACGCCGTAGCGACCAGCGGCGTGCAGGGCGCTCAGGGCATCGACGTGACCATCAGCGTCGCGGTACCGAGCGAGTGCGATGCGATCTGCTGTTCCACGTCGCCCTCCGGAAGCGTCGCAACGTCGAGGGCGTGCAGGGTAAAGACGTAGGTATTGAGGCCAAACGGCGCGCAGGGCCCGTTGTAGCCTTCCATCCCATTCCAGATCGGCGCCTGGCGTGCGCCGGTGGGGCTCGCGGGCATGGCTCCTAGCTCGACGCCTTGGGGCAGCTCCGTAGTCGCCGCCGGGATGTCGTAGATCAGCCAGTGCAGATAACCCTCGCTAAAACCCGGAGTCACGTCCTTGAACACGATGGCATAACTCTGAGTCCCCTCGGGTCCAGCCGTCCATTGCATCATGGGCGAAGGGCCTTCGCAGCGGAACTCGGCGGCGATCATCTCCCCCTCGGCTACCACGCTGGTCAACGCAAAGGGCGCCGTCGATGGTTCCGTCGCGGGCGCGCCACCGGCACCGGCTGTGGACATCTCCATCGGGTCGACGGCGGCCGCCCCACCCACCGTGCCGCCCCCGGCTCCAGCCTCAGCATCCGCGCCGCCGGTACCCGTCACAGGGGCCGGCTGTGTCATCGTGTTCGTATTCGCAGCAGCGCTCGGATCGGAACCCCCCGGCTGTGAGGCCACGGGTGCGATCGGCGCGCCGACCGTCGTGTTCTGACCACTGCCATCGTCACCGCCGCAAGCGCCCAACAAAAGGAGCGTAGCCCACGTCATCATCAAAGTTCGCATCACACACCTCCAGCGCAGACCGCTCAGCACCCGAGGACACCGAAAAGCCGCGCAGCACGCAAAACCACCGGTCCCTGACCCGCACGAGCGCAGCCAGGAGACACCACCGGTTTCGGAAGTAGCAGCTCACCCGGGTGCCGTCCAGCGGTGCCCCGGCAGCCCGCCTCATGCCCGAATGGCGTCGATCGCTTCGAGCACCGCATCCACCTCGTCGAAGCCATTGGGCCAGTGGGGTGCGAAACGCAGCCTACCGTTGGGACAGCCGCAGACGATGCCGCGTGCTGCAAGCGCGGGCACCAGCTCATGGGCCAACAAGCCGGGCGGCGGCACAACCGCGAGGATGCCGGATTGGCGCGCTCGGTCCGCAGTGCGCAGCGACGCGAAACCGCGCTCCTGAAGCCCCGTCTCCAGGCGGTCGCCGTACTCAAGCACGTGGTCCAGGATCGCGGCGGGTGTCAGCCGGCCGAGCAGCTCGGCGGCCGCGCCCAGGCCGGCAAAGGAAATGGTGCCCACCATACCCGTCTCGAAAACGCGCGCCTCGGTATGGGGAGGGTGGTCGTAGCGCAAGTGCCCGGGCCCGGCCATCAGCATGTCGAGTGTGCCCTGGTAGCTCATGGCGCCCACGACGGCCGGCCGTAGCTCGGCCAGGGCGTCGGGCCGAATGCTCACGAAGCCGGCCCCATCCGGCCCCATCATCCATTTGTGGGAACCCGAGATCAGGTAATCAACGCCCAGGGCCTCCACGTCGATGGGCATCGCCCCGCAGGCCTGCACCGCATCGACACAAAGCCGGGCGCCGGCCGCGTGACAGCGCGCCGCAATCTCGGAAAGCGGCATGCACAGCCCGCTCTGGAACTGCACCGCGCTCACGGACACAAGCCGGGCACCGCGTTTGAGGGCGGCTTCCAGCTCGGAGAAATCCGCTCCGCCTGGCGCGGCGAAAGGCTCCAGAGAAAGCAGCTCCACCTCGATTCCGTGGCGCTCGGCCGCGCGCAGAAAGGGCGAGACATTGCTCGGATACTCACCGTCGAAGAGCAGCACGCGATCGCCGCACTCGAAGGGCATGCTCCAGGCCACCGCATTCAGACCGGCAGCGGTATTGGACACGAAGCCCACATCCTCGGCGCGCCCACCGACCAAAGAAGCGAGCGTGTGCCGTAGCTGCTCGCGCTGCTCACCCCAGGTGCCGAACGCCTCGGAGCCGCGAGCGGCCACATCGGCCGCAGCCTCGGACATCGCGGTCAGCACCGGCGTCGACAGGGGCGAAATGCCCGCGTGATGGAGGTAGGCGCGAGCCGTGAGGGTAGGGAAGAGGCTACGGTCACCGAGGGCGGGGGCCGGATGCTGCATGGGCTGAGGATAGCGCGGCTAGAGCGGCGATCGGTTTGAAACCACCACAACTTCGCGGGTTTAGCGGGCCCACCGCACCGCTACGGCGCCTTGAAGTAGCTGGGCTACGACTGCGGCACCGTAACGGCACACTGAACCCGCTCTCCCTCGCGAATTTGCGGCGATTTCAAACCGGTCGACCTCTGGGGGCGGCCGGGAGTTACCAATGGGCGCTTGGGCGGTGGGCCGGCGAGGTGGCGGCGTGAAGGATCCGCCCGTAACGGCCCAGACGCACGGCGAAGTTGTGGACTCTGGGGCGTCACCAGCGGGCAAGCTAACCGGCCCGCGAGCGCACCTGTGTGTCCGCGACCGGTCTGCAATGCACCGGAGGGTACCTTCGCAGGGCGTATGCAGCGCTGGGGCGTGGTTCAGCTTCGGCGCTCAAGATCACCGGGCCCCCGGCACACAGACGCCCCCTCAGATTCCGCACTGGATCCCCTCGCGCGAGACCTCAGCGTCGTAGGCGCCGAGATGATCGCTAGGATTTTGCGAAACTGGCTCGGGCACTGGCCGATAACAGGGTGTGACCGCACCGCGGATATCGGTCCCGGACGGGACCCGGATGGTGACCCGCACCTGCGACCTGCGCCGCTTCTACTTGCGACCCGATCCGGTGGTCAACCAGATCGTGCGCTACTGCCTGTTCCGCGCCGCTGCCAAGTATGGGGTGCTGCTGCACGCGGTCTGTTTCGAAAGCAATCACTTTCATCTGGTTCTGACCGACACGACCGGGCGCCTGGACCTGTTCATGGCCTGGCTCGATCGCTGCATCGCCATGTGCCTGCTCGCCTACTTCGGGGAGCAGTATCCCGACCGGTACACCGAGACAATCTGGTGTGACCAGTCCTACAACGACCTGCTGCTGACCAATCACGCCGCCGTCCGGGACAAGCTCTGCTACACGGTCCTCAACTGCGTCAAAGATCGGCTGGTCGACAAGTACAAGCAGTGGCCCGGAGTCCTGCACGGCCCGACCGACTGGCTCGAGCCGCCGATGCAGGTCAGTCGGCCCAAGTACTTCTTCGATCAGACTGACGAGGAGCACGCGGTCGCCACCGGCTGCTTCGTTCCACCTCCGCAGTTCGGCGACCACCCGCTGCCCGACCTGGTGGAGGATTTCCGTCAGCAGCTCAACGCGCGTCAACTCGAGCTGGTGACCCAGGCACGCAGCGCCGGGCATGGCTTCGTCGGCGTGAAGAAGATCCTCGCGACCGACCCCTTCGACGCCCCCAACAACGTCAGGCCCAAAGGAGGCCGCAAGCCGACGGTGGCTGCCGGCGGCGACCGAGAGGCGTACAAAAACGCCGTCGGTGCCGTGCGAGAGTACCGCCGGCAGTACCGGGAGGCCTGGCAGGGCTTCCGTAGGGGGCTCGAAGCGACCTTCCCCGGGGGTACGCTGCTGATGCGGCATCGATTTCGTCAGCCCTGCGAGCCGCTGGACTGCTGGTGGTGTGTGCTGGCGCGGTGCCCGGGGGCGATGCCCCCGCCGACCCCCAGCTAGCTCGGGTGGTGCGTCGTTGGGGTTATAGGCGGCGGGACAGAGCGTCCGTTGCGCACCGGTGTGTCCGCGGGCCGGCTGTCATGCACCGGAGGGGGCTTCGGGAGGCGTTTGCGGCGCTTGGGTGTGTGCTTCGGCGCTCGAAAGCGGCGAACTCGGACAAGCCCTCGGACGCCGTGCCGACGCGTTTCACTCAGGAGTAAGGTCAAGGTGGGTCGGAAATTCGGGCGGCTTGTTCCGGACGCCGGCCGGCGCACTGGACACGACGCTCTGACGCAGCGCGCGCTCGACCGCCTCAGACGCAGCACGCCGCACTTCGTTGACGTAGGACGCGACCAGGGATTCGATCGCGGCCGAGAGTTGTTCGGGGGTCTTCGGAGATGTCATCGGCCCCAAGTCCCACATGACGCGCGGCGGCTCAACGCCCCACGTGAACGGTTACGAGAGATGAAGGTGTCAGCAGTCGCGTAAATCCAACCGGAGGGTGCGCCTGCCCAAACACAACTCTTGACCATATCTCCTGACTCAAGTGATCTCAGGGATTAGTAGGCCTTGGCGTCCGACTTTTCGAAGTAGTTCAGGAGCGCCTGGTTCAGCACGCGGAGGCCGCCGGACTCCGGATAACTACCGCTGATGCAGGCGTCATCGCGCTTCTGACCGAGCGAGTCTCGAAAGCCTGCGACGTCGGGGTACAGAACGAACAGTTCGCCATCCCAGCCGGGAGGTCTGAGATGCTCGCCAATTTCGCTCGACACCTCGGCGTAGGTCGACTGGTCGTAGATCTTCTGCACGAGGTTCTCGGGAATGAATTGCGTGTCCGAATCGATTCGCGCCTGCTGCGTCTGCGCGGCCGCGTAAATGTCGTCGAGGAAAGGCTGGCGTCCTCCCTTGGTGATGAGCGAAACGGCTGCGCGAAAAGCTAGAAGCTCGCCCAGCGACGCCATCTCGATGCCGTAGGGACAGATGAATCTGAGCTGCGGGCAGCTCGAAACGATGAAGAGCCGCGACGCGCCTGCCCGCACCAGCAGGTCGACGATGCGCCGCTGGAGGGTGCTGCCCTTGATGATGCTGTCTTCCACGAGGATCAGCGGGCTATCTTCGAGCCCCGCGACCGTGTCCGAGATCACGTTGTAGACGCTGGAGATGATGTCCTTGCGCGTGCTGCTCGAGGCGATGAACGTGCGCAGCTTCGTGTCCTTGGTGACCACGCTCTCCATCAGAAAGCGGTCCGAATTCGACTTGCCCGCACGCTTCTTGCCGATCTGGACCAGTCCGTTGTACAGGCCGAGCGCTGCAGGCTCCGCGGAGTTGGGACCGTAGGAACCATTAGCCATCCCCAGTTTCAGCCATATCGGCACCGCATGCCACGCTGCCTACACCGCTGAGGCCCCAAACCCCCACGATTCCGCCGCCCTACAGCACGGCGGAGCGTCGGCATCCGAACCGCCTGAGGCGGCGGGAGGCGACCGAGCGCTCGGGCCGGTCGCCCCAGCCCGCAGTGCGCTCTGCGACCCGCTCAGAGTTCCTTGGCCAGCATCGCCGTGCCCCGCAGGGCAAAGCCCGCCTGCCAGCTCGGGGCCTGCCAGGCCTGCCGCTGCAGGCGCAGGAAGTGGGTCTCGGCGCCCAGCTGCAGGGCGAAGCGGTAGCCGGCGCCGAGATCCAAGCCCAGACCCGCCACGATGGCCGTGAGGGGCGCGAGGCTGTGTCGCGTCGAGGCCTGGCCCGCCGTGTCGAAGCGCTGGGTGAAGAAGGTGCCCCCGGCGGCCAGGCCCAGTTCCAGGCTGAGCGCTGGGGCTGCCTGCGGATCCCAGATTCGCAGGGCCTGTAACTCCAGGTGGATCGCCGATGACTGCGCGGTGAGCACGGCGTTTTCGAAGCCGCCGCGGCAGCCGCCGGCCCGTAGGCGCGTGGTGAAGTGCTCGAGCTGCAGCGCATAGCCAAGGCTGGCTCCCAGGCAGGGATCGGCCTCGTTGGGCAGGGCCGTGCGCGCGAGCACGCCCAGCTCTGGGCCGTGGGCCAGGCCCGAGCGCCGCTGCCCCTTGCGCACCAGGCGGGCGTATTCGATGCGATCCATGCGCGTGACGTCCACCTCGAGTGCACGACCGGCCGTGGCATTCAGGGTCGTCTCGTAGAGCACATCGGAGCCGCGTCCGCGGATGAAGTAGCGACCCGGGCGCAGGCTCAGCTGGCGCTGGCGGCTGCCGGCCGACAGCTCGCCCACGACCGTGCCCTCGGCGTGATCGGCCATCACCAGGAAGCCGATGCGGGCGGGGAAGCGCAGGCGTGCGCGGCTCGGGTCGTGGGCCCGCGGTCGGGTCAGAACCACGCGACCGCTGCCGCGGTAGTCGTAACGGAAGGCGGGGTGCTGGGTGCCGGCCAGGGTGCGGCTGGTGGCGCGGCGCGTGGCGTCGTAGGCGTAGCGATAGGCCTCGTCGAGCACCACCTCGCCGTCGCCGTCGTCGTCGGCGGCACCGAGCAGGCCGCTGACCAGGGCATGGGTGAAAAAAGAGGCGCCCAGGGTGTCGGATTCCTGGGCGTCTTCGCTGCTCGAACTGGCGGTCAAGTAGGCCAGGCCGTCGCCCGGAAGCCGCTCCTCGGGTAGGGCGAAGGGGTCCTTGACGCGGCCTCCCTTGACGCGCGTGAGGCTGCCTGAGCGGCAGGCGTCGAGCACGATCAGGCGAAATTTGGCTGCCGAACCACGCACCATCTGCACCAGCTCGCGCAGGGCCAGGCGGCTTTTGCCCAGGTGCAGGTCGCGGGCGTCGGCATGGCCCGAGTAGTAGACCAGCAGCATCACGTCGGTGTCGGGCCGTGCGACGGCCTCGCGCACCCGCTCGTTGATCGAGAGCAGCGAGCTGCGCACGGTCGCGGCGTTTTCGTCGCGCAACAGCAGCATGTTGTAGGGCTCGAAGCCCCCCAGTTCGCGCAGCACACCGTAGAGGCGCCGGGCGTCGGAGGCCGCATAGCGCAGGGGTTGCTCGCCGGGCTCGCCCGCGTCGTTGCCGATCAGCACGGCGAAGCGCTCGACGCTGGCCTTGGCGCTTGCCGGCGCGCCCAGGCTGAGCGCCGCGAGCAGTGACAGCAGCAGGGCGAGCTTCAAGGCAAGGGTTCCTTGTGGAGGTCGAGGGTGAGCAGCGAACAGCCCGACGGCGGCGTTAGCGCGCCGTCGCGCGCCAGGGCCAGGCGCAGGGGCTCGACCGGAAAGGCCTCGCTGCAGAGCAGGGCGAAGACCCGTTCGTCGCCCAGGTAGTCGTCGAGCTCGACGCTGAAGTCCAGGGCGCGGTCGTGGCCGGCCGGCAAGGGCAGGGCGCGCTCGCCCGAGGGGTAGTAGACGCTGGCGCCGCGCCCGTCGCGGTTGAGCAGCGCCAGGTAACGCGGCCTGGGGGTGCTCAGGACGAAACGCAGGCGATCGCCCGGATGCAGGATGGTGTCGGCGCCGCCTTCGACGACGCGCTCGCCGCGCTTGACGTAGAAGCCGATGCGCGCCTTGCCCTTGCTGCGCGTGGTCGCTTCGGTGGCGGTTCCGAGGGGCAGGCCTCCCTGCACCGCCAGTGCGACGGCCGCGGCCGCGGCGAGCGCGCTCACGCCCCAGAGCCCCCGGGTACGGCGCCGCGACGCCTGTCGCCCTTCGCGGCGCCGCTGAACGCGCACCCGCAGTTGGTCGAAGCTCTCCCCGTGCTCGGCGAAGCGCCTGGCCGCATCGGCGAAGTCGCCATGGCGGCGCGCGCAGGCGCTGCACTGCTCGAGATGGTGGCCGAGCTGCGCTCGATCTTCGGCTTCGAGTTCGCCGGCGACCAGGCGGTCGAGGCGCAGGTCCGAGGGGCAGCCGATGCGCTCGGTCCCGTGGGGCGTCAGATCCGACATGCGCGCAGCTCCTCCCGGCTGGCCCAGCGGGTGATGGCCGTGATGTGGTTTCCCACCTGCCGTCGCGAGCAGCCGATCAACTCGGCGATTTCCTCGTGCGTCAGGCCGTCCATGTAGAAGTAGACCGCCACCTCGGCAAGCGGCTCCGGCATGGCGAGCAGGGCCGATCGCAGCTCCGCGCCGATCTCGGCGGGACTTTCCGGCGGCGTCGGCGCGGGCGGCCTGAAGCGCTCGAGCAGGCGCCTGCGGTTTTGGGCGTTGCGCAGCTGGTTGAAGCAGGCGTGGGTGACGGCGCTGTAGAGGTAGGTGCTCAAGGCGCTGTCTCCGCGAAAGCGCTGGGGATGCTCGAGCAGGCGCAGGAAGACATCGTGGATCACTTCATCGGCTTCGGCGGCGTCGCCGAGCAGACGCCGGGCGCGGCGCAGGGCCGCCGGCGCGTAGCGGCGGTAGACGAGGTCGAAGTCCGCCTCCTCATCGTGGGTCGAGCGAGCCATGGGCCGGATGCTGCTGTCTCGCGATCATCCACCCTTGAGAACCGCAGGGGCGCGATTTCGGCAAAGTTTCTGGCAAGCTGGGAAAAATTGCCGCGCGGGCGGGGCCCGGGGTTCCCAAAGACATCACCCCAAACGAGCGGAGCGACTGACGTGACCCCATCCATGCGCTTTTGTGCCCTCTTGCCGTGCCTTCTCCTGCTATCGGCGCTGACTCCGAGCTGTGACTCGCAGGTCGCCCCCGAATTCCGGGGTGAGGCCCTGCTCACGCTTCGCGGCAGCGTGGAAATCGACGACCCACCCGAAGACGCGGAGCTGGTGCCGGCCGTGGCCTTCTTCAACGGCGAGACCGGCATGGTCCACATCGTCGACGTGGAGGTCGAGGGTGAGTTCCCCTCGGACTTCGTGCTGCGCGTGATGCAGCCGCCACCAGCCGAAGCCCTCTTCGAGGGCCCCGACGGCATCGAGAGCGCCCTGGGTTACATCACGGCGGTCACCGCGGATCGGCCCGACAGCTTTGCCTACGTGACCTCGAGCGGTGGTGCGGCCGCCTGCTACTCCAACGAAAGCGGCGGCGGCTGTGATAGCTGGCGCTGGTGGTGCTCGGGCGCGGGCGAAGCGATGAGCTGCTACAGCGAGCGCATGCACTGCCCCCAGAACGACGGCCCAGCGCCCGGCTGTGAGGTGGTCGACTCCGCCGGCGATTCCTCCCTGAAGGAGACCTGGTCCAAATTCGCCGGCCTGTCCGAGGACCTGGTGTTGGTGCACCTGTCCGAAGCGCTCGATGCCGATGCGGCCGACGCCGAGCGCCTGGGGCTGCCGGGGCTGCCGGCGGGCTATTCAGTGCTGGAGCCGCAGCCGGGCTACGACCCGGACAGCCCCGAAAGCAGCGACTGCGACATGGCGATCGAGAGGCGGGCCGTCGAGCTACACGCCGAGGCCAACGACACGGGGGTAAGCTACGACTACCTGATCGCCCAGGGGGGCTGTGGTGGAGAGGACCAGGAGGCGTGGGTCCCCTGCGACCCGCGCACCGACCGCATTTGGCGCGAGATCAGTGAAGAGTTCAGGGACCAGGCGATTGCCGAGTTGGGCTGCCGCGCGGTGGGGCATTGGCAAGTTCTCGAGGACGCCGAATCGACTCGCATCGCCCTGCGCATCGGCAGCGACGTGCGGCCGAGCGTATTCGCGCCCGATGGCTACAGCCACACTCCCACCTTCGCGCAGGCCGTGGCCTTTGGTGGAGCAGAGCCCCCCGAGCCGGACCCCTACTTCAGCAGTCTTTGTGGTGCCCCCGAGGAGCAGCCCCTGGCCTGGGATGAGGTGGGGCCGACCGGTCAGACACCGGAAGAACTCTTCGCCGGGCTCGAGTCGGAGTGCATCACCGAAGTGCAGTGGGATGCGGCCGAGTACGTGCCCTTCGAGGGACAGCCACAAGTGCGTGTCGAGCCAGCCTCCGGTAGCAGCGAGATCGAGGTTGCGGTCATGCTCGATCGCGGCAGCGCCCGCGCGCTCAGCTTTCCCGATGGCATGGGTGATCGCTGCGATCCCACCGTCCTGATCGATGGTGAGGTGCAGGCGCGCAGCGCCGATGGCGTCATCGACGGTGGCGGCAGATTCACGGCCAACGAGTACGCGGTGGCGCACGCGAAGCAGCCCTACGAGGAACACGGCGGTTCGCTGGAAGTGGATGCGGAGCTCTTGCCAGGTGAGCGCGTCTTCCTCGAATACCACGTGGGCGCCAGTCACCTGAGCTGCATCGGAAACATCAGCGTCTTCGTACAAACCGAGCTGGACCCCTTCGATGGTGCGCCCGCGGGTCACATGCACTCGGTGGGGAACTGGTCGAGCAACGGTTGCGAACCCTTCGGCGCGGAGCGACAGGATGCTTCATCGCCGATCGAAGGGCTCGATCGCTCGCCCCAGGAGTTGGTACAGAGCTGGTTCGGTGCCGTCACGCTCCCAGGGCAATGGGAGGATGGTGGTCAGGCAGAATTGACGCTGTCGGCCACCCTGGCGGAGACCACCGTCTGCGTGGGACCAGACTATCTCGATGCTGCCGTGACTCTGAGCTATGGCATGAGCGACGGCAGCATCGCCGAGCGTACAGTCGAGGGGAGCCTGTCCATCTCCTACCGCGACCCGGCGCGTCCGGAGGGACGGCTCTTACTCATCGACGATGTGACCTGCGCGAGCACCTCGAGCGCGCTGCCCCATGCGTCGGCGAGCTGCGAAGAGCAGGCCGCGCTCACCGTGCGCGCTCAACTGCTACACGACGGGAACGCCATCGATACCAGCGATGGCCTGCGGGTTTACGAGTACGACCGCGGTGGCGTGTGGGACCTCTACGGCAAGGAGGGGCGGCAGCAGGATTGGCTGGACTACGAGGCCGCCGACAGGCGACGCATCTTCACGCCCACGCCCTGAGGCGGGCCGCGCCGGGCCGTGTGTGACCGTAGGAACCATTAGCCATCCCCAGTTTCAGCCATATCGGCACCGCATGCCACGCTGCCTACACCGCTGAGGCCCCAAACCCCCACGATTCCGCTGCCCTACAGCACGGC
This sequence comes from Myxococcales bacterium, assembly GCA_029880325.1. Taxonomy (GTDB): domain Bacteria; phylum Myxococcota_A; class Polyangia; order Polyangiales; family JAFGIB01; genus JAOUOP01. The sequence goes on along the minus strand of JAOUOP010000050.1, from coordinate 43,568 downwards.
GGCGTGCGATTGGATGCGCTGTGCGTCCGTGGGTGTAATCGGCTTTTTCTGTGTCATGGTCGGTCCTCCGTATTGGTTTGCCGGTGCCCCACCATCGCGCTGGGCAGGGCTTGGTCCTCACACAGTCGCGGCAACCGCGGCCTCAGCGCCATCAAGTTTCGTGGACAGTGCAAGGAAGATCCGTCCATGGGGGGCAGGGCAGGATCGGCGGTCGCGGCGGCGGCTGGCGCTGCCGGCGAGGTGAGCGCGGGAGCTGAACCGGCGCGCGGAGCAGAAAAACGGCGCTCCAATACGCACCCAGACTACAAGTTTACACCCCCAACCAGCCCCCGGACGCACCAATGCGTGCCCGGGCTCGAACCAGGCACGCGATTGACCGAAGCTGCGCCGGAGTTATGGAGGCGGGTGACAGCGACACCGATGGAGCACCCTCATCTTCCACGTTCCAGCTGGCCAGATGACGTCTCGATCGCCGGCGCGCCACAGCGCCTTGCATCGGGCGTATTCGCTCAAGAACTGCGCGCGAGCTTCGCGTGCCTGTTCGGCGGCCTCGGGATCACTGCCGGTGGCGAAGGTCGGGTTCAACGCGCCGAAGACCTCGTAGCTGCTCGACCGACGCGTGAACTTTGACTGTACGGCGCTGGCCGGAGTGCCATAGGCGAGCCCGAGTTCGTGGCGCTTGGCGCGGGCCTCCTTGGCCAGCTCTTCGCAACGCGATTTCAGCGCCCGCTGCGCTTCCTCGAGCCCGCCGTACTCGAGCAGCAACACCTCGGGCATCACGATGCGCAGCTCGATCTCGTCCGGCCAGTTCTTCACCTTGTTGTTCGGGTCGAAGTAGACCTCGGGCCTCTTGACCACGAAGACCTTCTCGCCGATGTCATTGCACTTGACCGTCACGCCGGGCCAAGCCTCGTAGTCGAAAACACCCCCGCAGTCCGTGGGATTGACGGCGACATAGGCCATCTTCTCCCTGATGGCCGCTGGGCAGGTGAGTTCTACCCGCGATGTCTGGTTCTTATCGTAGAACTCCCCCGGCCAGCCGCGGTAGCACTTCATGGCGTTGGCCAAGTCGCGATGGAAGCCCTCGAGAAAGAGCGGAAGCGTGCCCAGCACGTCGGTGATGGTCTCGTGATCGTGCGAGGACATCTGGCAGAGGTTGTGCACGAGGATGCCGTGCTGATTGGCGTTGTAGCCGAGCGTGTAGAGGTAGATCTGCTGCGAGGTGCCGTCGGCATCGGGCCTCAAGAGCCAGTGCCGACGGGTGACGCGCCGGGTCAGCATGTAGGTCTTGCCGGGGAGGATTGGGCGAGCGAGTGTCATGCCCGGCGGGCAGAGCAAGCGCCATGCCGGAATCGGGCACAAGCAATTTCAAGCACTTACGGCGCAGCAGCACGGCTCCGAAGCGGCGGCCGCCGGCGGAGGCGTGGCGGCCGCCACCCTGTGGAGCAGGGAATGGAGATCCGTCCATGGGCGTCGGGGCAGGATCGGAGGTCGCGGCGGCGGCTGGCGCCGCCGGCGAGGTGAGCGCGGGGGCTGAAGCGGCGCGCGGAGGAGGAAAACAGCGCTCCAACACGTGTCAACGATCGGGGTGACGGACCGCGCCTGGATCGGCCAAGCGGATCCGCCGATCACGGCTGCAGCGCACAGGGCGAGGCGGCGTGACGCGGTGAGATGGAGAGATCGGCCAAGCGGATCCTGTCGTCGCTTGGTCGTGGTCATGTCGTGGTCTCCTTGGTGGTGGGGTTGTGACTGTCCTCGCGCCCTCGGCGCTTCGGGGGCGGGTTGCGGTAGGTGTCGCCGGCCAGGCGCAGGACGTGAGCCCCGTGCAGCAGGCGGTCGAGCGCAGCGTTGGCCAGCAGCGGGTCGCCGAAGAGCGGTGAGAGCTCAGCCGCGTCGCGGTTGCTGGTGATGATGATCGGTGCCCGCTCGTAGCGCTGGCGGATGATCTCGTAGAGGTCCATTGGCTCCTCGTCCGACAGTGGGCGCAGCCCGAGGTCGTCGATGATCAGCAGGTCGACACTGAGGAAGCGCTGCAGCTTGCGCTCGTAGGTGCCGTCACCCCGCGCCGCACGCAGCTGCCGCAGCAGATCGTGTGCCTCGGTGTACAGCACGCTGTGGCCGAGGCGGCACGCCCGGTGGCCGAGGGCCTGTGCGATGTGGCTCTTACCGACGCCCGTCTGGCCGAGCAGCAGCACGTTGTGCCGACGGTCGATGAAGCTACAGGTCGCCAGCTCGATGACCTTCGCCTTCGGGATGTCGGGGTTGATGTGGAAGTCGAAGTCCTCGAGCGTCTTTTGGTGCTCGAAGTTGGCGCGCCGCAGCCGCTGGTCGAGCTGCTTGGCGTCACGTCGTTCGACCTCGTCGCGCAGCAAACGAAAGAGAAACTCCTCATGCGCCATGACGTCCTCGACCGACTCGCGTAGCCGCAGTTCCAGCGTGTGGAGGATGCCGCTGAGCTTGAGCTTCTTGAGCATCGGGACCAAGTCGTCAGTGGTGCTCATCATCGCCTCCTGTCACCGCCAAGAAGCTGGAGGGGGCGCGTGCGAAGCGCGGCGTGTCCGCGAAGGCGGGTGCGACGGGCCTGTTCGGCAGCGGCTCGAAGTCGAGCGCCTTGACCAGGATGTTCTTCTCGGCCTGGTAGGTCGTCGCACCGTAGTAACTCGCACGCGCGCATGCCGCTTGCGCCCGCTCTACCGGGTACTTTTCCAGGTGCGTCACGATCGACTGTGCCTGCCTCAGCTGCGACAGCACGTCGTCCGAGTCGAAGACCTCGCGCACGAATTCCACGACGGGCTCCCCGAGCTTTTCGGCGCGCTGCTCCCAGTAGTCGCGGCTGCGGTGACGCAGCGCGGCCCGCTCCTCTCGCGACTTCCGACCCACCTTGATCCTACTTCTGAGTGAAGTTCTTCCGCGCGGCGGTCGCCGATCGGCCCGAGCCTAGCGGCTTTCTGCCCAGGCCCACGCCCAAGCGCCGCAAACGGCCCTCGGAAAACTCGCTCCGGCACGCGACAACCCGCCTGCGGACACACCGGTGCCCAGCGGGCGCTCTTTCCCGCTGCCTACAGCCTCCCCCGGACGCCCCGACACCCCGCCGACGCTATCCAGGTATCGGCGGCGGCATCGCCGCTGGGCAGCGCGCCAGCACACACCACCAGCAGCCCAGCGGCTCGCAGGGCTGACGGTATCGATGCCGCATCAGTAGCGTGCCTCCGGGGAAGGTTGCCTCGAGCCCCCTGCGGAAGCTCTGCCAGGCCTCCCGGTACTGCCGGCGGTACTGGCGCACGGCAACGACCGCTTTCTTGTACGCCTCATGGTCGCCGCCCGCGGCAACCGTCGGGTTGCGCTTGCCTTTGGGTCTGACGTTGTTGGGAGCGTCGAAGGGGTCGGTGGCCAGGACCTCCTTGACACCGAGGATGCCCTGCCCCGCGGCGCGTGCCTCGGTCACCAGTTCGAGCTGGCAACAGCGTTGAGCTGCTGGCAGAAGCCCTCCACCAGGCCGGGCAGCGGGCGGTCGCCGAACTGCGGTGGTGGCACGAAGCGACCGCTTGCGACCGCGTGCTCTTCGTCGGTCTGGTCGAAGAAGTACTCGGGTCGGCTGACCTCCATGGGAGGCTGGAGCCAGTCGGCGGGGCCGTGCAGCACCCCAGGCCACTGCTTGTATTTGGGGACTAGCCGATCTTTGATACAGTTGAGGACCGTGTAGCAGAGCTTGTCCCGGACGGCGGCGTGATTGGTCAGCAGCAGGTCGTTGTAGGACCGGTCGCACCAGATCGTCTCGGTGTAGCGGTCGGGGTACTGCTCGCGGAAGTTCTCGAGCAGGCAGTTGGCAATGCAGCGGTCGAGCCAGGCCATGAACAGGTCCAGCCGCCCGGTGGTGTCGGTCAGGATCAGATGAAAGTGATTGCTCAGAAGAATGACCGCGTGCAGTAGCACCCCGTATTTGGCAGCGGCGCGGAACAGGCAGTAGCGCACGATCTGTTTGACCACCGGAACAGGCCGCAAGTAGAAGCGGCGCAGATCGCAGGTGCGGGTCACCATCCGGGTCCCATCCGGGACCGATATTCGCGGAGCGGTCACACACTGTTATCGGCCCGTGCGCGAGGCGGTTTCGCAAAATCGCAAGCCGAACACGCCGCCCCGTTCGCGGCCCGCATCGCGGTCCGGCGCGTGCCGGCGGCAATCGCGCTCGCATTGACACCGTTTCCGCGTTACGCATGACCCTGATGCCGGGGAGCGCCCACGAGACGCTGAGGGTGCGAGCCGCTAGCGGCCGGCAGCTTGGAGCGCTCGTCTTGGCCATCTCGCTCGGGCTGGCCTGTGGGGGTGGCCACGCCGGTCGCACCGGCGGCCCACGACCCGAAAAACCGAGCCTGGCCGACCTGCCCGAGGGCGAGACGCACTACGTGTCCGACCCGGAGTCCGGGGCCCGGTTTCGTCTGCTGCGAGCGGGCTTCGAGCGTGGCGGCACGCCCCTGGTCCTGGTGCATGGATTGGGCGACGCAGGCATGGGCGACTTTCGGCCGGTGCTCGCGAGCCTCCGTCGCACGCGCCCCGTCCTGGCCTTCGACCTGCCGGGCTTCGGCGGCTCGAGCACGGGCCGCCCGCCATACAGCCCCGAGCGCTTCTCCGAGCTGCTTTCGCGCGTGATCGACCGGTATGCGGGCGGTCACGCCGACGTGATGGGCCACTCCATGGGCGGCGCCGTCGCGCTGATGCACGCGGGTCGCTTCGCGCATCAGGTGCGGCGCCTGATCCTCTTGGACGTGGCGGGCGTCCTGCATGAAGAGGCGCTCGTCGGCACGCACCTGAAGCTCGCTGGTCAGCCGGGCGCCGCCGAGAGCGGCCAGACGCCGCCGGCGGTGCGGCGCCTGATGGAGGTCGCCGAGGGCACGGCCGACACCGTGCTGCGCGGCCTGCGAGCGGTCACACCAGGTACCGGCTCCATCGCAGCGCTCGCCGAACGAGGCGACGCCCCCGTCGGGGCTCGGGCGGCACTGGCGCTCGCGACCACCGACTTCGGGCCTGCGATCGACACGGTCCGCGCGCCGACGCTGATCGTCTGGGGTCGGCGCGACACGATCGCGCCCGTGCGCACCGCCTGGCTGCTCCGCGACCGCATCGCCGACGCGCACCTCGTCTTTCTCGAGGAGGTGGGCCACGTGCCGATGACCGAGGCCCCCGAGCGTCTGCTCGCGCTCGTCGAGGCACATCTAGGGGGAGAGACACTCGAGCCGTCCATCGGCATGCCCGCGCTCGCCAGCACCGAGGGTGCGGGGCAGGACCTGCGCTGCAGCGGCGAGGCCGATCGCGTCCTGCGTGGCCGCTTCGGCACCATCACGCTCGACGGTTGTGCCCGCGCTTCGCTGCTCGACGTCCAGGCGCGCCACCTGATCCTGCGCGATAGCAGCGTCCGCATCGTGAGCTCCCACCTGGAGGGGCTGACGACGACCGAGTCGCGCGTCGAGATGACCGGCGGAAGCCTCGCAGCGCCGGACGAGCGCGCGGCGATCGAGGCATCGGGTAGCCTCCTGGACCTCGCGGGGGTGGTGATCGGCGCCGCGCGCCCCATCGAGGTGCGTTCGCACAGCCGCCTGCTGCTTTCGGTCTGCGTGCTGCGCGACTCGCAGCACACGCGGCACCTGCACGGGGTACGCGATCTGCAGCCGGGCGCCACCCTGTGAGCGCCGAAGGCCCCTGCGCATCGCTCGCAGCGGTCGCGGGCGGTGGCCTGGCGCGGGTTCGAGCGCAGTCGCGCGACTCGACCCGGCGGCGCAGTCAACTTACTGCGCCACGCTGTCATGGTAGCCCATAATCCCTGCTTCCCGCCGTGCTGTAGGGCGGTGGAATCGCGAGGATTGGGGCCTCAACGGAACGAGAAGTCTGGCCCTTGGTGCTGACGTGCCTGAAACTGGGCATGGCTAAAGATTACTGCGGTCAGTCCGGACAGCTCTTCTCCGAAGGTGGCAAATCCGCCGACTGGTTCTGCGTGGAGGGTTGCGGCACGGTCTTCAAACCCCACGAGGGCGCATCGGGTCTCGATATGCACATCGATCTCGAACGAGCCATGGTGACCATCGAGTACGACAGGGACGGCAAGCAGGTGAGGGAGAACTGGCGGAACACCGGGCGCCACTCGGACCAAGGCCCCGCTCGGAATTAAGTTGACCGTTTTGCACGCGCCGTCGGGCACGCTCGCGGCTTACGTATCTCCAAGCGGGGCCCAAGGCACCGTATCCGGGCACAAATCCGGTTCGTTGGATTTGCGAGGCATTCGCCGAAGGACGCCGGACGCGAAAAAGCCCGGCTCGAATGAGCCAGGCTTTGGAGCGGGAGAAGGGATTCGAACCCTCGACGTCAACCTTGGCAAGGTTGCACTCTACCACTGAGTTACTCCCGCAGAGTGATTTGGGGCACTCTCTCTAATCGATGAATTCCGGGGTGTCAAGCGGAGCGTTCGCTGCCGCCCGGTCTATTGTGGGCGGATGCCGTCGGCCGGCAGTAGGCGCGCCGCCCAGTAGCTGGGGATGAGCGTGGCGGTGACGCAGATGGCCAGGGCGATGACCACCGTGAGCAGGAACTCCGCCGGGCTGGTGCGGATCGGGAGGTGGTTGATGAGGTAGACTTTGGGGTCGAGGGGGAATTGGAAGACGCTTAGGTAGGCGCATACGGCGCCCCCCAGGATCAGGCCGATGACGGTGCCCACGATGCCGATGGCCGCACCCTGGACCATGAAGATTTGGAGGATGGCGCTGTCTTTGGCGCCCATGGCTTTGAGGATGGCGACTTCGCGGCGCTTTTCGAGCACGATCATGATCAGTGTGGCGATGACGTTGAAGGCCGCTACCAGGATGATGGTGGCGATGACCAGGCTGAGCATGACCTTTTGGACTTCGAGCGCCGTGAAGAGGTTGTGGTTGAGTTCTTTCCAATCCATCGTGTGGAAGGGGCCGCCGCCCAGGTCGCGCTCGAGCTGGAGCGCGACTTCGCCCGCTCTGTCGATGTCGTCGAGCCGGATTTCGACGCCGACGACGGTGTCGCCCTGGTCCTGGAAGATTTGGGCTTCGTAGAGGTCCATGTAGACCAGGCGGCTGTCGTATTCCTGGAAGCCCGCTTCGAAGATGCCGATGACGCGGAAGTCGCGCGAGGCCGGGGTGCCGCCGTCGGGTTTCCACAGGGAGGTGTCCAGGCCCGTCAAGGGCGAGATGACTTTGACTTCTTCGCCGACTTTGATGTCGAGGCTTTCGGCCAGGGTGACGCCCACGATGACGCCCGGCAGTGTGCGCCGCTCGCTTTCTTCGGCCCGATGGGGCTCGCTTGCGGCGATCAATTCGGCTTCGGCTTCGTCGCTGGGTAGGGCGTCGAGCTCGAGTTGCCCTAGGGCCGCTTCCATTTCTTCGGGCGTCGGGACGTGGATTTCGGGTAGCTCCGCCGATTCGAGTACCTGGTCTTCGGCGTCGGGGCCCAGGCGCGCGTCCTCGAGCACGTCGTCGATCAGGTCGTCGATGCCAGCGGCGGCTGCGACGCCTCCGTCCGCGCCCTCGCCCGCGCCGCCGTCACCAGCAGCAGCCAGCTGCGCCAGGAAGCTGTCGAGGTCTTCGGCTTCGTCCCGACCCACGTCGGCTTTCAAATCCTCGGGGCGTGTGGCCGGGCGGGCGTCGGGCGCTCGCAGGCCCTCGAGGGAGCCGGCCAGCAGTTGGCTCGGCAGATCCAGCACGGTGGGCATCAGGTCGGGGTCGACGCCCTTGATGAGCACGCCGCTGAGACGATCGCCCTTGGCCAGCATCATCTCGTTGATGATGAAGGGCGCCGCGCCATCCACCGCCGGCATCTTGCGCGCCGAGGCCACCACGTCGCGGTATTCCTCGAAGTTGAGGCCGTACTTCAGCACCAGGACGTGGGCGTTGACGCCCAGGACTTTGTTGCGGAACTCCTCCTGGAAGCCCGAGGTGATCGAGACCACCGCCAACAGCGCTCCGACGCCCAGGGCGACGCCCGTGACGGCGATCACCGAGATCACCGATACGGTGGCGCGCTTTTTCGACCGCAGGTAGCGCAGGCCGACCGACAGGGCGTAGGACATAGCGCGCGCTCTAGCATGAAGCGCCTACCTCGGCCCAGTCCCGCCGGCCCAGTGCCCGCCCGGTAGCAGCTACTTGCGCCCACAGGTCGGTGTTCCTAAAGTGCGCGCCCTGTGCGTGGCGCCGTCGTGGTCGCTTTGGGCCGCGGCGGTGATTGTTGGATCCTGGCTCCGCCCCGTGGGCGGCGCTATGCTTGGACTTAGAATGCTTGATCGCTTGGGTACGCTGGCGGCCGTGGTGTGGCCGCTCGCGCTCGCCTTACCGTTGTGTGTCGCTTGCAGCAGTGCTGACAGTGGCCTGGCGCGTGGCGTGATGGCACCCGCCTCCGGGTCGGCGCCAGTCGCCGCGATGGCCGGCGCCGGTCCCGCCGACGTCACGGCGGTGCTCCAGCTGGTCAGCAAGCCGCGGCTGCAGCTCGGCTTCGGTGAGCGCGTCGTCATCGAGGCCAAGTTGCTCGACGCCGCCGGCAATGGGCTCGCGCGCGTGCCGGTGAGCTTCGCCTTGATGGGCCGGCCCCAGGACGCGAGCCTGGAAGAGGTCGAGGTCCAGACCGATGACAGCGGTCATGTGCAAAACGGTCTGGTCGCCGGCGAGACCCCCGGGACATTTCGGGTGCGGCTGTCGGCGCCGGGGGCCAGCGAGCTTTTCGTGGACGTGGCGGTGAGCAACGCCGGCTTCGGTACGCTGGAGGTGGCGGCCCCCTACGAGGGTCCGCGCGCGGTCCACGAGCGGCTGGTGGTGGTGCAGGCGGGGGCCGATTGCGCCGGCGCCGAGGCCATGGACGGGGATCCGATGATGGTGCTGGGCGCCGATGGGCCGGATGGCACGGCGCGCTTTTTGGCGCTGCCGGCAGACGCGAGCTACGCGGTGAGCGTGTTCGCCGAGGGCCGGGACGGTACGGTGCTGGCCCAGGGCTGCGTGGATTCGGTGGTGGTGAAGGCTGACGACGCCATCGCCATCACGGTCAACCTGGTGGACGAGGCGCTGATGCCGGCCGGTCTTTTCGTGCTTGCGGGCGATCTCGAGAGCAGCGAGCCGGCCAGTGCCCTGGCCCGCGCCGTGCGCGAGGGTGCGGCCGCCGCCGTGCGCGGCGAGGCTTCGCCCCTGAGCGCCCAGGAGATCGATGCGGCTTTCCTGCTCGATTCCCTGAACTACACGCTGCGCGGCGAGGAACTCAGCCAGCTGGCCGAGATCACGGTCCTGGCCGATGCGCTGGCGGCCGAGCGGCTTTCACCGAGCGGTGAGCTGAGCCCCGAGCAAAGCCTGGCGGCGGCGCTGGCCGCGGCCGGGATGGCCCCGTCGCTGGTGCCGGCGGAGCTGTCGACGCGCGTGGTCGCCCTGCTGGAGCGGGTGCAGCTGGAGGCCGAGCTGATGATCGACCCGGGCAATGGCGAGCTGCCCGTGACTTGGCACGGCCAGCGGCTGTGGGTGAGCGACGCCAGCGGCGCCGAGCTGTCGGTGCTTTTGTCGGAGCTGTCGCAGCCGGTGGCCACCCAGGCGGCCTTCGACTCCGAGCGCGATCTCTTGAGCGTGGGCGAGGTCAGCTTTCCAGTGACTTTTGGCGCCCTGGCTGCCGAGGCCCTGAGCGCTGTGCTGTCGGTGACCGACGGGCATGGCGCCGAGCTGCGAACCCTGGCCGGCTGCGAGGTGCTCGGTCCCTGGTTGGGGGCCCAGGTGCTCGGTACGAGCGACCCGCTGGCCTGCGACGCGGCCTGTCTGCAGGCCGCCTGCGATCGCAGCATGACGCGCATCCGCAGCGGCGCCGAGCAATCCCTGATGGCGCTCGATGCGGCGCGGCCGGAACTCACGCTTTCGGGTGAGCTGCTCCTGGGCGACGACGACGGCGATTTGCTGGCCGAGCGCATGCACACGGAGCTGCTCAGCGGTCTGTGGCAGCCGGCCGAGGGCGAGCTGGAGGGCGACGCGGTGGCAGGGCCGGCTTCGGCGGCCATGGTCGAGGTCGAGCCGCCCGTGCCGGCCCTGTGAGGGCCCTCGAGCTGCTGCGCAGGGCTGAGCAGGCGCGGGCCGAGGACGCGCTGGCAGGGGCCGAAGAGCAGCTTGAGCGGGCGCGAAAGGGGCTTGCCGCGGCCCAGGCGGGCCTGGAGGCCCACATGGCGGCCGGGCCTGCGGGGTCGACTGGAGGGGGTCACAGCGAGCGTTTGCCGGGCACCCGTCTGCGGCTCGAGGCCGCGTTCGCCCGCCGTCATGCCCTCGAAACCGAGGCGCTACAGCGGGCGCTGGCCGCCCAGCGCCGCGAAGTCAGTCGCTGCCAGCAGATGCTTTCCCGGGCGCGGCTCGAGCTTGCCCAGGCCCACGGCCGGCGCGAGGTGGTCAGCCGTGAGTTGGCGCGACGCGAGGCGGAGGTCCGTCGCCAGTCAGAGCGCGTCGAGGAGCGCGAGATCGAGGAGCGCCCGCGTTCGCGTTAACTCTCCGCGAACTTGCGCAGCGGTCAGCCCCTGCCTAGCCTGAAGGCGATGCTCCGCTCCTCGCCCGCGCTGCTTTCGGCGCTGCTCCTGGGCCTCTTGCAGGCGGGCGGCGAGTCCACCCCGGCGCTGGATGCGGGCCTCAAGGCGCAGGTCGAGCGATCCGAGCCCGCGCCCTCCGCCGCGACCTCCGGTTCGACTGCGGCCGGCCCCGGGCCCAAGCGCTTCGATCCGGCCTCGGCCCGGCTCGCCGACGACAGCCCCGAGCAAAAGGCCCTGCGCGCGCTGGCCGAGGCCGACGATGCCGCGCGTGCCGCTGCCCGACAGGAGCTGCAGACCGCTTTCACCGGCGCCGATTCCCTGGGGCGCGGCAGGCTTCTGTGGCTGTTGGCGGAGTTCGAGGACGACGTGCTTTTGCGCCGCGGTCACCTGCGCGCCCTCTACCAGAGCGACCATCCGCTGTCGCGCTGGGCGGGCCTGCGCCTGGCCACCGCCATGGTGGCGCAGACGCCAGCGGCGGCGGCGGCGATCGCCGATGGGCTCGCCTCCGGTTGGGCCGGGGCGGGGCGCGCGCGCGCACTGTCGCTAGAGGCGGCCCTGCGCTTCGATGCCGATGCCGCGGTGCCCAAGTTGCGCGCGCGGCTGCGGACCGCCCGCGACGATGACGCGGCCAGCGACCTGGCGCTACCCCTGGCCCGGCTGCTCGAGGGCCGCCGCAACCGGGAAGCCAAGCTCGAGGCCCTGGCGCTTTACCGCCGGGTGCTCAGCCGCGCCCCGCTCAGCGACGTGGCCGCCGAGGCTGAGCGCGCCGCCGAGCAACTGCTGTCGCGCCTGCCGCGCAAGCTCCGGCGTCAGCATCGTCAACTGCTCGTGGATGACGCGCTGGCCCTGGGGCGGGCGCTTTCAACTGGCGGGGCCCACGGGCGCGCCGAGACGGTGCTCAGCGAGCTGCTGTCGCGACTGAAGCCCGACGATGGGCTTCGCTGCCAGGTGGAACTCGAGATCGGACGCACCCTGGTACGTCGGCGCCTGCGCGAAAAGGCCATCGCCCACATGGAGCGCCTGCTCGAGCAATGCCGCGATCGCCAGGTGCGAACCTGGGCGCGCTACTACGGCGGGCGCGCGCGGCTGCGCACCGGCGACCCCAAGGGCGCCAGCGACCACTACCAGGCGCTGGTCGCATACGCTCCCGGCAGCTCCCTGGCCGACGATGCGCTCTTCATGCTGGCGGTGGCCCAGGCCGACATGGGTCAGGAGGCCGAGCGGCTGCGCACGCTGGAGCGGTTGGTCACCGATTACCCCGACGGCGACATGCACGCCGAGGCCGGCTTCATGTTGGCCTTCGACGCGCGCCGCGCCGGACGCCACGCCGATGCGTTGCGCCATCTGGATGCGCTGATCGCCCGCGGCGGCGGCGAGCGGGCCGAGGGTACCGAGGGCCGGGCGGCCTATTGGCGTGCCCGCAGCCTGCAGGCCCTGGGGCGCCGCGACGAGGCCATCGAGGGTTTCGCGGCCGTGGCTGCCGCCCATCCGCTGAGCTACCACGCCCAGCAGGCCCTGGCGCGCCTGGGCGAACTCGCGCCCGAGCGCGTGACCGACCTGCTGGCGGCGCTGCAGGTGGAGCCCGAGGCGCTCGAGCCCCTGAGCTTCCCGTGGCGGGCGAGCATGGATGAAGCGGCGTTCCGCAGTGCGCTTTTGCTGGCCCAGGTGGGCGAGTTGGGGCTTTGCGAACGGGAGCTGCGACATCTGGGCGCCTTTCGCCGCGGTGCCGATCCGGAGCTGCGCTGGGCGGCGGCGGCCATGATCAATCGCGCCGGCGGCGAGGCCGAGGCCAGCCGTCTGGTGCGCGGGCGCCTCTGGGGAGCGCTTTCGCGACCGCCCCAGGGCCACCTCTTCCACCTCTGGCGTATCGCCTTCCCCGAGGCCTTCGCGCCGCTCATCGAGAACGCCGCCGCCGAAGCGCAGGTGCCGGCGCCCTATGTGCGCGCGGTGGCGCGCGAGGAGAGCGCCTTCGATCCGGAGGCGGTCAGCCGCGCCAACGCCTATGGTCTGATCCAGCTGATCGTGCCGACCGCGCGCGCCCACGCCAAGCCGCTGGGGCTTCCGAGTCATGCGGCCGCGCTGATACGACCCGAAGTTAACTTGCGCATCGGCTCGCGTTTCATCCGCACGCTCTGGGAGCGCTACCACGACAATCCGGCGGTGGTGCCCGCAGCCTACAACGCGGGCCATGGCGCCGCCGACCGCTGGCTGCGCGAGGCCAAGGACAAGCCCCTCGACGAGTGGATCGAGGCGATCCCCTATCGCGAGACCCGCCGCTACACGCGCCGGGTGCTGCAGAGCTACGGCATTTACAGCTTCTTGGGCAGCGGCAAGTTGCCGCCCCTGCCGGCGCGCTTGCCCGTCGATGGCGCCGTCGCGCGCGCCGCTGGCGGCTGAGCGAGCCCTTAGGGCTCGTGAAAGAATAACTTCCCCCTTTGGTGCGTGACGGCGGAGTGTGATCGGGACGGCGCCCGGAGAAGAATCCGCAGTCGTACCCGAGGTACATCGAGGAATTCTTCGAGGACGCACGGCCCGAGCGTGCCCGCCGGTGCGTGCCAAAGGGGGAAGTTATTTTTTCGCGAGCCCTTAGGAAAGCTCGTCGCGCAGTTCCTGCAGGAGCTTTTTGGCTTTGCGCGAGAGTTTTTTCGGCACTTCCACCTGCAGCACCACCACCAGCCGGCCGCGGCCGCCGCGGTTGAGGCGGGGCACGCCCTTGCCCTTGAGCACCACGGTGTCGCCCGCCTGGGAGCCGGCGGGGATCTTGACCTTGGCGGTCTCGCCCTCGAGGGTCTCGAGCTTGACGTCGGTGCCCAGGGCGGCGTCGGGGAAGCTGATGGGCAGCATGTGGATCAGATCGACGCCGTCGCGCTCGAAGCGCGCGTGGGGCTCGAGCACCACCTCGACGTAGAGGTGGCCGGGGCCGCCGCCGCCGGTGCCGCGCAGGCCCTGGCCGGGTACGCGCAGGGTTTGGCCCTCGTCGATGCCCTCGGGGAAGCTGACCTTGACGCTGCGCTCGACGTCGGTCTGGCCGCTGCCGCGGCAGCTCTTGCAGGGGTCTTTGACGGTGGCGCCGCGGCCGTGGCAGCTGGGGCAGGTGGTCTGCAGCAGGAAGGGGCCGCGCGAGCGGGCCACCTGGCCGCTGCCCTTGCAGTCGGGGCAGACCACGCGCTTGCCGCCCTCGGCGCCGCTGCCGTCGCAGGCTTCGCAGGGGCCGGGGTAGGCCAGCTCCACTTCTTTCTTGGTGCCGAAGGCGGCTTCCTCCAGCGTCAGGGCGATGCGGGTGCGCAGGTCGGCGCCGCGTTCGGGGCCGCCGCGGCGCCCCTGGCGGAAGCCGCCGCCGAAGAAGTCGCCGAACATGTCGCCGAACTGGCTGAAGATGTCCTGCAGATCGGTGAAACCCGCTCCGCCGCCGCCGGCCCCCGACAGCCCGGCGTGGCCGTACTGGTCGTAGACGGCGCGCTTGTTCTGGTCGCTGAGCACGCTGAAGGCCTCGGAGGCCTCCTTGAATTTCTCCTCGGCCGTCGGGTCGTCCGGGTTGCGGTCCGGGTGCAGTTCGAGGGCGAGCTTGCGGTAGGCCCGCTTTAGATCCTGCTCGCCGGCGCTCCGGTCGACGCCGAGGACCTCGTAGTAATCGCGTTTGTCCATCGGGGCTTTCGGGGGCTCGGGGCGCGGCTGCGCCTTGGCCGGCGCTCGACCGGCGCAAGATAAGGCGGTGGCCGGCGGGATCAAGCCTGTCTTGGGCTTGGGGGGGTGAAAATTCCGGGAAATTGCCGGCTTGGTTCCGGGGGCGTGGTGGCGGCCGTGACCTGGGGGCGCAGCCGTGCCAGGAAGACAGCCTCGTGACGCTCTCGGCCTACATCCACTTCCCCTACTGCCTGCAGAAGTGCCCCTACTGCGACTTCGCTTCCACCGGCATCGCGCGCCAGGACGTGCCCCAGCGGGCCTACACCGATGCCGTGCTGCGCGAGTTGCAGCAGCGAGCGCCCGCGCTGCAGCACCAGCGGCTCAGCTCGATCTTCTTCGGTGGCGGTACCCCTTCGCTGTGGGAGCCGGCCGAGTTGGGGCGGGTGCTTTCGGCGCTTCGGGCGGCCTTCGGCGATCGCGTGGAGCCGGAGCTGGAGGTCAGCGTCGAGTGCAATCCCAGCTCCCTCGACGCCGCGCGGGCCCGGGCGCTTTCGGCGCAGGGCGTCGACCGTCTCTCCATCGGGGTGCAGGGCCTGGACCCGGTGCGGCTGCGCTTTTTGGGGCGCATGCACGACCGGCAGCGGGCGCTTGAGGCGCTGCGAGACGCCCTCGGCGCCGTGCCCCGTGTCAGCGCCGACCTCATCTTCGGCCTGCCCGGGCAGTCGCCGGCCGAGGCGGTGAGCGATGCCCTGACGCTGGTGGATCTGGGCCTTTCGCACCTGTCGGCCTACGCCCTGACCATCGAGGAGGGCACCCAATTCGGGCAGCTGGCGCGTAAGGGGCGGCTGCCCCTGGCCCGCGAGGGCGATGTGGCCGACTCGCTCACGGCCGTGGCCGAGGCCCTGTCGGCGCGGGGCTTCGAGCATTATGAAGTCAGCAACCACGCCCGCCCCGGGCAGCGCGCCCGCCACAACCTGCACTACTGGCGCGGCGGGGCCTATCTGGGCCTGGGGGCCGGCGCCGTGGGTTGCCTGCATGAAGCCGTGGGCAGCGCCCGACGCTATCGCAACGACCCCGACCCGGCGCGCTACATGCAGCGCGCCGGCGGCCCCGAACGCGAGGTTTTCAGCGAGATCCTCGGCCCCCAGGACATGCTGCGCGAGCAGCTGATGTTGGGGCTGCGCACGCTGGATGGCGTGGAGCTCGCGCGCGCGCAGGCGCTGACCGGTCGCGCCCTTTCCGACGGCCGCGAGGCGGCGCTCGAGCGGGCCCTTTCGCGCGGGGATGCCGTGCTCGAGGATGGCTTTCTGCGGGTGCCGCGCGCGCGCTGGCTGCACCTGGACTCGATCGTCGCGGACCTATTCTGAAGCCGCCGAGCCGTTTGCTACGCCGCGGTTGATGTGCTGTAGAGCGCCGCTTTCAAACCGGTCGGCGCTCTAGCGTCACCCAGCACACGCCTTCGCCCTGCCTGCGCTCGCTCTCACGCCACTGGGCCGGGTCGATCTCCGGGAAGTACACGTCGCCGGCGACTTCCTGCTCCAGGTAGCTCAGGTACAGGCGCGTGGCCTGGGGCAGGGCCAGGGCGTAGAGCTGGCCGCCGCCGATGATGCGTGGCTCGTCGTCGCTGTCGCGGGCCAGGGCGATGGCGCGCTCCAGATCCGGGGCCACCTCGCAGCCCTCGATCTGCAAATCGAGGCGGCGGCTGACGACGATATTCCTGCGCTTGGGCAGCGGTCGGCCGATGGACTCGTAGGTCAGCCGACCCATGATCACCGCATGGCCCAGGGTCACGCGGCGGAAGTGCTTCATGTCCTCGGGCAGGTGCCAGGGGATGCCGCCGTCGGCGCCGATCACGCCGCTCGGGGTCAGCGCCGCCACCATCGCCAGGGCTGCTCGCTTTTCCGTCATCGCGGCCCCGTCATACCGCGACTTCGGCCTTGATGTGCGGATGGGGGTCGTAGTCGCGCAGCTCGAAATCCCGGTAGCCGAAGGCAAAGAGGTCGCGCACCTCGGGATTGATATGCAGCCGGGGTAGGGCGCGCGGCTGTCGCGTCAGCTGCAGGCGGGCCTGCTCCAGATGATTGTTGTAGAGGTGCACGTCGCCGAAGGTGTGCACGAAGTCGCCGGGGCGCAGCTGGCAGACCTGGGCGATCATCATCGTCAAAAGCGCGTAGCTGGCGATGTTGAAGGGCACGCCAAGGAAGAGGTCGGCGCTGCGCTGGTAGAGCTGGCAGCTGAGGGCGCCGTCCTGCACGTGAAACTGGAACAGCGTGTGGCAGGGGGGCAGCTCCACCTGGTCGGCTTCGCGCGGATGCCAGCCCGTCACCAGCAGCCGGCGGCTGTGGGGGCTCCTGTGGATCTGCTCGAGCAGGCGCGCGATCTGATCGACGCCGTCGCCCGCGTAGCTTCCGTCGCCCTGGACGCTGGCGCCGAAGTTGCGCCATTGGTGGCCGTAGACCGGACCCAGATCGCCCTCGGCGCGTCCGAACTTCGCGCACTGCTCGGCCGTGGCCCACTCGTCCCAGATGCGCACCTTGTGCTGGCGCAGGTAGTCCACGTGGGTGTCGCCGCGCAGAAACCACAGAAGCTCGTAGATGATCGAGCGCAGGTGCAGCTTCTTGGTGGTCAGCAGCGGAAAACCCTGGGCCAGATCGAAGCGCATCTGGTGGCCGAAGATGCCCCGCGTGCCGACGCCGGTGCGGTCTTCGCGCTCGCGCCCCTCGTCGAGCACTTTGCGCACAAGCTTCAGGTAGGCGTCCACGGCCGGCGAGCATACTCGCAGCGCGCCCCGCGATCACGGCTTCGTATCTCGAAGATTGGCGCCGCCCCATCATGCGACTACTCTCGGCGCCCGTGGCGCTGCAATTCGAGCGCGTCGAGGTGCGCAAGCTGGTCAAGCTCTACGGTGCCACCCGCGCACTGTCGGGGCTCGATCTCGATCTGAAGGCCGGCGAGATCACTTCCATCGAGGGACCCAACGGCTCCGGCAAGAGCACGCTCTTGTCGATTTTGGCGCTGCTGAGCCGCCCGACCCGGGGCAGCCTGCGCTTTGGCAGTCACGATCCGAGCCGGCTGCCGGCCCTGCGCGGGCGCATCGGCCTGGTGGGCCACGCGGCCATGGTCTACCCCGATCTGAGCGGCGACGAGAACCTGGCCTTGCTTTCGCGCCTGCACGATGCGGGCGACCACGCGCTGTCGGAAATGGGCAAGCGCTTCGAGCTGGGCGCTTTCATGCAGCGGCCGGCGCGCACCTATTCGCGCGGGCAGCTGCAGCGGCTGTCGCTGGCGCGGGCGCTCCTGAACCGGCCGGCGCTTCTGCTGCTGGACGAGCCCTCCACGGGCCTCGATGGGCGCGGCGTCGAGCGGCTGTGCGAGGCGGTGCGGCAGGAGCGTGACCGCGGCGCCATCGTGGCCCTGGTCACCCACGACACGGCGCTGGCCGAGCGCCTGGCCGACCGCCGCGTGCGGCTGCGGCGCGGGCGTCTGGAGCAGGCCGAGCGAGCAGGAGAGCCCGCATGAGGGCGCTGTGGCGGGCCAGCCTGGCGCTCCTGGGCAAGGAGCTGCGCATCGAGCTTCGCACCGGCGAGGTGGTGCTGATGACGGGGCTCTTCGCCACCCTGGTCACGGTGCTGACGTCGCTTTCGTTTTATCTCGACACCCGCACGGCCCTGCGCGTGGCGCCGGGGGTTTTGTGGATCGCTGTGACCTTTGCGGGCGTCTTGGCCATGGGCCGCAGCTGGGCCCGCGAGCGCGAGCACGATGTCTTCCGCGGGCTGCTCATGACGCCGATGCCCCGGGCGGCGCTCTATTTGAGCAAGGTCGCCTCCAGCTTGATCTTCCTGGCCGTGGTCGAGCTGGTTCTGGTGCTGCAGGTGGCGGTTTTCTTCAACGTGGAGCTTTTCGCGGTGGCGCTGCCGCTTTTGAGCCTGCTCGGCCTGGGCAGCGTGGGCTTCGTCGCCACCGGCAATCTCTTTGCAGCCTTGAGCGTGCGCACCCGGGCCCGCGACATGATGCTGTCGGTGATCGTCTTTCCCGTGGTGGCGCCGGCGCTGCTATGCGGCGTGGTCGCCACGCGCGAACTTTTCGCCGGCGCGCCGATGTCGGACATCGCCGCCTGGATGCAGATCCTGGGCGCCTTCGATCTGGCGTTTCTGGCGGCGGGCATCGCCCTCTTCGACGTCCTGATCCAGGACTGACGCCAGAAACGCCAGAAAGCCGCTACTTGCCCTTGACCACGTTCTCCAGCTCCGAGAAGCCGGGCAAGCTCGAGAGATCGGGCACCAGGACGATTTCGATGCGGCGGTTTTCCTTGCGGCCGTCCTCGGTCTTGTTGGTGGCCGCCGGGCGGTACTCGCCGTAGCTGGCGGCGCTGAGCCCCGAGCCCTTCATGCCAGCCCGGTCCATGGCCTTGACCACGCCCAGGGCACGCGCCGCCGCCAACTCCCAGTTGGTCGGGTACTGGGCGGTTTTGATCGGCACGTTGTCGGTGTGGCCCTCGACCTGGAAGCGCCGCTTCTTGAGGTTCTTGAGCACCTTGGCCACCTCGGACACCGCCTGCTCGCCTTCCTTGGAGAGCTTCGCCGAGCCCGAGGCGAAGAGCACGTCGGTGGGCAGCGCCAGCACCATGCGGCCGTCGACGATCTTCACCTGCAGCTTGCCGGCGTCGATCAGGCTCTTGAACTTCGCCAGCAGACTGCGGAACTGGGCCACGCGCCGGTCGGCCTCGGCCTTGCGTTTGGACAGCTCGGCCAGGGCTTCCTTGAGCTGCTGGGTCGACTCCTTGAGCCGCGTGCGGTCCTTCATCAGCTGTGCCAGCTCGTCGTTGAGGCGCGTCTCCTCGGCGCCCAGGTGCGCGAGCTCTTTTTCCTTTTCAGCGCGTTCGGCCTCGAGCTTGGCCACGTTGGCGCGGGTGGCCTCGATCTCGGTGCCCAGGTCGGCGGCGCGCTTCTGCTCCTCGGCCAGGGCCTCTTGCAGCGACTTGACCTCCTTGTCGCGCTCGGCCAGTTCGGCCTGGGCGTCGTCATACTGTTGTTTGAGGTCGTCGAATTTGCTCTGCGCCACGCAGCCGGCGAGCGTCAGAGCGAGTAGGGGGAGAAGTCGGGTAAGCGGCATGATGGCCCTCGAGGTCGGGTTTTTTTGCGGGCAGCTGGCATAACGCGAGCGGCGCTCGAGACAAACCCCCAATGAGTCGGTGCGCTTTTTGGGCCGGGCCGAAATGAAACGAAATCAAAAACGCGGAGCTGCGCGGGCGCGGGCGGTAGCGCCGCGGAGATCGCCGTTTCGGCGTTGACGCATAGGAGGGTCCGTCTCAGCAGAGTCCGTTTGACCTCCGCGGCGTGGGCTCGCTCAGCGCGCCCGGCGCAGCTACCGCATGCGGACCCTAGCGCCTGTGGGGGGCGCCGCAAGGTCCGCCTGGGACAAAACATCCTACGCAAACGTTCAGTCGTCAAGCCCCCCGGAAATTACCGGGATTTTTGGGGGCTTGGATTGGGGTTTGCAGCCAGCGTTCGAGCACTTCGCGCAGATCCTGGCCGCTGAAGGGCTTGGCGACATAGTCGTCCATGCCCACCTCGGTGCAGCGGGCCCGCTCGTCGGGCAGCACGCTGGCGCTGAGGGCGACGATGGTGGTGTGGCGGCCGTTGTCCTGCTCGCGCCGTCGGATCTCGCGGGTGGCCTCGTAGCCGTTCATGCGCGGCATGTGGCAGTCCATGAACACCAGATCGTAGCCCCCGCCCTCGATGCGCTCGATGGCCGACTCGCCGTCGCCGGCGATTTCCACCTCGCAGCCGAGCCGGCCGAGCAACTCCCGGGCGAGCCTTTGATTGTCCTCGGTGTCTTCGACCACCAGGATGCGCCCGCTGTAGCTTGCCTCCGCGGGCTCGAGGGCGATGGGCAGCGTGCTCAAGTGCTCGACCACCGGCAGCATCACCGTCATCGTGAAGCGCGAGCCGCGGCCCGGTTCGCTGTCGACGCTGAGCTCGCCACCCATCAGCTGGGTCAGCTGGTTGGAGATCGCCAGGCCCAGGCCCGTGCCGCCGAACCTGCGCGTGGTGGAGGCGTCGGCCTGGGTGAAGGCCTTGAAGACGTGTTCCAGCTTGTCTTCAGGGATGCCAATGCCGCTGTCTTCCACTTCCAGCTCGAGCACAAAGCGGTGTCCGTCGACCGGCTGGCCCGAGGCCCGGATGGCGACGCCGCCCTCGTGGGTGAACTTGATGGCGTTGCTGACCAGGTTGACCAGCACCTGCTTGATGCGGGTGGGGTCGCCGACGAAGCGCCGTGGCAGCGCTTGACTGCACTCGACCTCGAGGCTCAGGTCGCGTTGCTTGGCCTTGAAGGCGAGCATTTCGCGCACCTCCTGCAGCAGCTCGGGCACGCTGAAGCGCACTTCCTCGAGCGAAAGCTGACCGGCTTCGATCTTGGAGAAGTCCAGGATGTCGTTGACCAGCTCCAGCAGGGTATTGCCGGCGCGGTCGATGGTGGCGGCGAACTCCGCCTGGGAGTCGTCGAGTTCGGTCATCTGCAATAGCTCCGTCATGCCGAGCATGGCGGTCATGGGCGTGCGGATCTCATGACTCATATTGGCCAGAAATTCGCTCTTGGCCTGCACCGCCACCATCGCCGCTTCGTTGGCCTGGCGCAGGTGGGCCATCAGCCGTTTGTCGCGCAGGTGCAGGGATTGGATGTTGCGGTAGGCTCGGATGCGCACCAGCAGGATCAGCCCGCCAAAGAGCATGGCCTCGACCAGCGCCAGGCCGAAGTGGCGCCAGTCGGCGTCGAACTCGCGCTCGCTGGCGATCCAGATCCAGCCGAGCATTGCGGAGAGGGCCAGGCCGGCGAACCATTTGAGCGACAGAAGCAGGCAACCCAGGCCGAGTACCGCGATCATCAGGTTGGTCGTATTGCGCGGGTCCGGGTCGCAGACCAGCACGTAGAGGCAGTTGACGACCACCGCCACGGCGATCAGGGCCGAGGCCGGATGCGCCAGCCAGCCGGGCACTTCGTTGCGCTCGAACCAGACGGCGCCAGCCAGAAGTCCCAGCGATAGCAGGCCCGCGGCCAGGGCGAGCATGCCGCGGTTGTCGCCGCCGGCGACGGTCAGGTACCAGGCCGTCGACAGCGCGTAAAAGAGCGCCAGGCCCACGCATACGGGCCTGAGCGAGCCGGCCAGCACTTCGTCGAGCGCGTGTTGCAGCTCGGCGCCGGAGACGTCTTCGCCGCCGGGAGCCGGAGTCGAGGGAATGAGGCTGCGTGGCACGAGGCTAGGCCGCAGCTCCGCCCGCGGCGGAATCGACCGGCGCTCATCCATGAGTGAAAGTATAAACCGGGGCCCGCCACCGACACCATGGAGTCATGGCCGAGGGGGAAGGTTGGGTAGGCGCCTGTGGTTACATGTCGCGACAGAGCGTCTCGTAGCCCGCGCAGGCGAAGCGCACGTGGAAGTGCTTGGTATGGCCGCCGGCGTGGCGGATCACCGCGCGCCCGCCGCGGCTCGGATACTCGAGCAGGGGAGCGAGTTCTTCGTCGCCCATGCCGGCGCGCTTGGCCGCGCGCTGCAGCGGCCGCTGGCGGCTGCGCGACAGGAAGATGAACTGCACCTTGCCGGTGTCGAGCAGGGCCTTGATCAGGGCCCAGCTCGCATCCCAGTCCACGTCGTCGATGCGCGTCGGTACCGTGCCCTCGGGCACGCCGCGGGCCAGCGGCAGGCGGATGTCCACGTCGCGGCCGCTGCGGTGGGAGCGATGGGGCCGAAAGCGGCCACCGCGGCGTCGGCTGATGTCGCCGATCACGATCTGGCGGTCGAAGCCGCTGACCGCGCGAAACTTCGCGATGCCGCGCTGCAGCAAATCGATGGTGTGGCTCGATCCATAACTCTGAGCTGGATCGCGTACAATGTAGAGGGCGTCGTTCCTGGGCAGCTGAATGCCGCCGCGCAGCCGGCCGCGCGAACAGCTGCCGACGCTGTGGGCGGTCGAGGGCACCTCCACAACGGGCAGTGGTGTGGCGGCGCTGGCGCCGTCGCGGATCTCAGCGCCCAGTACGGGCGTCACCTCTTCGGAGGTAGGAGGCTTGGGCTGGACCCACACCACCACCTCGTCGCCGGCGCGCAGCCGACCGTGGCCGCGGTTCCAGTACTTCTGCAGTCGGAAGGCATCCACATCATGGCGCTTGGCCAAAAGCGCCCAGCTGTCGCCCTTTTCGGCGCGCACCTTGATGCGCTCGGCGGGCGGCACATCGAGCCGCGTAAAAACGCGCAGGCGCTGGCCGGCGCGCAGGCGCGGGCGCTTTTCGTCGAGGCGGTTCCACTTCAGCAGCTGGCGGGTGGCCACCGCATAGCGCTCGGCGATTTCCTCGACGCGTTCGCCGGGCACCACGCGATGCTTGATCCAGCGCGCCCGTTCGAGCATGGCCGCGTCCACGCTGGAGGTGGGCGGCATCGCCTGGCCCGGTACCGCCCACAGCAACCAGGAAACCAGCAAGCCGGGCAGCACCCCAAACTTCAGGGAGTGCAACGAGCGCATCTCTTTGCAGCCTAGCGCGGAATTCCGGGAAGCGACAATTCGAGCGCTCAAGGCGGGTCCCGGGCGTGTATGCGAAGCTCGGCCTGGGAGGCCACGCGCCGGACCAGCGCGCTGCCGTGCAGCTCGAGGGGGGCCGATAGCACCAACTCGGCGTCAGGGGCGTGGAGCAGACCGTGCAGCTCGGCGCCGCCCTGCAGCTGCACGGTGCCCGAGCCGGTCACGAACAGGCGCACGCGGCCGCCTTGGGTATCGCCGAGCTTCAACTGCCCGTCGACACGCAGGTTGCCTTCGACGATGAGGTCCAGCGTATGTCCGGCCGCCACTTCCACGCTCAGGTCGCCGTCGGCGGCCAGGTCGGAGTCCACGAGCAGCATGGCGTCGCCCTGGGCTGTGATGTGGCCTTCGATCGCCGGCGCGAGCACGAGCTGCAGCGCGCTGCAGGGGGTGGCGAGGTTTGTCGGTGCCGCGTCGAGCTCGAGCATGGGCCAGTCGTCGCCGCCGAGGGGCGTGGCGTCGATGCGGGCCCTGTCGTCGCAGGGGCAGGCGGGCGCCACGGTGACGGCGCTCTGCTGCAGCTCACCGCTGACATTCAGAGCTTCGAGCTGGATCTCGCCCGCGATGCGGGCATCGCCGCTGACCTCGACGCGCGCACCGGCGCCGAGCAAATCGCCGCCGACCGACAGGCTCTGGCCCACGGTCAACAGCATTTCACCCAGAGTTACTCCTGCGCTGCCCGCGATATTCAGGTCGCCATCGACGCTGGAGTCGGCGCCCAGGCTCATCTCGGCGTCGACCTGGACGCGTGCCCTCGCGCCCGGGCCCAGCACCGACAGTGGCGCCGACATCGACAGGCCGGCGCAGGTGCACAGCGCGTGCTGCTGTACCTGTGCCGCCAGCGCTTCGAGCGACAGCCCGCCCTGGCGTGAGATCCCGATGTGGGCGTAGTCGCAGCTCGAAGCGCTGCCGCCGTCGGCGTCGACCACCGAGCCGAGGGGGCGGGCCACCACGTCGACGCGCTCGGCGCAGCCACCGAGAGTCGTCGTGGGCAGCGCCGTCGTGCACAGCGCGAAGAGAACAACTAGTTGTGAACTCGAAGTCAGGGGGCGGCGCGCAGCAGGGCGCGAACCGCTGTATTCGATGTAGGGCCCTGGTCGAAATAAGGTTACCAACTCGACTCCGATCCATCCCGTCCAGCTGCGTTGCGCCGCCTTCAAATACATGGAGTATTCGCGCGGCGCCGCGCCTTGCCGGACGGGCGCCTTGAAGCCGATTTGGCAACTTTATTTCGACCAGGGCCCTTGGCTGCCCGTTGTGGATAGGGCATCGAGTCTCCCCTGCGCCGACCGTGCCGGTGCCGCGCTGGGATGCCGTTTCAGTAAGCGCTGCAGCGTTTTTCGTTCCTCCGCGGGGCGACCCAGGGCGCGCAGGGCCCGTGCGCTGCCCCACAGGGCCTCGACTTCGAGCGGGCCCGGGCGGCGCAGGGCGCGCCGGTAGAGGCCGAGGGCGCCGCCAGCGTTATCCAGGCGTTCCAGGCGCAGATCGGCTGCCGCGATGCGGGCCACCTCGGCGCTCGGACCCCCGGGTGCGCGCTGCACCACCTCCAGGTAAGCGCGCTCGGCGGCGCGGTAGCGGCCCTGGCCGCGCAGTCGATTGGCCCGTGCCAGCAGATCCTCGGCTGCTCGGGCGGGGCGCGCTGCCGTTGGCGGCTCTGCTGTGACTTGGGTTTCGGGCGTCGCGGGCGGCGCCATGGGTGCAGGTTCGGGGGCCGGCGCCGGTGCGTGCAGGGGGGCTCGCTGCAGCGGCTCGGCGTCTTCGGGGGTTGGTGGCGCTGCGAAGTGCCCGCCCGGCTGGGCCGTGTAATAGGCGGCAGCCGAGCCCACGCACAGCGCGCCGGCCGCGGCCAGCCAAGCCAGGGTCCGCGGTCTGCGCGCTGCCGCGGCGTGCGTGCCGGTCGCTGCCCAGTTCGCCAGGGCGCCTTCGATCAGCGCCCGCCGAGCCGCGCCGTCGAGGGGCGCGGCCGGACCGGGGTCGGCGTCCAGCGGCTCCAGGGTCAGCAACCTGGAGAGTTCGGCCGGCAGTCGCTCGCGCTCAGTCATCGGCCGCTCCGTCGTCGACGCAAAGGGCGCGCAGCCGCCCCGTGGCCAGTCGCAGCCGGCTGCGGGCGGTCTCGAAGGGCACCTCGAGGGCCTCGGCGACTTCGGGCACGCTCATGCCGATCAGGTGGTGCAGGACCAGCACCTGGCGCTGGGGCTCGGGCAGGCGGTCGAGCATTTCCGCCAGCTGGCGGCGCGTCATGGCGGAGCCATCGGGCGGTGGGGTGGAATCTCTGATTTCGCCCTCGTCCAGAGGCTGCAGGCTGGCCTGCTGGCTGCGGCTCTTGCGCACCCGACGCAGCGTGACGCGCACGGTGATGCGGTCGGCCCACGTGGTCAGGGCGCTGCGTCCCTCGAAGCCGGGCAGCGCGCGCAGGATCTCGATTAGAGCCGCCTGGCTGTGGTCGTCGACCTCGGAGTCGCCGGGGCATAGGAAGCGCACCAGGTTGCGCACCCGCGGCAAAAGTTCGCCCAGCAGCTCGGCTGCGGCCTGCCGATCGCCTGCCGCTGCCCGGGCGATGCGCCGATCGTGGCCGGCGATGCGCCCCGTCCGCTCGGCTGCGGCGGGCACGGCCCGAGCGGCGCCAGCCAGCAGTTGCAAGTCATTGGGCAATCCCTTCGCCACATCCACCTGAATACAGTGCCGACCGAAGCCGCGGTCGGGTCACGCCTTTCTACCGCTGAAGCGCCACGGCGACCACCAGTGAGGGCGACAGCCGCCACAGCGGCTGCTCCGCCACCTCGCCGTCCAGTTCGTAGCGCAGCCGGGTGCTCTCGGGCAGCCACAAAAGCCCCGGGACCGCCGCAAGGCCCAGCTGCCCAAAGCTCCCCGTCAGCACTCGAAGGCGCAGGGCCAGGGATAGCTCCAGGGCCGGGGTGAGGTGGCGGCTGTCTTCGGTGCCCTGCAGCTGCGGAGCGGTCGCGGCGGTGTGGCGCCGTAGCTGCGCCACGCCCGCGGCCAGTCCGGGTCGCAGCTGCCAGCGCCGGCCCAGGGGGAGCGAAAGGCCCAGGCCCACCAGCAGATGGTGCCGCTGCAGCTCCAGCTCGACCGCGTCGTCGCCCGCCCCGGCGCCCAGGCCCAGCTGCCCGCGCAGGTCCAGCTCCAGGCCAGCGGTGGGCAGGCGCAGGCCCAGCGCGAGCCAGGGGCCGAGCTGGGCGGGTCGGCTCTGACCGTCGAGTGAACTCCACAGGCCCGCCTCCAGCCGCAGCCCCCAGGAGGCGCCATCGGCGAGCTGGGATGCCTCGGTTCGGCGGGTGCCGGCGTCGGTGCCCGGGTCGGGCCGGGGCGCTTTGGGCGTTGTTTGGGGCGCGTCTAACCCGCTGGCGCCTGCAGCCGGTTCGGCAGTGCCGGGATCGGGTGGCGCCAGGGTCTCGGTTTCGGCGCCGATGGCGTCGCCAGCGGCCAGCGCGCGCAGGCTCGAACGCAGGGCCAGCGCCAGCGCCTCGCGCTGGGCCGACTGGGTGGCGGCGTCGCCTGGCGGCTGCAGCTCGAAACGCCGCGTCAGAAGCTGCTGCTCTTGTAGGTCGTGGACCGAGAGCACCAGCGCGCCGTCGCCTTCGTCGCGCTCTACGCGCAGCAACACCCGCGCACCCCGGGTTCGAGCCAGCGCCTCGGCATTCTCCGCGGTCGTCTCTGCGACGGCCACGAGCTGCCAGTCCAGGTCGGCGGTCTGACCCTCGATGCGACGCGCCAGCTCGGCGTCGGCCGGCATTGCGAGGGCCGCTCGCAGCGGTCGCTCCAGAGCCTGCGCCTCGGCGGGGGTCGTCGCAAACGTGAGCGCGGCGAGTACTCCCAGGGATGCGATGAGTCGATGCACGCCTCCGCATCCCCTACCCGGGCGTGGCTGCGAAGCCAAGGGCAGGGCCTGACCCCCGGCGTATCAATTGCCCGCGAGTTCTCATCGCGGAAGGTCGCAAGGGAACCATCGAGGTGCGCTTTCGGGTCGAAGGGTCCCACGGGCTACTTTCCGTGGTCGACGATGGAGTCGGCATGGGCGCAGTCTCGGCACGGACCCGTGAGACGCTGGGCATGGTCGTCGTCTCGGGCCTTGCCGACCAGCTCGACGGGATGCTGGAAGTCTCGGGGCCGCCGGGCACCGTGTTCGGCCTGCGCTTCCCGCTGCGCGCTTCGGACCAGGATGGCGGCACCGCCGCAGCTGGCGAAGGCCCGGCCGTGGCGGGCGCTCATGCCTGAGCCAGGTTGGCTATGGGCGCATGGGCGTTACTTTGTGCGCTGGATGACGTGGAAGCCGAAGGGGGTCTCGATGACGTCGCTGACCTGATCGACTTCGAGCGCAAACGCCGCTTGCTCGAACGAAGGGACCATCACGCCATGGCCGAAGAGGCCCAGGTCGCCGCCGGGGCGGCCCCCCGGTTCGTCGGAGTGCTCCTTCCAGAGCGCGTCCCAGTCTTCGCCAGCGCGGGCGCGTTTGACGATGTCGATGGCGAGCGTGCGCGCCTGCTCGCGCGTGCGCGTGACCTCGGGGCTGGCGCGCTCGGAGCCCGCATAGGCCACCAGGATATGCCGGGCGCCGATGCGAACCTCTTGGGTGGCGGCTTCGGGTTCGGCCGTGCGCTTGACGATCACGAAGCCGGAGACGGTTTCGAGGGCTCCGCTGACCTCGCCCACTTTCAAGCAAAAGGCCGCGGCTTCGGCTTCGGGGGGCAACAGGCCGCTGCCGCGCTCGAGCAGCACGCCGGGGCCGCCGCCGTCTTTGAGGGGTGGTCTGTCGCTGTACTTCATCTCCAGCTCGACGAAGGACTCGCGCTCGCCCTGGGCGGAGTCGGCGACGGCGCGGGCGCGCTTTTGGGCTTCGCCTTTGCTGCGCTCGATGCTCGGCGGTGCCCCCTCGGCGCCCTGGAAGAGCACGTAGATGGCGCGCACGGCGACGCGCTCGGGGCCCTGCTCGCCGCCCAGACGCAGCACCGACGGCGTCGGGATCACCTCCTGCCGCACGCCGGCGCGCGAGGTCGGGGCACAGGCTGCCGACAGGCAGACAGCTGCGGCGAGCGCGGACAGCGTGGCGCAGAGCGCGCACGCACGGGGCTTGGGCGACATGGGCGCGCATCATACTCGCCGGCCGCCCCGAGTACAGGGGCGCGGTTTGGCGCTCGCCGTCAGGTTTCCAGCGCGCGCAGGCCCGCCCGATGCACGCGCCCCGGTAGTGGGCGATTGACCAGGGCGCCGGCCAGGCGACCCGCTTCCCACAGCTTCTCGCTGTCGATGCCGGTCTCGATGCCCATATTCGACAGCATGTAGACCAGGTCCTCGGTGGCCAGGTTGCCCGAGGCGCCGGGGGCGTAGGGACAGCCGCCCAGGCCGCCGATGGCGGCGTCGAAGGTGCGGATGCCCAGCTCGAGGCCGACCAGCACATTGGCCAGGGCCTGGCCGCGGGTGTCGTGCATGTGCATGGCCAGGCGCTCGGCGGGGATCTCGGCGAAGAGGTGTTGCAGGATGCGCTTGGTCTGAAGCGGCGTGCCCAGGCCGATGGTGTCGCCCAGCGAGATCTCGTAGCAGCCCAGCTCGAGCAGGCGGCCGACCAGGCTGCGCACGGCCGCCGGCGCCACCTCGCCCTCGTAGGGACAACCCCAGGTGGTCGAGACGTAGCCGCGCACGCGAAGGCCCGCACCCAGGGCCTCGGGCAGGAATTCAGCGAAGACGGCCAGGGTGTCTTCGATGGACTTGTTGACGTTGCGCCGGTTGTGGGTCTCGCTGGCGCTGATGAAGACGGCGACCTCGCCGATGCCGGCGGCGATGGCGCGCTCGAGGCCGCGGCGATTGGGGCACAGGGCGCTGAGACGAAGCCCCTGGCGGTCGCGCAGCATGTGGCTCAGCTCGTCGGCATCCGAGAGCTGGGGAATCCAGCGCGGCGCCACGAAGCTGGTGATCTCGATGCGCTCGAGTCCGGCTCCGATCAGCGCTTCGATGAGCCGCAGCTTGTGCACCGTGCCGACCGCGGCCGGTTCATTTTGCAGGCCGTCGCGCGGCCCCACTTCGTAGACCGAGACTTCCGCCGGCAGCGCTTCGAAGAGTTGTCCCACCCGTCAATTGTGCGGCGGTCAAGCCCAGGGTCAAGTGTTTGCAGGGCCGCTGGCGAAGCGCTCGGTGGCGCCGATCAGGTGGTGCAGGATCTCCGACTCGAAGGCCGAGTGGCCGGCGCAGGGGGCGATGAAAAGCTCGGAGCCGGGCCAGGCCTGGTGCAGGGCGTAGGCGCTTTCGGCCGGGCACACGATGTCGTAGCGGCCCTGGACGATCACCGCCGGGATGTCGCGCAGGCGCTCGACGCCCTCGAGCAGCTGACCGTCGCGCTCAAAGAAGCCCCGATGCTTGAAGTAGTGGCATTCGATGCGCGCGAAGGCCAGGGCGAAGCTCTCGCGCGCCATGGCGGTTTGCATCACGGGGTTGGGCTGCAGCGTGCTGGTCGAGCCCTCCCACACGCTCCAGGCGCGCGCGGCCTTGAGCTGCAGCTCCCGGTCGTCGCCGGTCAGGCGCGCGTAATAGGCGCTGATTAGATCGTCGCGTTCATGGGCGTCGATGGGCTCCAGGTAGCGCTGCCAGGCCTCGGGGAAGATGCGGCTGGCGCCCTCCTGGTAGAACCAATCGATCTCGCGCTTGCGCAGCAGGAACACGCCGCGCAGCACCATCTCGGTGACCGCCTCGGGGTAGCGCTGGGCGTAGGCCAGGGCGAGGGTGCTGCCCCAGCTGCCGCCGAAGACCTGCCAGCGCGGGATGCCCAGGTGCTTGCGCAGGGCCTCGATGTCCTCGACCAGATGCCAGGTGGTGTTGTGTTCGAGGCTGGCGTGGGGGGTGCTCTTGCCGCAGCCACGCTGGTCGAAGAGAACCACGCGGTAGCGCTGGGGATCCCAGAAGCGGCTCTGGGTGCGATTGCAGCCGCCGCCGGGTCCGCCGTGCAGGAAGACGGCGGGCTTGCCGTCGCGGCGCCCGAACTCTTCGTAGTAGAGTTCGTGGCCGTCGCCCACACCCAGCCGGCCCACCGCGAAGGGTTCGGTGGAGGGAAAAAGCGTCCGTTGGGGCTCTGCCGACGTCATTGCGCGGCGCAGTGTCGCATCCGGGTAGGCGCGATTCAATCGGCGGTTTCCAGGGTGTAGAGCACCGTGGGCGCCTCGCGGTTCAGCCACAGGCCGCCGCCCAGGCAACGAAAGTGCTTGCCCAGCCGCCGCCGATAAAAGGCCGCCGGCCGGCGATGCACGTCGCCGTCGCTGGCACCCCGATCGCAGTGCTCGGCCCAGTCCTCGGCCGTCAGCACCTCCAGGTAGAGCACGCCGCGGCACAGCCCGGCCAGGTTTTCGATGGCGGCGGAGGCTTGCTGCGCGTCCAGGTACTGCAAGACGCCCTGGCAGATCACCAGGTCGAAGCGGCCGCGGGGCCGGTAGTCGACCACCGAGGCTTTGATCCAGCCGTAGCGCTGGCACAAATAGGGGCTCAGCTCGATGCCCGTATAGCGCGCCTGTGGCCGCAGCTTGGCAAGGGCCCTGTGCCAGTAGCCGAGGCCGCAGCCGGCGTCGAGCACGCGCTTGACCGGTAGTTGCAGGTAGCGCAAATAGGCGTCGACGAAGTTCGCCAGCCGTTCGATCTCGCGCGGCGTGGTCACGCGCGTGGCCGGGTCGCGGTAGAAGCGCTGGTAATACCGACGATCAAAGCGCCCAGGGTCGCCCTTGGTTGGCTTGTGTGCCATGCCGCTGCCCTCGCGCACTCGACCGAACTCGGCTCAGCCGACCACGCTCACGCTCAGCCGACGGCGATGGGGCGCGTGGCGATGCTCCCACAGGTAAATGCTTTGCCAGGTACCGAGATCGCAGCGACCGGCGCGCACCGGCACGGTGATCGAGGTTTGGGTCAGCACGCTGCGCACGTGGGAGGCCATGTCGTCGGGGCCTTCGTCGGTGTGTTCGTAGAGCGGGTCGCCGTCGGGCACCAGGCGCGCGATGAAGGCCTCGAGGTCGCGATGGACCGCGGGGTCAGCGTTTTCGGTGATGATCAAGGAGGCGCTGGTGTGGTGGATGAAGACCGTGCACAGCCCGGCCTCGAGGCCGGAGTGCGTCACCACCGCCTGCACCTTTTGGGTGACGTCATAGGTCCTTCGTCCCTCGGTGCGTAGCTCGAGATCCTCGCGATGAAACATGAACGCTCGCCTTATACGCCCTGGGTATCGGGCGACCAGATGTATTTGTGCAGCTGCAGCTGGACGCGTACCGGCAGCCGGTCCTCCAGCACCCAGGCGACCAGCTCGCGCGGCTCGAGGGCGCCGTGGACGCAACCCAGCAGCACCTCCGCCACCCGCGTGTGCAACTGCTCTTGCCCGATCAGGGCGCGCGCCCAAAGGTAGTCCTCGCGATCGCCGAGCACGAACTTCAGCTCGTCGCTCCCGCGCAAGATCTCGAGATTTTCCATGCGATTGCGCTGGCACTCGCCGCTGCTGGGGGCTTTTAGATCGATGACCCGGACCACGCGGGCATCGACTTCGCCCACGTCGCGCTCACCGCTGGTCTCGAGCATCACCTCTTTGCCCGCATCGCAGAGCGCGCCCATCAGGGCATGAACTCCGGGTTGAAGCAGCGGCTCGCCACCGGTGACGAGCACCAGCTCGGTACCGAAGCTCAGGGCCTTTTCGACCGCGGCCCCGACCGCCATGCGGCTGCCGCCGTGGAAGGCCTGGGGCGTGTCGCAGTAGCTGCAGCGCAGGTTGCAGCCGCTCAGCCGCACAAGCGTGCAGGGGCGGCCGGCGCGGCTCGATTCGCCCTGCACCGAAGCGTAGATCTCGTGCACGACCACGCTCGCGGCTGCGCGCTCATGCGTCGCCGCTTCGGCTCCGGCGTTCACAGCCGCCACAGCATCAGCACCGCGTTGACCGTAAAAAGAAGATGCTCGATGCCGCCGAACATGCCCACGCGACGGGCAAAGGCGCGCGCCTTGTCGGCCCCGCCCCCGCCGCGCATGGCCTCGATCGCCAGCAGCCCGTTGCGACGCGTCAGCAGGGTGCCCACCAGCCACCACACGAGGCTCAGGGTCAGCGCCACGTGGAAGCGCACGGGCAGGGCGCCGAAGCCGCCGAAGCGCACCGGCACCATGGCCACGCCGGTCAGCACCACCAGCGTGGCGCAGGCCGCGAAGATCCGGCTCTGGCGAGCCCAGGAGGCCAAGAGGGGCTCGCCGGCGGCAGGCGCGAGTTCGAGCGCCTCGCGCAGCCGTCGCGGCGCGAAGACGGCGCCGCCGAACCAAAGCATGGCTGCCAGCACGTGAACGATGAGCAGAAGCTGGAAGGCGATCGACATGGCGGCGCGAATATGGGGCATGGGGGCGCTTGCGGCAATGGCTGCGGCCGTCATCGCTTGTCATGGGCTCGGCCCCGTACATAATGCCGGCCAGCGAGGGCGTCGCCGATGCCGCGCGCCGGGCCGCTGTCGGCGCAGATCGCCGCCAATCGCCCCGTGCCCACCATGGTCACCCCCGCCCTGCCGCCCTTTGCTTCCGTCCTGAAATCGCGGGCGGTCGAAGATCCGATCAACCTGTGGCTGCATCGGCCCTTGGCCTACGGCCTGGTCGCCCTGATCTACCGCACCCCGATCACGCCCAATCAGATCACGCTGTTGGCCATGCTGGTGGGTATTGCCGCCGGCGCCTGCTGGCTTGAAGGCAGCCCGACCATGATGGTCTGGGGGGGCGTGCTTTTGTGGTCCAGCGCCATTCTCGACGGCGCCGATGGGATCCTGGCCCGCGCCAAGCAGCTCTTTTCAGAGCTCGGCCGCTCCCTGGACGGCTCGGCCGACGCGGTGGTGGCGGCGGCCACGGTGGTGCCGGCCTTCTATCACATCTGGGTCAAGCACCACGACGCCTCATATCTCTTGCTGGCCGTGCCCACGGTCGTCTCGGCCGTGCTGCACATCGAACTCTACGACTACTACAAGGAGTCATTTCTGCAGCGCACGCGCCCCGACTGGGACGGCCAGCCCGAGCGCCTCTCCGAGGTGGAGGCGCGCGGGCCGGCCCTGCGCGCACAGGGGGCGCCGTGGATCCACCGCTTCGCGACCGAGATGTACATCGGATTGGTGCGCGGCCAGACCCGCCTGGTCCGTCTGCTCGATCCGATCGGGCTGCGCGGCCAGCTGAGCTTCCGCGTCAGCGCCGAGACGGTGGCGAGCTACGCGCGCCACAACCGCGGCCCGATACGCCTGTGGGCCATGATCTCGCTGGCCCCCCACAGCTACACCATGGCCATCTGCGGCATGTTCGACCGCCTGGAACTCTACCTGTGGTTGCGCCTGCTTTTGGGCAACGCCCTCTTCATCGCGGTGGTGCTGTGGCAGCGCCGCGCCAGCCGGCGCACGCTCGCGGAACTCGAAGCCCTGGGGCTGGCGCCGGAGCCCTGGCCGGCGGCCGATTGACGGCGCCCCGGCGGTGTGTATGGTGTCGCCGCGACACGGAAGTTTCGAGGAGGAGTGGCCGAGTGGTCGAAGGCGGCGGACTTGAAATCCGTTGAACCTTTTGGGTTCCGGGGGTTCGAATCCCTCCTCCTCCGCCAGCTTCAGCCGATGGCCCATTGCGGGTCCACGCGCTGAAACGCAGCCCGGAGAAGACCAGCATGAGCAACGCCGTCGAAGAACTACTGCAAAACTACGCCTCGGAGAGCCCGGGTGTGCTCGCCAACCTGCGCCGCCTGCTCGGCACCGGCACCCTTGCGGGCACCGGCAAGCTCGTGATCCTGCCGGTCGACCAGGGCTTCGAGCACGGCCCGGCGCGCAGCTTCGCCCCCAATCCCGACGGCTACGACCCCGAGTACCACCCGAGCCTGGCGGTGGAGGCCGGGTGCAATGCCTACGCTGCGCCCCTGGGCTTCATCGAGGCGGCGGCGCCCAAGTACGCCGGGCGGCTGCCGCTGATCCTGAAGGTCAACAACAGCGACTCGGTGGGCGGTCCCGACGAGCCCTACTCGGCGGTGACCTCGGGGGTGGAAGACGCGCTGCGCCTGGGATGCAGCGCCATCGGCTTCACGATCTACCCCGGCTCGGGCCACCGCAACGAGATGTACGGCGAAATCCGCGAGCTGATCGCCGAGGCGCGTGCGGTGGGGCTGCCCTCGGTGATCTGGTCCTATCCGCGCGGCGCGGGGCTTTCCAAGGAGGGCGAGACCGCCCTGGACGTGGTGGCCTACGCCGCCCACATCGCCTGTCAGCTCGGCGCCCACATCGTCAAGGTCAAGCCGCCCACCGCCCATATCGAGCAGGAGGCCGCGCGCAAGTCCTACGAGGGTGTGGCCAAGGACACGCTGGCCGATCGCATCCGCCACGTGGTGCAGGCCGCCTTCAATGGCCGCCGCATCGTGATCTTCTCGGGCGGCCCGGCCAAGGGCACCGACGCGGTGCTCGAGGAGCTGCGCCAGATCCACGCCGGTGGCGGCTACGGCACCATCATGGGCCGCAACTCCTTCCAGCGCACTCGCGCCGATGGCGTCGGCCTGCTGCAGAGCGCGATGGAGATCTTCGGGAGCTGAAGCGCGTTGGGCTCGACCCGGGGCCAATAGGCCCGGGTTGACCCGGGTTGACCCGACCCGGGTTGCGTGCCTCCGGGTCAAAAGAAGCTCTGGCGGAGAGGGCGGGATTCGAACCCGCGGTGGGCTATTAACCCACGGACGCTTAGCAAGCGCCTACCATCGGCCACTCGGTCACCTCTCCAGGGGACCTGAAATCCGGTATCTGAACCCCGGATTTCGTGGGCGCGTGCCTATCGGCCCGGTCCACAGGCGGGTTATGTAATCAGGGGATCGAGGACTGTCAACGTGAGTATTTTAGGTCAGGTGTCGCGACTGGCGGCTCTCAGTGCTTTGATGCTGTGGCTCGCGCCGGTTCGGGCCGTCCAGGCCTGCTCCTGCGCCGAACAGGGATTCGACGAAGCGCGCCAGCGGGCTTCGGCGATCTTCGAGGGCCAGGTGAAGGCCATCGAAGCCGAGGGGGGGCGCCTGCAGGTGCGGTTTTGGGTGGTGCGCAGCTTCAAGGGCGCGAGCGACGAGCTGCTGACCCTGGGCACCGCGACCGACGCGGCCGCCTGTGGCTATTCGTTCCAGGTCGGGCAGAGCTATCTGGTCTACGCCGAGCCGGGCGAGGGTGGGCTGGAGGCCAGTCGTTGTACCCGCACGCGACCCATGGCCGAGGCCGGCGACGATCTGGACGCCCTCGGCATGGGCGCCACGCCGGTCGACCCCGGGCGGGGTCATGGCGCCAAGCCCCTGATCGAGTCCGAAAAAGACGACAAGCAGCCGCCGGCCCAAGGTGGGTGTGCCAGCTGCAGTGCCCTGGGCGCGAATGTGGGGCTGCCAGGGACCGCCTGGGGGCTTTTGCCGCTCGGCCTGATCACCTGGCGCCGGCTTCGGCGAAGAAGCTGGCGAGCAGCTCAAACCGGGCCCCGTAAATAAGGCCCCGCCACACGTCGAACACCGCTACCGTTGCTCCCTTCCGGGCCTGGCGGAGTTCACGGGCCGACGTTGGCGAGACCACAATCCGGCATCATACCGTCAACGACCGAGGGTCGGCGGAGAGAGAGGGATTCGAACCCTCGGTACCCTTGCGGGTACACACGATTTCCAGTCGTGCACCTTCGACCACTCGGTCACCTCTCCATCCTCAGGCTGAGGATCCTGGCGGAGAGCGTGGGATTCGAACCCACGGTGCCCTTGCGGACACACTTGATTTCGAGTCAAGCACCTTCGACCACTCGGTCAGCTCTCCGCGGCGGAACTTACCAGAGGGTTCGGGTCTGTCAACGCAGCAATTCGGTCTCGCGGCAGCTTCAGCGCCCGCGGCGGCCTGCGCGGATCGCAGCGAAGAAAGAAGATAGCGCCGCAGCGCATTCGTCGGCCAGCACGCCGGCCCGGGTCTCGAAGCGGTGGTTGAGGCGGCTGTCTTCGCCCAGGCGGTAAAGGCTGCGCAGGGCGCCGGCCTTGGGATCGTCGCAGCCGTAGACGACGCGGGCCACGCGGGCGTGCACCAGGGCTCCGGCGCACATGGGACAGGGTTCGAGTGTGACGTAGCAGGTGGCGTCGAGCAGCCGCCAGCAGGCCAGGCGGGCGGCTGCGGCGCGCAGCGCGACCATCTCGGCGTGGGAGGTGGGATCCTGGCTGCGTTCGCGCAGGTTGTGGCCGCGACCGATGACGCGTCCACCGGCCACGATCAGTGCGCCCACGGGAACCTCGCCCGCGTCGGCGGCGCGTGCCGCTTCGGCCAGCGCCATGCGCATGAAGGCTTCGTCGGCGTCGGTGGCGTCGGTGGCGCCGGCTGGGGTCGGCTCCAGGTCGGGGGCGTTCATGGGGCCATCGGGATAGCGCAGCGCTGCTTGCGTGCAAAGCGAGGCCGTTCGGCCGGCCCCGGGCCGCTGGACTTGTCCCATGGGTCGCGAGGGGATGTAGAATGGGCTGCAACCATGGCCAATCCATTGTCGAAGCTCGCGCTGGGCCTGGCCGGGAAGCTGCGCTTCCCCACGCTGTTCATGCTGACGGCGGGGCTCTTCGTCTTGGATCTGATGATCTGCGACCCGATCCCGCTGATCGACGAGCTGCTGCTGGGCATGGCCACGCTGCTGCTGGGCGCCTGGCGGCAACGCAAGCAGGGTGACGACCAAGACGATGACAAAAACGACGAAGCGCTCGGTCCCGGGGCCGATTGATGATCGCTCTAGACGTGCTCGGCGGGAGTCATGATCCGCTCTCGGGACCGCTACGGCGCCAGCTGCGGCGTCCGGCCCCCTTGAAATACACGGAGTATTGCGGCGGAGGCCGTCCTTGCATCTGGCATCGTATCGACCCCGATCATCGGCTCAGCACTTCCGCCGAGCACATCTAGACGTGCGAGACTGCCGCCGCGCACATCTAGAACCGTTCGCCGTCTTCGCTTGAGCGATTGAAGGCCGCCGCAGATGGCGGAGGTAGGTGGCGCGGCCGGGAGGATTCGAACCTCCGACTTTCGGTTCCGTAGACCGACGCTCTATCCAGCTGAGCTACGGCCGCAGCGAGCGCGCATCTTAGCCCCCCGCGAAGGGCTGTCAATGGCGAGACGACCTGCAGGCGCCAACGGTGTTCGTTGATGCCGTTGGCGTGGCGGTGGTTGGGGAAATGACGGCGTCGGGAGCTTTTGCTAGCCTCGCGTGCCCATGCCCCGTCTGATCGAGAAACCCACCCGCATCGAGGCCGTCGGCACCAAACCCAAGGCGATCGACGAATACGTCGGGCGTGTCAACAGCGGCGATGGGGCGCTCAGCGTGGCGCTGATGCAGAGCCCGGCCGGCTGGGTGGAGCCCGGGCAGCGGCCCGAATTCGACGAGTTCACGGTGGTGCTCGAGGGCGCGCTGCAGGTGGACCACGAGGGTGGCGCGCTGCGGGTGGAGGCGGGGCAGGCGGTCCATGCCCGGCCGGGGGAGTGGGTGCGCTACAGCACGCCCGAGGGCGCGCGCTACGTGGCGGTGTGTCTGCCGGCCTTCAGCCCCGACACCGTCCACCGCGACGAGGGCTGATGGTGCCTTCAGAAGCGTAACGCTAGGCTCGTCACTTGGCGGCTGTGGGGCGAGCGCAGGGTGGCTTGTTGGTAGTCCAGGTACTGCAGCTGCTTCTGAATGTGGTAGCGGCGTGAGTCCAGTTCGGCGCGCTCGCCGTTGTGCAGGCGCACCCACAGCAGACCGCCAGCGGTGATGGCGCTGCCCCCGATCACCATACCCGGGGCCCAGAAGGGCACGCTGCAGGAGTCGTCGCAGGTGAAGACCAGGCTGGCGCCCACGACGACGCCGGTGGCGATCGTGAGCAGGCCCAGGCCCAGGGCGGAGTAGGGCCACAGGGGCTGCAGGGCGTCGCGTTCGGCTTCCACCGCGCGCAGCTGGCGCGTCAGTTCGGTGCGTTGGTGGGCTTCGGCGGCAGCGGTGAGTTGGTCGGCCGACGGTGCGGCGGGCCCAGGCTCGTCGGCTTCGGGCTCGGCTTCGGGCTCGGCTGCTTCGGGCTCGGCTGCTTCGGGCTCGGCTTCGGGCTCGGTGTTTTGACTGGCAGCCAAGTCAGGGGCTGCCCCGCTGCCGTCGGCCTGTGCGGTCGTCGCCGCTGGCTGCTGAGCGCTCGCCGTGTTCGCCCACAGCACCAGTAGCAGTGCCCCTAACAGCCGCAGTCCAGCGCGCTCGCCTCTGTCCACGGGCACGATGCTACATCATGGCGGCGGCGCTCACATCGTATCGTTGAGCAGGGAGGCTAGACGACGTCGAAAGTCGCGGCTTTGCTCGGGGCCGGTGGCGTCGCCGCTGGCCAGCCGGATCAGGTCGCCGAAGACCGCCTCCCCGAGCAGTGCCAGGGCGGTGAGCTGGCTGCGAAACTTGCTGTCTTCGAAGTCGATGGTACGGGGTTCGGCGCCCAGGGGCTCGGCTGGGCGGGCGGCCTGCAGCCGACCCTGGTGGGCGCGCTCGATCAGCGGGCGCAGCGGTGGCCGATCGCCCAGCTGTCCGGGCAGCGTGCCCAGGCGCCCCGATAGCAAGAGCCAGGCGATGAGGCGGGCGTTGCCCTTTTCGGCGAAGAATTCCGCCAGCATCTCCAGGATGGCGACGCGGCCGGGGCGCTGGTCGAAGGCGGTTTCCAGCTCCTGATTGAGCGTGGCCACCGCCTGTCGCACCACGGCGGCCACCAGCCCTTCGCGGCTGCCGAAGTGGTGCAGAATGGCCGGGTGGGAGACGCCGAGTTCGGTGGCGAGTTCGGTCAGCCGCAGTCCTTCGGGGCCGACTTCGGCCAGGCGTCGCGCCGCGGCTTCGAGGATGCGGGCGCGGGCTTGCTCGGCGCTCAAGCGCCGCCGCGGGACCTGGGAGGGGACCTGGGAGGGGACGTCGGAAGGGACGTCGGAGGAAGCGCGGGCGCGTGGCTTCCGGGCTGACTTCTTGTCGGACATGGGCTTTGGGGCCGTCGAGTCGGCGATCGCGAGCGGGCTTGACGCCGATGTGGCTGTTACTTACATTTGCGTAAGTTGATGGACGGCGCAAGCGCCGGTGGAGCAAAGCAACCATGGCTGAGCTGAGTGAGCAACAGATTCGGGACCCGCGGCGCAACATCTCGAGCGACGCCGTGGAAGCGGCGCGCGGCCGGCTGGCCGACCGGGGCATCGATCCCGACAAGGTGGTGGGCGAGGGCGAACTGGGCGGTTCCCTGCGCGTCGTCGACTTCTACTTGATGCTCGGAATGATCGCGGCCACCGAAAAGTCTGGACAGGCGCCGACCTACGCCATGGCGCGACTGGCGCTCGAGGCTGGACTGCCGAGCGAGGTCGCCGACACCCTCTACCTGGCCTACATGCAGCAATCGGCCGAGGAGGCCAGCCACGGCGATAAAGTCTTTGGCAACGCCTATTACGCCATGGGCGGGGCGGCGCCGGCCGGTGACAGCAGCGCCGTGGGCAGCGCGGGCGGCAGCTTCCTCGCGCCCACCGACGACCCCAAGCAGAACAAAAAGCGCCTGGGCGGCATGGCGGGACTGCTGGGAGGCATCGAAACCGTGGCGCTCAACCGCGTCTTTCCGGCGGTGGTCGGCATCTGCGAGCGCTGGGAGCATCCCATCGGCCAGGACCTCGTGCAGCAGATCAAGGAATCGGTGCGCCCCGAGGAAAGCCGCCACGTACTGACCTGGCGCTACGTCTTCCACACCCTGATCGCGCCCAAAGGCGAGCGCGTTGTCGAGGCCTTCTACCAGGGCACCAACCAGGGCCGTCGCACCCTGGGCTCCCCCGAACTCGACCCGGAAGCGATCACACGCCTACTGGGCACCGGCGCCCCCACGCGCCGCCAGCTGCTGGGCAAGGATCGTGTAGCGCTGAGCTGACACCGGACTGCCCAGCCGGCCCAGTCCAACGCGCTGGGACGTTTGGGGCTGCCCGTGCCGTCCGAGTTGCGGCCGTCCAGCGCGTGCCGCCCAACGTCCCCGTTCCGAGAAAAATGTCCCTGACACGTCTTCGGGGCTGCAGGCTTCAGGGCTCGATTAGGCCGAAGAAGCTGGATGCGCTGTCAATCGCGGACAGTAGCTGCTCGACGGATTGTCGGCGGCCGCTGAGCTTTAGCTTGGATTCACTGAGAGCTTCGTCGAGGCTGCAGTGGCCGCCGAGCAACGCACTCAGGGTGGCGCGGCTGAGTTGCAGTTCCGCGTCGGCGTCTTCGGCTCGCCGGTCGGCCAGGTGGTGTATCGTCGCGTTGCCCACGCCCAGCACATGCTGCTGGTTCAGATCGGTTAGCACGAAGTTGAGTTTGATCCGGCCTTCGCCAAAGGCTTCCGGGTCGAAGCGCACGCCCAGGGTGTCGAAGATTTGTTCGGCGGTCATTGCCTCGAGGTGCTGGCGGCCGGCGCTCAGCGGCAAAGGTGGCGTGCCCTGCCGTAGCTCCTGGGCGCCCATCAGGTAGGCGTTGCGCCAGGTGGCCGACTCGGCCTGGTAGCCGAGCTGCTCGAGGGCACTGGCCTGCAGGCGTCGGGCTTCTTCGTGATCGGGCTGGGCAAAGATCAGGTGGTTGATCAGCTCGACGACCCAGCGGTAGTCGCCACCCTCGAAGGCTCCGCGTGCCTGTGCCAGCAGCGCTTCGGCGCCGCCGGCCAGCTCCACATAGCGGCGCCCGGCCTCCCGCGGCGGCAAGGGGTCGAGGTGCGCTGGGTTGCCATCGTACCAGCCCAGGTAGCGTTGATAGACGGCCTTGGCGTTGTGCGAGACGCTGCCGTAGTAGCCACGCACGTCGGCGTGCCCGGCGAAGCACGCGGGCAGCTCGAGGGCTGCGGAGATCTCCGCCGGGCGCAGGCCGCGGTTGGCCAGGCGCATGGATTGATCGTGGAGCCAGCGGTAGACGTCCCGCTGGCGCTCGAGGAATTGACGCACGTCGGCGGCTCCGAAGCGCGGCCAGTGGTGGGTAGAAAAGAGGGTGTCGCTGGCGTCACCAAAGCGCTCGAGGGCCTCGCCGATGTATTTGCTCCAGGCCAGGGCGTCGCGCACTTGGGCTCCCCGCAGCGGATAGAGGTTGTGCAGGTTGTGGCTGCAGTTTTCCGCCATGCACAGGAGCCGCTTGTCGGGAAAGAAGAAGTTCATCTCGGCCGGCGCTTCGGCTCCAGGCGTGTTCTGAAACACGATGCGGACGCCGTCGACCACGCGCTCGCTTTCGCTGCCTTCGATTTCTTCGCTGGGCGCGACCAGCGCCGTCGCGCCGAAGGGCACGGCCTTGCCCAGGCCGTTGTCTACGTGGCCTCGGGGCCCCGGTGGCAGCAGGATGCCAAACTGATAGGTGGCGCGGCGCAGCATGGCCGGCCCCGCGATGACATTTTCGTTGACCGCCTCGCGCAGAAAGCCCGCTGGCGCCAGGATCTGCACTTCACCGGCAGTCACCGCCTCGCGCGTCACGACTCCGAGCACGCCGCCATAGTGGTCGACATGACTGTGGGTGTAGATCACCGCGCGTACCGGGCGCGCGCCCAGCTGGTCATTTGCAAGCTTCAGGCAAGCCTCTGCGGTGGCCGCCGTGGTCAGCGGGTCGATGACGATCCAGCCGCTGTCGCCAGCGACGAAGGTGATGTTCGACAGGTCGTAGCCGCGTGCCTGCCACACGCCGTCGCAGACCTCGAAGAGGCCGTGGATGGCGTTGAGCCGCGCCTGACGCCATAGGCTGGGGTGGACCGTATCGGGCGCTACGGGATCGTGCCGAACGAAGTCGTGGCGCGCCACGTCCCACATCAGCTGGCCGTCCTTTGCGATCTTCCCCCCGGGCAAGCTCGCCACAAAGCCGCGCCGGGCGCGTGCGAAGTCGGCCTCGTCGTCGAAGTCGACCAGGGCCCGGGCCGAGTCGTGCAGGGCACGGGTGTGCTCGCTGGCCGGCTGGGTCGTGGCGGGCTCGCTGGGGGGCTTCGATGGGCTCACGTCGTTTGCTCCTGGGCTGGGGATTTCGGTTGTTCCAGAGCCTGGCTGCCGTCGCCTACGTATTGGGTGGGCGCGGAGGCATCAGGCTCCAGGGGGCGGTGCCGAAGCCTCCCGCGTTGGCGCGCTGCCAGCGGTCGCGCCAGCTGTCGGGAACCTCGGCCGGGTCAAGCAGGCAGCCGTGGGGCAGGTATTCGTAGATTTCGTCGAAGCGCTTGATGGTGGTGGCGTCGACGCGCTGCAATACGTTGCGCGGTCTGAGTTCGGCTGGCGAGCGTAGG
Source organism: Myxococcales bacterium (assembly GCA_029880325.1). Lineage (GTDB taxonomy): Bacteria > Myxococcota_A > Polyangia > Polyangiales > JAFGIB01 > JAOUOP01. The sequence goes on along the minus strand of JAOUOP010000050.1, from coordinate 1,606 downwards.
CCGTTGCTCGCCACCAGCTCCAGAAAGGCCTCGACGGTGTCGTGGTGGTAGCGCTGCACGCGCAGCGCCTTGTCGCTGACCACCACGCCCTGCACGCGCCCTGGATCCTGGGTGGCGATGCCCACGGGGCAGTTGTTGTCGTTGCAGCGGCGGGCCTGGATGCAGCCGAGGGCGAACATCATGGCGCGCGCGGAGTTGCAGAGATCGGCTCCCAGCGCGATGGTGCGCACCATGTGGAAACCGGTGACGATTTTGCCCGCCGCGATGACCCGCACGCGGTCACGCAGGCCCACGCCCCGGAGCGCGCTGTTGACGAAGAGCAGACCGTCGCGCAGGGGCATACCCACGGAGTTGCTCAGCTCGATGGGGGCCGCACCGGTGCCACCCTCGGCGCCGTCGACGGTGATGAAGTCCGGTGCGACGCCGGTTTCCAGCATGGCCTTGCAGATGCCGAGAAACTCACTGCGGTGACCGATGCAGAGCTTGAAGCCGATGGGCTTGCCGCCGCTGAGTTCACGCAGGCGTGCGATGAAGTCGATCAGCTCTCGGGGGGTCGAAAACTCCGGATGGGCCGCCGGCGAGATCACGTCGCGCCCCAGCGGAACGTGGCGGATGGCGGCGATTTCCGGCGTGATCTTGGCTGCTGGCAGGATGCCGCCGTGGCCCGGCTTTGCGCCCTGCGAGAGCTTGATCTCAATCATCTTGACTTGAGGTGAAGCGGCCTGCTCGGCGAAGCGCTCCGGGTCGAAGCGCCCGTCCTCGGTGCGGCAGCCGAAGTAGGCGGTGCCCAGCTGCCAGATCAGGTCGCCGCCGTGCTCGATGTGGTAGGGGCTGATACCGCCCTCGCCGGTGTTGTGGGCAAAGCCGCCGCGTTTGGCGCCCAGGTTTAGCGCCAGGATCGCGTTCTTGCTCAGTGAGCCGAAGCTCATGGCCGAAATGTTTAGGTGCGAAGCCAGGTAGGGCTGCTTGCAGTCGGGCCCCCCGACGCGCACGCGTGGCTCTTGCTCGGGGGTGCGGCACGGCGACAGCGAGTGGGTCATCCACTCGTAGCCGATGCGGCCCACGTCGCGCTGGGTGCCAAAGGGCACGGTGTCGCGGGCGCCCTTGGCGCGCTGGTAGACGACTGCGCGAAACTCCCGGCTGAAGGGCATGCCGTCGATGTTGGACTCGACGAAGTACTGCTGGATCTCGGGTCGCACGCTCTCGAAGAGATAGCGCCCATGGCCGATGATGGGGTAGACGCGGCGTAGGGCTTGGCGCTTCTGGGTGACGTCGACGAGGCCCAGCATCAGCAGTGGCCCGACCACGATAAATGCCCAGTAGGCCGGCGGCCACAGGCGGCCCAGACCGATGATGGCGGCTGGCAGCAGAAGCAGGCAGCTAAAGAAAATCTTCCGAACCACGGCCGAGCAATTGTGCGCCGGGCGCGGCCGCGTCTACAAGCTTCCTGCAAGCGGCAAGCCCGGCGCTCCAATTGGGCTAGGTGGCTGGTGTCAAACGGCTGCACGCGCCTCTCGGGCGGCGCAACCCCGCGCGAGCCAGTCGAGCCCGCTGCGAAAATAGCGGGTATTTCCTCGGTTCTCGCCTGGCCCGCACGGGGTCACGG
>JAOUOP010000101.1 GCA_029880325.1 Myxococcales bacterium | reverse complement strand
CCGCCGAGTCAGCGCCGTAGTGGCTCCAGGGACGATGATGCGAGGCGCAGTCACGGCGCCAGCACACAACGCAAGCCCCGTGCCGAAATCGCTAGCCAATGATTTCAATGACTTACACCCCAAGACCTCCCAACCAGTGCGGCGGCCGCCGGCGGAAGGGTGGCGGCCGCCACCCCACTGCACCATCCCATAGGCTTCGGTCGAGCGGACGACCCGCCCACAGGAAGTCCCGCCATGGGCGTCCGGGGCGTCCGGGGCGTCCGAGGGGAGAGGGGCCCCGCTGGACGAAGTCCAACGAGGGGGGAGGGGCCAGGTGACCCCTCCCCGCGCTTGCGCGCCTCGTATGAAGTGGAGCCGAGGGGGATCGAACCCCTGACCTCTACACTGCCAGTGTAGCGCTCTCCCAGCTGAGCTACGGCCCCGGGAGGCAGGCGGTCTACCGTACTTTGGGGAGCGCAGCAACCGCTTTGCGGCCCTCGTCGATTATTGGACGGACTGCCCCCGGCTCTGCATGGTGGGGTGTGGACCAGCGAGCGTTTTTCGGGCTTTCAGCGGCGTGTTGGCTGCTGCTCGCGGCCTGCTCTGCTGCCGCCCCGTCGGCGCCCCTGCTGGAGCTTTCAGCGCTGGAGCCTGAACTGCTCGAGGAGGGGACGCGGCTGGCGGTCACTTCGGCCGATTTGCCGGTGGGTCGCAGCTGTGAGCTGCGCCTCCATGGTCTGCTCTTCCGTCCCGCAGCTGCGCCGCGCCCGGTCGATGTGTCGCTCGCCGGCAGCGCCGTGACCCAGGCGCGCGTGGAGGCGGTGCTCGACGCGGGCACCATCGCGCAGCTCGGGGGCCACGGTACGCTCGAGGGTGAGCTCGTGGTCTCATTTGCGACACTCGATGGGCGCGGGCGCGTGGAGGGGCGGCGCGCGGTACGCCTGGATTTGCTCGATGCCGGCGCCGCCGTGGGGGCCCGCCGCCGGGCGCGGGCGGAGGCCGAGCGGTTGTTGCTGGAGTTGGGCATCGTGCTGGCCGATGATCAGCCGACTTCCCAGGGGCTTTCGGTACGCTGGGCGCGGGATGCGAGCGCCGCCGCCATGGCCGGGATTCGCAGCGGCGATGTGCTGAGCGAGGCGGCCGGGGTGCGCATCCATACGCCAGCCGATGTGCTGCCGCCGCCCGGCGCCCCGCGGCTGCAGCTCCGGGTGCAGACGCCCGGTGGTGGCGGTGACCGCCTGGTGCTGCTCTCGCTTTCAGGCTTGGGCGCCGAGCCGGGCATGGCGGCGACCCTGGCCGCCGCCGGGCCGCGTGGAGAGCTGGCCCTGGGCGTCCTGAGCGCAGCGCTGGCCTGGGCACTTGTGTCGTTGCTGCTGCTTTCGCCGCTGAGCTTGCGCTGGCGAGCGTTGGTTTCGCCCGCCACCTGGCCCCCACAGCCGCCCGCGAAATGTCCCTGGCAGCATCGGGCACTGGCGGCCTCGGCGCTTTTTTCGCTGGCTTTGCTGGCTGCGCGGCCCGGGGTCTTTGCGGCGTTTTCGGTGCACGCGCTGGCCCTCGTGTGCACGGGCGTCGCGGTGACGCTGGCTGCCCTGGCGCTTTGGGCCCGTCCACGGCGGGGTCTGGGCCCGGCGTTTTGCGCGGCTTTGCTGGGGCTTTTGCCGGCGGGCTTGGCGGCCCTCGATGGTGGCGCGTCGCTCGAGGCGCTGGTGGCGGCCCAAGGTAGCTGGCCCGGGCAGTGGGCGGTCGCGACGCGGCCTGCGCTCGGGCTGGGGCTGCTTTCACTGTGGCTGTGCTGGGCGGGGCTCGGGGCACAGACGGGGTCGGCCCTGGATGCGGGGCTTCGGGCCGCGGTGAGCGCGATGACGGCGCTTGTCGGTTTGGGCGGTTTTCACGCGGCGGCGCTGCCGCTGGCGCTGGTGGCGACCGCTGGCGTGGGCTCGGCGGCCGTGCTGGGTCTCAAGCTGGCACTTTCGTGGTGGCTTTTGGGCTGGTTGCGGGCCCAGGGCCTGGCGGCGCGCGCCGGGGCTCGAGGGCTCGTCGCGCTGGTGGCCTCGGCGCTGTCGATGGCAGCGCTGTTTTCCCTGCTCGGCACGCCCGCCGTCGTCGAGGCGGCGCTCGGCCGCGGGCTACTCGCGGGGCTTTTGCTGGCGCTGCTCGGCGCCCGCTGGCTGGCCCCTGCCCGCGCAGTACGGCGGCGGTTGCCGATGGCCCTGCCGGCGCCCTGATGAAGCCCGGAAGCTCTGATGGCCTACTCGGCCAGGGCCGCCAGAAAACGCCTGAGCCGCGCGTCTTGCTGCGCGTCGACGCCGACGAAGCGCACGCCCGTCATGCTGCGGTCGTCGTCGGTGGGCGCCGACCAGATCACCCGGGCGTCGGCCTCGAAGGGCTCTTCGCCGGGGTCTTCGATGCCGTCCTGGGTGAGGATGAGCTGCAGGGCGACCTGGCTGTCTTCTTCCAGGGCTTGCTCGAGGATTAGCGAGACGCCGCCTTCGGAGATGTCGCGGGTTTCGCCTTCGAGGATGCCCCCGTCGAGCTGGACTTCGGCGACGACGGCCGCCTGGTAGCGGGCATGGCTTCTGCGGTTTTCCATGGCGAGGCGACCAGCATGCGCGTGAACGCGTCGTTCGTAAAGATATCCAACAAGGCCTCGATTTCGGCGATGCGCAGGGCGTGCTCGGGGCCGTCCTGGCCCAAAAGGTCGCGTTCGAGCTGCAGCCGCCGGCGCTCGAAGTAGAGCCCCACCACTTCCCGCTCGAGGCGCCGCTGCTGGATGCGCGCGGCCTGGGCCTGGCGCTCGAGGGCGACTTCTTCGCGGCGGAAGACGACCCGGTCGAGTTCGAAGACGAGCGAGGCTTCGAGCATCAGGTCGTCGTCGGTGGAGAGCTTGAGCTGCTCGTCGCTGCCCACGGCCGAGATGTCGACAGCCTGGCCGCGGCGGGCCCTGAGCGTGAGCCGCGGTACCCAGCCGGCGGCGCGGGCGCGGGCGGCGAGGCTCGCGGAGCGGTCGCCGCGGCTGGCGGCGCGTAGGGCGCGCACGACGGCGCCAACCGTGGGCTCATGGCGGTAGCGGCGCTGGGCGCGGGCGAGCTCGGCGCCGCTGGGCGGGGGCTTTTCGGCGGCGGCTTGGGCCGGGGCGCGCTCGATGGTGCCGTCGGTCGAAGGGTCGCTGGCTTGGGCCGAGGCCATGGAGGCTGACAGGAGCAGCCAGGCGAGGATGTTCAGGATACGCATCAGGGCAACTCCGGGTCGACGACGCCGAGCTGCGCAAGCGCCGCGCGTTGCTCGGCCCGCTGCCAGGCGCATAGCGGCGAGTCCTGGCAGCTGGCGTACGGTGCGGGCACTGTGCCGTAGGTGATGGCGCCGGACGCGACGCCATCACTGGCTGCGCGCTGTGTGCGCTCGAGCTGAAAGCGCAGGCCAGCGCCAGCCCGCAGCCAGCGCGAAGCGCCACCGCCCGCGCTCGAGCTTCCTCCGGCGACGCCGATCACCAGCGCCGGCAGCGGCGTTGCACAGCCCCCGAGCCACAGCAGCGCACAAAGCGCGGCGCGGCGAAGCGGCCTCGAGCGCCGGCCGGTTCGAAATCGCCGCAAACTCGCGAGGGAGAGCGGGTTCAGCGCGCGGTCACGATGCCGAAGGCGTAGCCCAGCGACTTCGAGGTGCCGTAGCGATGCGCTGAACCCGCCAAACCGGCGAAGTTGCGGTGGTTTCAAACCGGTCGGCGCTCTGGGATGGGTCGAGCGTGGTCGCACGTTCCATCTATCGGCCAGCGCGCCGCGCCGATTTCAGCAATTCGACCCGCGCCCGAAAAAATCCTCGGGCGCGGGTCCGGAGGCGACTTAGGGGAAGCTCATCGAGCGCACTTCTTCGCAGGTGGTGTCGATGGGGACGCGCTTGATGACGAAGCTGGAGCCGTTGACTTGCTGGGTCTGGGGCTGCTCGTCGTAGAAGTCGATCAGCGCGTCTTCGCAACTGGTGTTGCGGCAGTTCGCCCCCTCGCCCGAGGAGCACCGCACGCAGCCGGCAAAGCGGCCTTCGCTCAGGATTTTGCCGTTGTCGGGGCCGATGACGTCGCCTGTGATCAGGTCGCAGCTGTCGAAGTTTCCGTCGAGTTCACTGATGATGCGCGAGGCGGCATGGAAGCGCTTGACGCGCCGCAGGGCCGGAAAGCCCAAAAATCCAGAGCCGACTCCAGGCCACCAAGCATAGCTGTAGCGGTCGGCCGTATCGTCGGCACGCGGGCAGATCGGGGAGTCCGCACCGTAGGGGTCGAGGGGGTCGACGCTGAGCGAGCCCGAACCGCCAGGAGGCACCGCATAAATGGTGACGCCGTCGTCACCGTCCTCATCGTGGTTGGCCCAGACGGCGCCGTTGTTGGCAGGTGAGCCGTCGACGTCGTGGCGGCTCGCAGGCCAGGCGCCGAAGGGATCGGTCAGCTCGATGCCGAGCAGGGCCGCAGTCTGGCCCGGCTGGAACAGCTGGCCGGCGAAGGCGTAGGGGATCGATGCGCTCGGGCACACCCCGTTCCAGCAGTCGCTGGGCATCGAAGACAGGCCGAAGATGTGGATCGGCAGGAACTGGCCGTAGGCTTCGCCAGCGACTGCGCCAGCGCCGCAGATGTCGGGGCTGGTGCCGCCGCAGCCGATGGTCTCGGCTTCCAGCGTGCCGTCGGCTGTGTAGCTGTGGTTGCGGAGGGCCCACGAGTAGGTTGTTTCCGCGCCGTCCTCGACGTTTTCGATGCCCGACCAGGAGAGGTCGGTGGCGATCATGATGGCGTACATGCCGTTCAAGTCGCAGGAGCAGGTCTCGCCGCCGCCGTCGTCGACCGGCATGAAGTTGGCCGCGCAGGTGCAGCTGTAGCTGCTGGGCCCGTCTTGGGTGCATTCGGTGGCGCGGCCGTCGTCGATGCCGCAGGGGTCGCCGGCGCACAGGTCGATGGCGATGCAGGCGGTATCGGGGTCGGGGTCGGGGGCGAAGCCCGGGTTACAGATGCACTCCGCGTCGCCAATGGCGTTGCTCGGGTCGGCGCAGGTGGCGTTGTCGACGCAGCTGATGCTCTCGCACTCGTTGAGGTCGGGTGCGCAGGAGCCGGCGCCATCATCGCTGTAGCCCTCGGCGCAGATGCAACTGTTGGGGCTGCCGGGGCTGCAGTCGGTGGCGTTGCCGCCGCAGGCGTTGCCGCTGCCCACGCAGTCGCCGCCGGTGCAGACGTCGCTGGTGGTGCAGGTGTTTTCGTCGTCACAGCCCGCATTATTGTTTTCGTAGTAGCAGGGGTTGCCGTCGAAGTCGCCGGAGTCGCACAGGTCGTCGGTGCAGACCTCGCCGTCGGAGCAGTCGAGGGCGCTGCCGGCCCGGCATAGGCCGGCCATGCAGCTGTCGCCCACGGTGCAGGGGTTGCCGTCGTCGCAGTCGCCCACGACGTTTTCGATCTGGCAGCCGAGGACGGCGTCGCAGACGTCGTTTTTGCAGGCGTTGTCGGCGTTGTCGGTGCAGTTGCCGTCGTTGGCCATGTGGACGACCTCGTCGCTGTCCTCGTCGCAGCTGTCGTCGGTGCAGGCGACGCCGTCGTCGAGGCTGGGCGCGGTGCCGTCCTGGCAGCCCGACGCGGGGTTGCAGGTCTCGGCGCCGTCGCAGAACATGCCGTTGTCGCACTCGCCGTGGTCGGGCACGTGCAGGACTTCGTCGTTGTCCTCGTCGCAGCTGTCGAGCGTGCAGTCGATGCCGTCGTCGGTGGTGGGCGCCGTGCCATCCTGGCAGTCGGCCTCGGGGTCGCAGGTCTCGGCGCCGTCGCAGAAGCTGCCGTTGTCGCAGACGCTGTGGTCGGGCGTGTGGACGACCTCGTCGTTGTCCTCGTCGCACTTGTCGACCGTGCAGTCGACGCCGTCGTTCACGGTGGGCGCGGTGCCGGCCTGGCAGCCGAGGCTGGTGTCGCAGGTCTCTTCGCCATTACAGAAAAGGCCGTCGTCGCACTCGACCGCGGCACCGGCGGCGCACTCGCCGCTCGCGCACGTGTCGGCGCTGGTGCAGGCGTTGCCGTCGTCGCAGTCGGTGCCGTCGTCGGCGTCGGCATAGACGCAGGTGGCGCCGTCGCTGCAGCTGGCGCCGTCGGCCTTTTCGCAGATGCCGGGGCTGTCGCAGGCGCTTTGGCAGCAGGTGCCGCCGACGCAGTGGCCGTTGCCGCAGTCGGCGTCGGCGGCGCAGCTTACGCCGTCGTCGGCCTTGCAGCTGTCGCCGTCGAGGCTGTAGCCGCTGGCGCAGCTGCAGCTCTTGCCGTCGCCGCTGTAGGCCGGCGCCTGGCAGGTGCAGGTGAAGCCGCCGTCGGTGTTTGCGCAGTCGGCGTGGGCGTCGCAATCGTCGAGGCCGTCAGCGCACTCGTCGATGTCGGTGCAGCTGCTGCCGTCGCCGTTTTCGTCGAGGTAGCCGTCGGGGCAGACGCAGCGCGGGGTGGCTTCGCTGTCGTCGCAGCTGGCCGGCGCCGTGCAGCTCAGGTCGCTGCAATCGGCAGCGGTGGCGCTGTCGCCGCTGCCGCCCGTGCCGCCCGCGCCGCCCGCGCCGCCGGAGCCGGTGTCAGAGCCGCCCGCGCCGCCGGAGCCGGTGTCGGAGCCGCCCGCGCCGCCGGAGCCGGTGTCGGAGCCGCCCGTGCCGCCCGTGCCGGTCGAATCGGTGGCGGGGTCCTCGCTCGTCTCGGAGGAACTTCCGCCGCTGCCGCCTTCGCCGTCGTTCGACCCGCTCGAGTCGTCGCCGCCGCAGCCCTGGAGGGCTAGCAGTAGGATCAGTGCGAGCGCGCTCGCGGATGCAGGCCGATGCCCGCGCTGCAGCGCGGCGACCATGGCCACGCCGGAGAAAACACCATTGTCAGTTTGCATCCAATAACACCCATCGAACCATACGCTCCCCAGCGTGCAGCACTTGCATCGCATGACCCGGATGCGGTTTCAAGCGTCGCAGCTGCCAAACGCGGTCTCAACCGTCAGCTGGGGGCACTGGCTGTGAAGCGAGGAACGCAGTGGCGCTTTCGCGCTGGGCGACGACCATCGCGCTGCAGATGGCGATGGCTTCGAGCGCGGCGGCCAGATTACGAGGCGCGCCGCTGAGTTCGCGCAGGCGCGGCTCGAAGAGCGCTTCGATGCGTGCGGCGGCTGCTTTGCTGCAAAAACCCCCGGCCAAGCTGGGCAGGCGCCCCCCGCGGCCGATGGAGATGTGTTCCAGGATGGCGTCGAAACGCGTCACGAGAAAGTCGAGCGCGGCGCTGCGCGTGCGCCGATCGGAGAGCTGCAGATACAGGGGGGTCAGCACCTCGGCCCGGCGCAGGGTGGAGTGGAAGGTGAGCGCGAGGGCGCGGGGGCTTTGGGCGTTGCGAACCGAACCCAGGGCGCCGAGAAGCTCACCGCGAAAAACCGCGTCGTCACTTGCCGCCAGCGCCGCAAGGGCGCGTTCGAAGAGGGCTGCGTCGCCTTCTTGCAGCGCCACGCGTAGGGCCAGGTCGCGCAGCTCCGGCGCCGGCGGGTCCTCGGTGGCGCGACCGCCGGTGGCGGGCGCGGCGCCCAGCAGGATGCGGCCCATGCGCGCAAGGCGCCGGCGCAGGTCGCGATCCTGGCCCAGCTCGGCGAGTAGGCCCGCCAGGGCGGCGCGCAACAGCCGTGCTTCGCCGTCGTCATCGGCCCGGGGCGATAGCCCCAGGGGCTCGAAGCGCGGTCGGTAGACGCGCCGCACCAGCTGTTGCAGGGCCGGGCGGCTTGTGTCGTCGGCGACGCGGTCGTCGATCCAATACAACAGCCCCATCGGCGCAGTGGCCACGCGGCGCTCGGGGTCGACCGCCAGCGTGGGCAGCGCCTCCAGCAGCTCGGCGGCGCTGAGGCTGCCGCGCTGGAAGCCGGCGCTCCAGGAGTCGACCACGGCCAGGCGCTCGGCCGCCGTCAGCGCGGCAAAGCCGCTCGACAGCAGCGCCCGCCGCTCGGCTGCGGGCTGGGCGAAGCGATAGTAGCCCTTGGCGCCGGCGTTGGGCATCACCCAGTCGGGGCAGCTTTGACCCAGGGTCAACTCTCCACGCGGCTCGGTCAGCAGCGTACAAGCGGTCTCGGCGCTGCGGCCTTTGCGACCGTGGCGCACGCAGACGGGGATCTGCCAGCGCGCGTTATCCGCGGCACCCGAGCCCAGGGGCAGGTGGCGGCGCTGCTCCAGGGAGAGCCGGGCGCCGCGTTCGTCGCAGGACAGGGCGCTTGTCAGCAGCGGCACGCCGGGCTGGTCGAGGAAACCTGCGGCCGCGGCCGTCAGGTCCTTGCCGTGAGCGCTCGACAGCGCCTCGAGCAGGTCGGCGGCGTCGGCCACGGCATGGGCGTGACGTTCGAGATGGCCCTGCAGGGCGCGGCGAAAGACCGGCTCGCCCAGGTGGTGCTCGAACATGGACAGCACGGCGGCGCCCTTCTGATAGGTGATGGCGTCGAAGGCGTTGCTGATGTCGTGGGCCGAGGCGATGGGCTGGCGGATGCGGCGGGCGCTTTGCAGGCTGTCGGCGTTCATGACCTCGAAGATGGCCGCGCGCAGGTCCAGCTCCGAGCCGTAGTCGGGGTGGACGGCGGCCACCGTGCGATGCCCGAGCCAGGTGGCGAAGCTTTCGTTCAGCCACAGCTCATCCCAGTAGGGCATGGTCACGAGGTTGCCGAAGAAGTGGTGGGCCAGCTCGTGGGCCATCACCTGGGCGTAGGCGCGGCGCTGGTGTTCGGGGGCACGCTCGGCGTCGAGCAACAGCAGCCACTCGCGGAAGGTGATGGCGCCGGCGTTTTCCATGGCGCCAGCGCCGAAGTCGGGCACGGCGATGAGGTCGAGCTTGGAGTAGGGATAGGCGAGGCCCAGGTAGTGCTCGAGCTCTTTCAACAGCGGTCCGGCGCCGGCCAGTCCGTAGGCCAGCTGTGGCCCGCGGCCGCGCACGGCCACCCCGCGCAGGGGCAGCGGGCGCCCGCGCGCGGCATGGGCCTCGATGGGGGCGGCCTCGACCAGATCCAGCGGTCCCACGGCAAAGGCGATCAAATAGGTGGGCAGCTTTTCGGTCGTGGCAAAGCGCAGGCGTTTGCGTCCGTCGGGCAGGCCCTCTTCGGCAGCGGCCTCGGTGTTGGAGATGGCCCTGTGGCCGGGCGCGATGGTCAACTCGATGTCGAAGGGCGTCTTGAAGCGGGGCTCGTCGAAGCAGGGGAAGGCGGCGCGGGCCTCCACCGGCTCGAATTGGGTGAAGGCGTAGGCCTGGCCGTCGACCCTGAGGGCGTAGAGGCCGGCCAGTTGTTGGTTGAAGTCGGCGCTGAAGAGTAGCTCCAGCTCGGCCTCGCCAGCGGCGGCCGGGTGCTCGAGCTCGACCCGAGCCAGGCCGCTGGTGTCGAGCTGGCGGTAACGGGCCTCGATGGGGCGGCCCTGGCCCAGAAGCCGCGCGCCCTCCACGCGCAGACCGCGGCCGTGCAGCCAGATGTGATCGCTCGGCTGCCCGAGGGTCAGGGCGATGCGCACGCGGCCGGAGAAGCTCGGCCTCGCGGGGTCGAGGTTGAGCTCCAGGGTGTAGTGCCGAGGCTCTACCCCCGGTGGCAGGCGCCCGCCGGGCAGGGCGTTGGCGCCGAAGTCGGGGCCGCGCCCGGGGCGGCAGGTGCACAGAAGCAGCAGGGCCAGCAGCAGCAGGGCGCCGTGGGATGCGGCTCTGGGGCGTCGGCGCGGCATGGCTGGGCGCGAGCATCGACCAGCGCTGCGCTCGGCTCAAGCCATCATCAAATGATGCCGCGCTCGGCCAGCTTGCGATTGACCTCGGCCTCGATCATGCGCTCGCTCATGGCCGGCGCCTTGAAGGTGGCGAAGGCGTGCAGGATCAGGGCCGCGCCCCAGCCGCCCAGGGGCCACTGAAACCACAGCGTGTCGGGGCTGTAGCCCAGGTTGATCGCCAGCATCGCCATGTTGGCCATCAGGAAGACCGAGGCGTGCCAGTAGAAGCCCAGGCGCGAGCCCACCTTGCGCGCCGCCCGCGCCCGCACCTGCCGCTCGATGGCCGCCCGCTCGGAACGCTCCGCCTTACTCAATCCGTCCAGCTCGTGCATGGTGGTACTCCCGTGTGTAAAAACGTCACTGTTTGATGTAACAGCGCATGCTGTAACAGTATGCACCGCTAGAGTCGCCGTCAAGGCGCGGAGCCGAAAAAATGGGCACGGGCGGGGGCGGCGCCGACCGCGGCTCCACGCCAAGCTCGACCGGGACCCCTGCAGTGCGGTACACCAAAAAAACGGAGGACGGCAGGCGATGGCGAAGGACTTGACGACACACGGGCGCTGGATCCCGTTGCTCGCGCTGGTATTGGGGCTGCTCGGAGCGGCTTGTGCTGGCGAGGTGGGCGGCCCGATCCCCGAAGGCGACGGTGGTATCGACACTGGTACTGGAAGCTTCGACGGCGGTCAGTTCCAGAACGCCAACCCCGACCAGCCCACCTTCGACGCGGCGCCCGCGGCCGACGCCTTCTTCATCGCCGATGATCCGCCGCCCTACTGCGGCCCCGACGGGGTCATGGAAGTGGGTGCCGATCCGGGAGGCACCCTGGAGTGCCCGGCCGACAAAAACCGCCAGGGCTGCCGCTGCGAAACCGAGGGCGAGGTGGCGGCCTGCTGGCCCGGCAAGCGCATCAATCGCAACCAGGGCATCTGCGAGGACGGCATGACCCTGTGCAAGAACGACCCGGAGTTCGGCCTCACCTGGGGTCCCTGCGAAGGCTACGTGCTACCCGTGGAGGGTGCTGAAAGCGGCCCCAGCTCCTGCCGCTGCTTCTCGTCGGGCACCTGGGCGCTGACCAACCTCTCGCCCTGCATCTTCCGCGGCACCAACACCTACCTCTACTCCAGCAAGCTCGACGGCACCGGGGGCATCGACTGCGGTAGCAACATCTCCGAGCCGCCGGACGTGCCCACGGGTAACTGGAGCGAGAGCACCTTGAAGGTCGACTGCGCCGGTCAGTTCGAACTCTGCTTCACCATCAAGGCCGGCGACGTGGAAAACCCCCAGCCCGACGACTGCGAAATCATGCAGGAGTGCGTCGACGTCTGGTACCCGGAGCCCGGCGAGGTGGTCGAGCTACCGGCCTTGCCCTCCTGGAGTTCGCCCAACTCCCAGTGCGCCGATGAATTCGATCGCTCCGGCGGCTACGGCGAGATGAGCGTCCAGGGCAAGAGCATCCAGTGCGACGAAGTCGACGACGGCAGCGGCAACCCCTACGTCTTCAACCGCACCAACTACTGCCCGCCCAGCTGCCAGGACACCCCCAACGCCCCGGCCTGCGTCGACTGCAAGACCGGCGGCTCGGGCTCGTTCTAGTCCGGGGTCCGGTTCGAGCCATGCGGGTCTTCCTGATCCACGGCATGGGGCGCTCGCGGGCCTCGATGGCGGCCCTGGGCCTGCGTCTGCGGGCGGCGGGCCATGCACCCTCTAACTTTGGCTATCAGGTCATGGGCACGCCCCTCGACCGCATCGCGCGCGACTTCGTGGCCCACGTGCGGCGGGTGCAGGCGGCGCAGGCCGGCGGCTCGGCTGCTGGCTATGCGGTCGTGGGTCACTCCCTGGGCAACATCATCACACGCATGGTCGTCGCCGAACTGCCGCCGGGCTTCGAGCGTTTCGTGATGCTGGCGCCGCCCAACCGCTCACCAGCGCTGGCCCGGGCAAGTCGTAAGAGCCGCATCTACCGCAGCCTGACGGGCGAAGCGGGCAAGCTGCTCGGCGACCGCGAGTTCTACGCCCAGCTGCCCATCCCCGAGCTACCGACCCTGATCCTGGCCGGCGGCAGCAACCCCGCCTGGCTACCCCACAACGATCCCGAAAGCGACGGCATCGTCAGCATCGAGGAAACGCGGCTGGCGGGCGCCGAGCATCGCGTGGTCGACGCCACCCACACCTTCATCATGAACCACCCGGAGGCGGTTCGGCAGGTGCTGGCTTTTTTGGAGCGCTGAGGCGCAGGGCGCGCGGCGCGGGCGACTGTGTGGTGATGCCGACTATGTGGTGATGCCCGTGACCGCGTTCAACAACCCGACCAATCAGCGCTGTGGCTATCCTTGCTGCTAGCGTGGATGCGGCCGCTTCCATGGCCTCTGCGTTCGTCTGCAGGAACCTCCCGCTCGAGATCGCGTCCAGGTTCGGCAGCGCGTAGCGCCCCACGACTTCCACCTTCGTGTCGATCGCGAGCGAGCCTGGAGCCGATCGCTGCGCGTTCAAACCCGAATCCGCAGCGGGTCGACGGGCATCATCAGCGCATACAGCACTTCATCACTGCCTCCGACTGGAACGACTCGGACGTGCTGCCGCTCACCGTGGGCAACAGCGCCTGGTCGATTTCGCAAGTCATGTTCGCGTTGGAGAGCCGGGCTGCGCACGTGCCGCTGGAGCAGTTGGGCACCCACTTGATACGGTGGCTGCGCGTACCGACAACCGCGTCGATGAGGTCCCGGGGGGAGGCTTCGAACTCCGCGATCGTTTCGTCGAGCTCGACCATGCGGATGGTGGGGGCCGGCGAGCAAGAACCCTCGATGTCGTCGGTGGCTCCCCCGGCGCATCCACTGCTCCAGACGAGCGCGGCAGCTCAAGGGAATGTGGGCCGGCGTCGCCCAGCAGCGAATGTTGGATGGCAGCCCTGGGTTATTCGGGTATTCGCTCTTCGCAGTGTCCAGGGCCGACCTGCGGCGCCTGCGGGAGCTTCAGCTGCAATACTTTCGCCAGATGCAGAGCGGGATCGCGGCTTCGACGGAGCCCCAATGCGTTGGTCTGTTTGCCGTGCAGCTCTTGGATCTGGCCGAGCCGGGACGCAACGCGCTGGGCGCCTTGAAGTGACGCGGCCGTGGACGCAGACCGCCTACCGCTGAGCCTACCGCGGGGTGCGGACCGAACGCTCCCAAGGCGGAACGATGAGCCCCCCGATCACCGCCGTGCTACCGTGCGCCCCTCCCCATGGCCCCCTCCAGTACCGAGCGCCGCAGCACGTTCGCGCTCCTGCGAGGGGCGCTCTCCGGTGAAGAGCATGACTTCACGCGCGGCGACCTGCGCACGGCCATCGCGCTACTGGCGATCCCGATGGTGCTCGAGATGGGGATGGAGTCCCTGTTCGGAGTGGTCGACGTCTTCTTTGTCTCCCGGCTCGGCGCCGACGCGGTCGCAGCCGTGGGGCTGACCGAGGCGCTGATGATCCTGATCTACTCGCTCGGCTTCGGTCTGGGCGTGCCGGCGATGTCGCTGGTCGCCCAGCGCACGGGCGAAAAGCGCCACGACGAAGCCGCGCTCACCGCCGTGCAGGTCGCGCTGGTGGCAGCGCTCATCGGCCTGGTGCTGTCCATCCCCGGCGGCGCCTTCGCGCCAGAGCTGCTGCGGATGATGGGCGCCGCTGAGCCCGTCATCGGCATCGGCGCCCGCTACACGGCGACACTCTTCGTCAGCGCACCCGCGATCATCCTGCTTTTCACGCTGGGCTCGGTGCTGCGCGGTGCAGGTGACGCCGCCGGTGCCATGCGCGCGCTGTGGGTGGCCAATGGCATCAACATCGCGCTCGACCCATGCCTGATCTTCGGCCTCGGCCCCTTCCCCGAGCTCGGCCTCGAAGGCGCCGCCATCGCCACCCTGATCGGACGCAGCACCGGCGTGCTCTACCAACTTTCGCGCCTGCGCCGCGCCCGCGAGATGCGCGTGGCGGTGCGCCATCTGCAGCTGCGCCCGCCGATCATCGCGCAGCTTCTGCGAATGTCGGTGGGCAGCATTGGACAGAACCTGGTGGAAACCGCCAGTTGGATCCTGCTGATACGCATCATCTCTCCCTTCGGCGGCGTGGTGCTGGCCGGCTACACCATCGCGGTGCGCGTGCTGATCTTCGCCCTGCTGCCCGGATGGGGCCTGGCCAACGCCGCAGCCACCCTGGTCGGTCAAAACCTGGGAGCCGGTCAGCCGGAGCGCGCGGCCCAGTCGGTGTGGCTCAGCGGCTGGTACAACACCGCCTTCCTCGCGCTCTTCGCCATTGTCATCGTCGTCTTTGACACCACCATCATCGGCTGGTTCACCCGCGACGCCGACGTGCTTCGCGAGGGCGCCTCCTGCCTGCGCATCATCGCCTATGGCTACGTCTTCTATGGCTGGGGCATGGTCATGGTGCAGGCGTTCAACGGCTCGGGCCACACCGGCGTGCCCCTGGCCGTGAACCTCTTCTGCTTTTGGCTGGTCAAGCTCCCGCTGGCCTACCTGCTGGCCCGTCCCTTCGCCCTGGGTCCCGCCGGAGTTTGGATCGCCGTGACATTCTCCTACACCCTCTCCGCCAGCGTCGGCATCGTGCTCTTTCGGCGTGGACGTTGGCGCGTTGCGGTGGGTTAGAGCACCGCAAAAAACGCGCTCTGCGTCCGTGAGATCCTGTTCGCGTCCCACCGCCGAGAGCTGGCCTGGCGCAGTGTTCGACGCCGACCCGCTGGAATTCAGCGGTACTCGAGGAAATGGTCGAGGGGCTCGTCGCGGCCCTCATCGCGCACGCTACTGTAGATTTCGAGGCCGAAGGTCGCACTCGCGGCGCTTTCGTGCAGCGCGAACTGGAGGGTAATGGAATCGACGACGCGACAATCCGCACGCGTATATGGGAGGGAGTCGTCCTCGCTCGCGCACATGAATTCGTCGTTGACCCACAGTTCAAGCCCGTCACCTGTACGTACGCTGCCTTCGGTGGTGTGTAGCTCAATGCGACCATCGCTGGTTCCGTAGCGCACCTCGACGGGAAAGCTCGCTCCGCTGCCATCATCGCAGGCACGTTCGGCGCTCGTGGTCACTTCGACCAGCAGCTCGGTCTGCTGGCCATCGTCCCAGACTGCGGGCACGGTCCTGTCGCCCCACAGGGCCTCGACGCGCGGAAGCAGGCCGTCGGGCCCATCGAGATCGACCGCCGTGGAGCCGAGGGGACAGCCGGTCTTGGACCAGCTCCCGATCTGGCCTGCCGTGCTGGAGCCCATCGAGCCGGAGCTTCTGCTCACCATGAGACCGATGCGTCCGGCACAGTCGGAGTCCGTGGCGCCGAGTTCGTATTCCAGGCTGGCGCTCTCGCCGGAGCCGAGGTCGAGGGCAAAGCTTCCCTCCGAATCCTCCAGCGCCACCGTCAGGGGCATCGGCTGCAGGCCGGCGGCCGTAAACATCAACGAGGACGGGCCCTCATCGCGGAAGGTCCCGTCCTCCGTCGCGAGACTCACCGTCACGTCCGCTTCCAAAAACGCGGCGCAGACAACGTCATCGTCCGGATTGCGGGGCGTTCGCTGCACGTGTCTGACGCTGCTTTCGTCGATCTCGACCTGCACCCCGATTTCGCTGGCGCCGCGAGCCGTGACCTGATCATCGCTGAAACCACTGGCGTCCCAATCGATGGGCGCGCTGCATTCGCCGGCGATGGGCCCGAGCAGATCAGCGGGTGTGCCCATCACCGAATCGCCGCGTTCATCGTGGACCTCGAGCTCTTCGATCCAGGCGACCGGCGTGACGATCGGATCACCACTGCAGGGATCGAAATCGCCACCGGTGCCCGGCCCCCAAACCTTGTCTCGTACGCCACCACAGGCGCACAGCCACACCGCCAGCGGCAAAGTCCATGACAGGGACGGTTTTCGCCCCCGAAGTCCACGTTTCAAGTCAAGCATGGCGGAAAGGCTAGCTCGGACACGACCGACGCGCCAAAGGCAGTGGCACGGCCTTTTTTAGGCTGAAGTTCCACGGCCACGCAGCTGCCGTCGTGACGGCCATCAGGCGCTTGAAGCTCGACAAGCTCTTGGCCGCCAATGCCTGTCGCCAGCGGCAGTTGGTGCTGGCCATGATCGCCGCACGCATCATCGACCCTCGCTCCAAGCTCGCCACCGCCACCTGCCTGACGACCACCACGCTACCCGAGTTGCTCGACGCCCAGGACGCCACCGAAGACGAGCTGTACACGGCGATGGATTGGCTGCTCGAACGCCAAGAGGCAATCGAAGCCGGACTTGCCAAGCGCCACCTCCACGAGGGTGCCATGGCGCTCTACGACCTGAGTTCGAGCTATGTCGAGGGCAGCCACTGCCCCCTTGCCGCGTATGGCTACAACCGCGACGGGAAGAAAGGAAAGCTGCAGGTCAACTACGGCTTGCTTACCGACCGGCGTGGCTGTCCCGTCGCCGTGTCGGTCTTCAAAGGAAACGTCGGCGACACCAAGACGCTCATGCCGCAGGTACGAATGCTACGCGAGCGCTTCGGCCTTGCCGACTTTGTGCTGGTAGGCGACCGCGGCATGATCACGCAGAAGCAAGTCAACGAGCTGCGTGAAGAGGATGTGCAATGGATCGCCGCG